>CANGHD010000176.1 GCA_947453525.1 Paracoccaceae bacterium | reverse complement strand
GCTGGCGGCAACGTCCGCGTGGGGCTGGAGGACAACCTCTGGCTCGACAAGGGCGTGCTCGCCACCAACGCGCAACTGGTGGAGCGGGCTGTGACCATCATCTCCAACCTCGGCGCGCGGGTGATCACGCCTGCCGAGGTGCGGGCCAAGCTGAAGCTGGAGAAGCGGGCACCGTTGCCGCGATAAGAGGTTCGAATGCCTTGGTCTATCTGGCTCTTCCTCAGTCCGCCCCTCATCGGTTTTTGGCTGCTGCCAACGGTATTTGGCAGCTTGAGGTGGCTTCTGTGGGCGTTGCTTGGGGCCTGGCTCTTCGGCGTGGCCATCCTGACGCTGGTCGGACCAAGGGTTTGGGCGGCGAGCACCGACGACGACTTGGCAACCTTCTTGATCGTGGGTGTCCTCGGCATTTCGATCTACGGGTTTTCAGTCGGGGCCGTAACAAAGGCATTTATCCTGCTCAGACAGCAGGGGAAATCCGAATTTCCGGTCTGGGCCGTCAGTGCGGTGGTCCTCTATCCAATTCCGGGCGTGTTGCTCGGGATATACTTCAAGGGTGTCTGACATGACTAGAACAGCAACCATCATCGGCGGCGGCGTTATCGGCGGGGGCTGGGCGGCGCGGTTCCTGCTCAATGGCTGGAACGTGCAGGTCTTCGACCCCGACCCACAGGCGGAGCGCAAGATCAATGCCGTGCTGGCGAATGCAAGGCTGGCGCTGCCTGCGCTGTCGGATGTGCCGATGCCGCCCGAGGGGCGTTTGACCTTCCATGACACGATTGGCGAGGCCGTGGAGGGCTCGGAATACGTGCAGGAGTCGGTGTCAGAGCGGATTGACCTGAAGAAGAAGGTCTATGCCCAGTTGCAGCAGGCCAATCCGGGCATCCTGATCGGCTCCTCGACCTCTGGCTTCAAGGCGTCTGACCTGCAAGAGGGCTCGCCCGCGCCGCACAACATCATCGTCGCACACCCGTTCAACCCGGTTTACCTACTGCCGCTCTCGGAAGTTTCCGGCTCCCCCAAGAACCCGCCCGAGGTGGTGGCCAAGACCGTCCAGATCATGAAGGACATCGGGATGTTCCCCTTGGTCCTGAAGAAGGAAATCGACGCCTTCATCGGCAACCGCTTCCTTGAGGCGGTCTGGCGTGAGGCGCTCTGGATGCTGGTGGACGGTGTCGCCACGACCTCTGAGATCGACGACGCCATCCGCATGGGCTTTGGCCTGCGCTGGGGCCAGATGGGCCTGTTCGAGACCTACCGCGTGGCCGGCGGCGAGGCCGGGATGCGCCACTTCATGGCCCAGTTCGGCCCGGCGCTGAAATGGCCCTGGACCAAGCTGATGGACGTGCCGGAGTTCAACGATGCCCTCGTGGACCTCGTCGCCACCCAGTCCGACGCCCAATCCGGTGCTTACGGCATCCGCGAGTTGGAACGCATCCGCGACCAGAACCTGATCGGCTTCCTGCGGACCCTGAAGGACCGCAACTGGGGTGCCGGCAAAGTCCTGCGCGCCCATGATGAAGCCCGCGCGGTGGCCTTCCATACCACCGATGTGACACCCAAGGCCGAACCCCTGACCATGGCCCATATGCAGGTCTTGCCGGGTTGGATCGACTACAACGGCCACATGACCGAAAGCCGCTACTACTTTGCCAACTCGGAATCCGTGGACGCATTCCTGCGCCTGATCGGGGCGGGAATGGAGTATGTGGCGGGCGGGCATTCGTATTACTCCGCCGAAACCCACATCCGGCACTTGGGAGAGGCCAAGCTGGGCGACCGCCTACGCGGCGAGTTGCAGATCATCTCGGCCGACGAAAAGCGCTTCCGCTCTTTCGTGCGGATCATGAAGGGCGAGGACTGCGTGGCGACCGTGGAGCAGCTTTGCCTTCATGTTGACATGGGAACCGGCAAGACCGCTCCAGCCTCGGCGGAGGTTTTCGCCAAGCTGAAATCGATCGCGGATGCCCATACGGGCCTGCCGTTGCCAGAGGGCGCTGGCCGGGCCGTGGGGCAGAAGATATGAAGACCGTCCTCATCACGGCAGGCGCGAATGGCATTGGTCTTGTGATGGCGAAGGCCTTCCAAGGCGCGGGATATCGCGTCTGGGTCACCGATGTCGATGCGGCCATGATTGCCGCCTTGCCGCCGGGCATGCGCGGCAGCCATGCCGACGCCTCGCACGAACCGGGGATGGAAGCCCTGTTCGCCGATATCACCGAGGCTTGGGGCGGGCTGGACGTGCTGTGTGCAAATGCTGGGATCAAGGGTCCGACGGCGGCGATTGAAGATATGCCGCTGGAAGGCTGGCACCAGTGCCTTGGCGTCAATCTGGACGGCGCGATGCTGGCGGCCAAGTTTGGCGCGCGGCTGATGAAACCGGCGGGTAAGGGGGTGATGATCTTCATCTCCTCCACCTCGGGCCTTTACGGCACACCCTACCGCGCGCCCTATGTGGCATCGAAATGGGGCGTTATAGGGCTGATGAAGACCGTGGCGATGGAGCTGGGCCCCTTCGGCATCCGTGCCAACGCGATCTGCCCCGGCTCTGTCAACGGGCCGCGCATCGACCGGGTGATCGAAGCCGAGGCCGAAGCTAAGGGCCTGACCCCCGACGCCGTGCGGCAAGGCTATGCCTCGGGTACCGCCATGAAGCGCCTGACCGACCCGGAAGATGTGGCCGAGATGGCGCTCTTCCTCGCCTCGGACGCGGCGCGCATGGTCTCGGGCCAGGCACTGGCGGTGGACGGCATGACCTACAACGTTGACCCCCAATAACCGGAAAGCGGAAAGCCATGGATTTCGGACTGACCGAAGAACAGCAGATGATCGTCGACGCCACCCGCGCCTTCGTCGAGAACGAGCTTTACCCGCATGAGAACGAGGTCGAACGCACCGGCCACCTGCCGCTGGACCTGATCCGCGAGATCCAGAAAAAAGCCATTGCAGCCGGGCTTTACGCGGCCAACATGCCGGAAGAGGTGGGTGGTGCGGGCCTCGACACAATGTCCTGGCTTTTGTATGAAAAGGAACTCGGCCGGGCCAACTATGCCCTGCACTGGACCTGCGTGGCGCGACCCTCCAACATCCTGCTGGCGGGTAATGCCGAACAACGCGAGCAATACCTGATGCCCTGCATCAGGGGCGAGACCTGGGATTGCTTGGCGATGACCGAACCCGCCGCCGGGTCCGACCTGCGCGGCATGAAGGCCAGCGCCCGCCAAGACGGCGATGACTGGATCCTGAACGGGACAAAGCATTTCATCAGCCATGCCGATCTGGCGGGGTTTGCAATTGTGTTTGTGGCCACGGGAGAGGAAGCCACCCCTCGCGGCCCCAAGAAGAAGATCACCGCTTTCTTCGTCGACAAGGGCACCAAGGGCTTCATTGTGCGCGACGGTTACCGCAACGTCTCGCACCGGGGCTATACCAATGCGGTGCTGGAATTCGACGACTGCCGCCTGAACAAGCGCCAGATCCTTGGAGAGGTCCACAAAGGCTTCGAAGTCGCCAACTCGTGGCTCGGCGCCACCCGCCTGCAAGTCGCCTCCACCTGCCTCGGCCGGGCCGAACGGGCCATGGGGCACGCTTTGTCCTATGCGGCAGAGCGCAAGCAATTCGGTCAGCAGATCGGCAAGTTTCAGGGCATTTCCTTCAAACTCGCCGACATGGCGATGGAGTTGAAGGCAGCGGAACTCCTCACCCGCGAGGCCGCGTGGAAATACGACAAGGGCAATGTGACCGAGGCCGACATGTCGATGGCCAAGCTGAAGGCCACCGAAGTGCTGGCGATGATCGCCGACGAGGCGATCCAGATTCACGGCGGCATGGGCCTGATGGAGGAGCTTCCCCTCGAACGCATCTGGCGCGATGCGCGCGTGGAGCGGATCTGGGAAGGCACCTCGGAGATCCAGCGCCACATCATCAGCCGCGAACTTCTGCGTCCGCTGGGAGCCTGAACCGACAGAGCGGGGGCCCGCCCCCGCACCCCCGGGATATTTATGGACAGATGAAAACGAAATGTTAACCAATTTGCGCGAATCTCAGAACACGGTACAGGCGGGGACGCCGATGACCGTGACGGGTGAAACCCTGCTCCGTCTACTTACCGGGGCAGGGCGCCCGGTGTCTCTTTCATCTGTCCACAAATATCCCATGGGGGTCCGGGGGTGTGAACCCCCGGCGCTGGCAACCAGCGCGGAGGTCGGGCATGACGCGCCTTGACCGCTTGATGCGCCCGAAATCCATCGCCGTTCTGGGCGCGGGCTGGGCGCAAAATGTCATCGAACAATGCCGCAAGATGGGCTTTGCCGGAGAAGTCTGGCCGGTTCATCCGACCAAGGCCGAAATTGGCGGGCTGAAGGCCTATATATCGCTGGCTGATCTGCCAGGCGCACCGGATGCGACCTTCATCGGCGTCAACCGTTTTGCCACCATCGAGATCGTGGCCGAACTGGCTGCAATGGGCGCCGGCGGCGCAATCTGTTTTGCTGCGGGCTGGACAGAGGCTGGCGAGCCCCGGTTGCAGGCACAATTGGTCGCCGCCGCGGGCGACATGCCGATCCTTGGACCGAACTGCTATGGGGTCATCAACTACCTCGACGGCGCGCTGCTGTGGCCGGATCAGCATGGCGGCATTCGGGTCGAGAAGGGTGTTGCGCTGGTCAGCCAATCCTCGAACATCGTCGTGAATCTGGGCATGCAGCAGCGCGGGCTGCCCGTGGCCTATGTGGCTTGTCTTGGCAATGCCGCCGTCGTCGGTTTGGCCGAACTGGCGGGGGCGCTGATTGATGACCCGCGTGTCACAGCTTTGGGCATGTATGTTGAGGGGATCGATGACGCCGTGGCCTTTGCCGCTTTGGCCGAACGGGCGCGGGCGATGGGCAAAGGGATCGTCCTCATAAAGTCGGGCAAGACCGAGATGTCGCGGACCGCAGCCGCCTCGCACACCGCCTCGCTGGCCGGCGGGGGCGCTGCCTCCAGCGCCTTCCTGCGGCAGATCGGCGTGGCGGAGGTCAACACACCGTCCGAACTGGTCGAGACGCTGAAGATCTTCCATGTCCATGGCACCGGGCTTGGCACGCGGATGTGCTCGCTCTCCTGCTCTGGCGGCGAGGCCGGGCTGATGGCGGATCTGGCCGCACCTCTGGGCATCGATTTCCCGCCCGTGACGGAGGCGACGCGGGCGCGGTTGTTCCAGACTTTGGGTCCGATTGTCACGATCAGCAACCCGCTGGACTACCACACGTTCATATGGGGTGACGGGCCGAAGACGACCGAAGTTTTCACCGCCATGCTGGAGGCCTATGATGCCGGCCTCTACGTCCTGGACATGCCGCGTGAAGACCGTTGCGACACATCAAGCTATCAGCCGGCGCTGGATGCCATTGTCGCGGCGCAGCGGGCCACTGGCAAGCCGGCCTTCCCGGTCGCCTCGATGGCCGAGAACTTTGGCGAGGCCCGCGCCGCAGCACTAATCGGGCAAGGTGTCTGCCCACTCTTCGGGTTGGAAACTGCGATGACCGCGGTCAAAGCCGCGCAGACCCCGGCGGGCCCGGCGGGATGGCGGCCATTCCCGGCTATGCCCCCGCGTGACACACGTATGTTGAGCGAGGCCGAGGGCAAGGCTCTGCTCTCTGCCGCCGGGGTTGCCGTTCCCAAGGCTGTGACCGGCGCGACTTTGGCCGACCTCGCGGCAGGTGGGGTGGGGTTAACCCCACCCTACGCGCTGAAGGGTCTGGGCTTTGCCCACAAGACAGAAGCGGGGGCTGTGCGGCTCGGTCTGACCTCGCTGGAAGGCCAGGCGGACATGGCCGGCGCCACGGGCTATCTGCTGGAGGAGATGGTGACCGGCGCGGCAGCCGAGATACTGGTCGGGTTGCGGCATGATCCGATCTATGGGGTCAGCCTGACCCTTGGCATGGGTGGAGTCACCGCCGAGGTTCTGGCCGATACCGTCACCTTGATCCTGCCCGCCACCGAAGCCGACGTCCTGCAGGCGCTGCGCAAGCTGCGGCTTTGGCCTTTGCTGGATGGCTACCGGGGCCGAAAGAAGGCGGATGTGGCGGCGCTTGCTGCACTGGCAGTGATGCTGGGCCGGCTTATGGAAGCCGACCCGTCGCTGGATGAAATTGAAATCAATCCCGTGATGGTCCGCGAATTCGGTGCCGTCGCCGTGGATGCCCTGATCAGGAGAGCGTAAGATGGACATGACAAGCGAAGGCCCGGTCAAGACCCGCCGCGAGGGCGCCGTTCTGGAGGTCACTCTGGACCGGCCCAAGGCCAATGCGATTGACCTTGCGACCTCCCGGATCATGGGGCTGACCTTCCGGGCATTCCGGGACGATGACAGCCTTCGAGTCTGCATCCTGCGGGCCGCCGGGGAGAAGTTCTTCTGCCCGGGCTGGGATTTGAAAGCGGCCGCCGGGGGCGATGCGGTGGATGGCGACTATGGCGTGGGTGGCTTCGGCGGCTTGCAGGAGCTTCCCAACCTCAACAAGCCGGTGATTGCCGCCGTGAACGGAATCTGCTGCGGCGGCGGGCTGGAGCTGGCTTTGTCCTGCGATCTGATCCTGTGTTCCGACACCGCAAGCTTTGCCCTGCCTGAGATCCGGTCGGGGACGGTGGCCGACGCGGCCTCGATCAAGCTGCCCAAGCGGATTCCTTATCATGTCGCGATGGATCTCTTGCTGACCGGCCGCTGGTTTGATGCCGAGGAGGCGCTGCGGTGGGGGATCGTGAAGGAGATTTGTTCTCCGGCGGAGTTGCTGGCCAAGGCCTGGGATCTGGCGCGGTTGCTGGAATCCGGGCCGCCGCTGGTTTACGCGGCCATCAAGGAAGTGGTGCGCGAAGCGGAGGCTTTGCGGTTCCAGGATGCTTTGAACCGGGTCACGAAACGGCAGCTTGCGACGGTGGATCGGCTGTATTCCAGCGAGGATCAGCTGGAGGGGGCGCGGGCTTTTGCGGAGAAGCGGGACCCGGTCTGGAAGGGGAAATAGGTGTGAAACATTGGGATTGCACGCGTGCAATACCATCTAAGTCATTGATATAGATATATAAGACAAAAAATCTTCATCTTCTCTTAAGCATTGACGGCAGTGGCTGAACCTCGGCTCTGGGCCGTGGGGTCCCTAAGGCTCGCCTCGGGGTAACTGGCCTTTTGGCTTGAAGCAGCCCGCATCGGTGCGACGCCGGGCGATGGCAGGTTGCGCGGCCTTGGGGTGTCTTGATCCAAGTAGGTCCCGTCAAAACCCGCGTAATCGACCAGTCCCCGATGGTTGTTGAACACGACCTGACCATTCTGGAAGGTCACCAGCCCTTCTTCCCGCAACTCGCGCAAGACACGGTTCACGTGGATGGAACTGAGGCCCAAGGCATCGGCAAGAAGGTATTGCGACAGGGGGCAGGGATAGCCCGCGCTGTCGCCAATCCCCACCCGCCGCAGCCGCAC
Source organism: Paracoccaceae bacterium (assembly GCA_947453525.1). Lineage (GTDB taxonomy): Bacteria > Pseudomonadota > Alphaproteobacteria > Rhodobacterales > Rhodobacteraceae > Stagnihabitans. The sequence goes on along the minus strand of CANGHD010000176.1, from coordinate 47 downwards.
GGCCAATTCAAGCAGGAAATGCGCCATCCGCTCGGCCGCCGAGCGGC
>CANGHD010000175.1 GCA_947453525.1 Paracoccaceae bacterium | reverse complement strand
TGCGCTGCTCTTCCATGGCGGATTCAAAGCCCTGCACATCCACCTCGCGGCCCTTTTCGCGCAGGGCATCCTGCGTGAGGTCCAAGGGGAAGCCATAGGTGTCATAAAGTTTGAACGCGGCCGCGCCCGGCAGGGCGGAGGCTTCCGGCAGGCGCGTCAGTTCTTCATCCAGAAGCTTAAGGCCACGGTCGAGCGTGGTGCGGAAGCGGGATTCCTCCAGACGAAGGGTCTCCTCAATGAGGCTTTGAGCGCGGGTCAGTTCCGGATAGGCGGTGCCCATCTGGCGCACCAGGGCGGGCACCAGCTTGTGCATCACCGGGTCTTGCGTGCCCAGCATATGCGCGTGGCGCATGGCGCGGCGCATGATGCGGCGCAGGACATAGCCGCGGCCCTCGTTCGACGGCATCACACCGTCGGCAATCAGGAACGAGGTCGAGCGCAGGTGGTCGGCAATCACGCGGTGGTGCGTCTTGCCGGCACCATCGGGGTCGGTCGAGGTGGCATGGGCACTGGCCTCGATGAGACTGCGCATCAGGTCGGTGTCGTAATTGTCATGCTTGCCCTGCAAGAGGGCGCCGATCCGCTCCAACCCCATGCCGGTGTCGATCGATTGCATCTCCAATGGAACGAGACGCCCATCGGCGAACTGTTCGTTCTGCATGAAGACGTTGTTCCAGATCTCGATGAACCGGTCGCCGTCCTGTTCCGCCGATCCCGGCGGGCCGCCCCAGATGCTGTCGCCGTGGTCAAAGAAAATCTCGGTGCAGGGGCCGCAGGGGCCGGTCGGACCCATGCGCCAGAAATTGTCATCCGAGGCGATGCGGATGATGCGATGATCCGGCAGACCGGCGATCTTCTTCCAGTAGGTCGCGGCCTCTTCGTCGGTGTGGTAGACCGTGACGCAGAGCTTGTCCTTGGGGATGTCGAAATCCTTGGTCAAAAGCTCCCAGGCGAAGGTGATCGCCTGTTCCTTGAAGTAATCGCCAAACGAGAAATTCCCCAGCATTTCAAAGAAGGTATGGTGCCGCGCGGTGTAGCCCACATTGTCGAGATCATTGTGCTTGCCCCCGGCCCGGACCGACTTTTGCGCCGTGGTGGCGCGCTTGTAGTCCCGCGTCTCGACCCCGGTGAAACAGTTCTTGAACTGCACCATGCCGGAATTGGTGAACATGAGCGTGGGATCATTGCGCGGCACAAGGGGCGACGAATCCACGACCTTGTGGCCATTGCGGGCGAAGAAATCGAGGAAGGTCGAGCGGATGTCGTTCAGCGAGGGCATGAGAGGTATCGGTCCTTTTGCGAAAGGCACTTGGGGTCGGTGATCCGTTTAGCCCCAAGGGGCGCGGCTGTCCATTATGAATACAAAACGGGCCAGCCTTGCGGCGGCCCGTTCGGGGACAGGATTTGACTGTCCGGTAAAGGACTTATTCGTCGACGACCGCATCACGCTCCGCCGCCGACATCGAGAAGTCGAGACCGGAAGCCGAGCGGATCTTTTCCTCGATGTCCTTGGCAATCGCGGGGTTGGCGCGCAGGAAGACCTTGGCGTTTTCCCGGCCCTGCCCGATGCGTTCATCCTTGTAGGAATACCACGAGCCCGACTTTTCGACGACGCCGCATTTCACGCCGAGGTCGACGATCTCGCCGACCTTCGAGATGCCCTCGCCGAACATGATGTCGAACTCGACCTCCTTGAAGGGCGGGGAGACCTTGTTCTTGACGACCTTGACGCGGGTCGAATTTCCGATCACCGTGTCACGGTCCTTGATGGAACCGGTGCGTCGGATGTCCAGACGCACCGAGGCGTAGAACTTTAGCGCATTGCCGCCGGTGGTGGTTTCCGGCGAGCCGAACATCACGCCGATCTTCATGCGGATCTGGTTGATGAAGATCACCATGCAGTTGCTGCGGCCGATCGAGGCGGTCAGTTTGCGCATCGCCTGGCTCATCAAACGGGCTTGGGAGCCCATCTGCATGTCGCCCATGTCGCCTTCGATTTCCGATTTCGGCACCAGGGCCGCCACCGAGTCGACGACGATGGTCGTGACAGCCCCCGACCGGACCAGCGTATCGACAATCTCCAGCGCCTGTTCGCCGGTGTCGGGCTGGCTGATCAGCAGTTCGTCCAGATTGACGCCGAGTTTCTTGGCATATTGCGGGTCAAGCGCGTGTTCGGCATCGACGAAGGCGCAAACGCCGCCGGTCTTTTGCGCCTCGGCCACCACATGCAGGGTCAGGGTGGTCTTGCCCGAGCTTTCCGGGCCATAGATTTCAATGATGCGACCCTTCGGCAGGCCGCCGATCCCCAGCGCGATATCCAGACCCAGAGAGCCCGTGGAAATCGCCTCGACATCCATCACGGCGTTGTTCGCGCCGAGCTTCATGATCGAGCCCTTGCCGAACTGCCGTTCGATCTGCGCCAGCGCCGATTCCAGCGCCTTGGATTTTTCAGCGGCCTTCTCAGCGGCCTTTTCGGCCTCTTTCTTGTCCATTCCGCGCTTTCCGTCCAGTTCGAAGAGGTTTGCCACAGTCATCGTCTTCCCCTTATTTCACAGCCGCGTGCCTGCGGCAATCGCTGGAGTTGTTCCCGCTTTGTTTCGCCTTTATGCGATCAAAACGGGAACATTTCAATCAATTTCGTCTGACCTCATCCTTGCGCGGAATGATTAATGAAGGGTTGAGGCCGAAGGGGATTTTGGCGGGATGGCAAGATTTCTTCTCAGACGGCAAGGGGGGCGCGGATAAATCCGACGCCCCCCTTGGTTTGCGGCAGCTTACTGAAGCTGGCCCTGCACCATCGCCGTCAGATCGCCCAAGGAAAAGGGTTTGGGCAGGAAGACCGAGTTCGGGATCCGCGCCTGGGTTTCGGACAGCGAATCCTCGGCATAGCCCGAGACGAAGATGACCTTGACGTTGGGCCTGTCCTCCAGCGCCAGCTTGACCCAGGAGGGGCCGTCCATGCCGGGCATCACCACATCGGTCACGAAGATATCCACCGACAGCAAGGGGTCCTCCAGCGCCTTCAACGCGTCTTCGGCGTTCTCGGCCTCCAGCACGGTATAGCCGCGCATCCGCAGCGCACGGCTGGCGAAGGCGCGGACCGGGGCCTCGTCCTCGACCAGGAGGACCACGCCTTCGCCTTGCTTGAGGACGACCTTCTTCACCACAGCCTCAGCCAACTCGGCGGGACCAGAATGGATCGGGAAGAACAGTTGGAAGACCGATCCCACGCCGGGGATCGAGTCGACGAAGATGAAACCGCCGGATTGCTTGACGATGCCGTAAGCCGTGGAGAGGCCAAGGCCGGTGCCTTCGCCCACTTTTTTCGTGGTGTAGAAAGGTTCGAAAATCTTCTGCAAGCGGTCGGAGGGGATGCCGATGCCGGTGTCGGACACCCGGATCACGGCGTAATCACCAGCGGGAACGGTGGCGCGGTCGCGGGACATCGGCTCGGTCAGGGTCAGGCCCTCGGTCTCGATCTTGATCGTGCCGCCGCCCGGCATGGCATCGCGGGCGTTCACGACAAGATTCATCAGCACCTGTTCCAGCTGGCGCTTGTCGGCGCGAATCGGGCCAAGGCCTTGGGCGTGGTGCAACTGCATCCGGACCTTTTCGCCGACCAGTCGGTTCAAGAGGTGCGCGAGGTCGGACAGCACATCCTCAAGATCCAGCCGTTCCGGTTTCAGCGTCTGCTTGCGCGAGAAGGCCAGAAGTTGGCTGACCAAGGCCGCCGCCCGGTTGGCGTTCTGGTGGATCTGTACCAGATCGGCATAATCCGGATCCTCGCGTTCGTGGCGCAGCAACAGCAGGTCGCAGTGGCCGGCGATGGCAGTCAGCAGGTTGTTGAAGTCATGCGCAACACCGCCCGCCAGTTGTCCGATGGCCTGCATCTTCTGGCTTTGCACAAACTGCGCCTCAAGGGTCTTCAGCGCGGTGGCATCCTGGAGCACGGCCAGAACCCCCGGCCTGCCCTGTTCGACGATGCGGCGCAGGGTGACTTGCAAGAACACCTCGCCCTCCACCTTGCGTGCCCGCAGCATTTCGGAGCGCGAGGGGCTGCGTTCGCTGACGATATCATCGAGCCAGTCCGAGACCGGGCGACCCAAGCCCTCGAACAGATCATGGAACATCGGACCCGCCTCATCTGACAGATGCAGGATCGTGCGGGCGGCGGCATTGGCGATGATCAGATGCCCCTGCGGCGTGAACTTGGCCAGCGGCACCGGCACATGTTCGAAATCGGCCATGGCCGAGGGTTCCTGCGCGCCGGGCGGCACCGGCAGCAGGTAAATCTCGCGCCGCTCTCCCGGGCCTTCGACCTCGGCCAGAATGGCACGGACCGGGCCGTCAATGCCGGCGACCTGCACCTCTTCGCCGGAATGCAGGATCGGGTTGGCAAAGATGCGGTCAAGCCGCTTGGGACGCCCGCCGAGCAGCCGGCGCATCGCCTCGTTCGTGTAGAGGACCACGCCCGCCTTGTTCGCCGTCAGCATCGGCAAGGACAGCGCGTCGGCACCGCGGGCATTGCCGCCGCGGTCCTGAAACTCCTCCAGCCGCCACAGGTAGTTGTCGTCACCGATCTTGTGGACCGACAGCCGCGTGTGGCCGCGCCGGGTCACCACATCCTCGCGCCCGGCGCCGGCGTGGCCTGCGCGATTCTGCAAGCGGTACAGCACGGAGGAGGGCGAGGCGAAATGCTGGGTCAGGGCCGAGACCAGCGTGGCGCCATTCTGCGCCTGAAAGCGGGTTTCGGCGCTGGCGTTCTGATACTGGATCTGGCCCAGACGGTCGGTCATGAAACAGGGCGTCGCATCTTGCCCGACCAGTGTGGTCAGATGGGCCCGGCGCTGCACCTCGGCCCGGCGGGCGCTTTGCTGGCGCAGGCGCAGGCCGAAGATCAGGAACACGAAGGTCAGCGCCGCGATCGTGGCCGCCTCGCGCTGCACGACGTGTGGCGCCAGCACTGCAGCCACCGCTGAAGCCCCGGCGGCCGCCAACAACAACAGACCCGGTTGCAACCTTTGCCGCCGGTAGAATGCGCTGCTTACGTCAGCCCCTGAACCGCCCACCTGAATCCTCCGGAAGTCTCGCCAGCCTATAGCGCCGCAGAAGTGTTAAGCTGAGATTAACCCGTGCCGGATCGTGGCGGAGATTCTGCCTGAAAACAACTTTCCGTTGCCGGTGGACGCTTAGTTGCGCGTCAGGGTGGCCAAGAAGAACCCATCTCCACCCTGCAAAGGCGAGAATCGGCGCTGGGTTTTCAGGGTCCAGCCGGGATGGCGGGATTGGAAGGCAGTGATCTGCGCCTCGTTCTCGTCGGTCAGCAACGAGCAGGTGGCATAGGCCAGCGTGCCGCCGTGGCGGACCATGGGGATGACCTTGTCAAGGATCTGCGCCTGAATCTGGGTCAGTTCGGCCAGCCGCGCCGGGGTCAGCGCCCATTTTCCCGCCGGATCGCGCCGCCAGGAGCCCGAGCCCGAGCAGGGCACATCGGTGAGGATCACATCGTAAGGCTTGGTTTCCTCAGGCGTTTGCGTGATCATGATGCGCAGGCCGGCACGGGAGGCGCGGTCAGGTAGATCGGCCATCCGTCCGGGGAAGGCGTCATGTGCCCAGACCTTGGCGCCGCGCGCCGCCAGCGCCAGCGTTTTGCCGCCACCGCCGGCGCAATAGTCCAGTACCTTGGCGTTTGGCGTGAGGTAGAGGCTCGCCACCACCGCCTGCGACGAGGCATCCTGCAACTCCACCAGCCCAGTCAGATAGGCCTGTGAGGTCTGGATTTTGCGCGCGTTGCCAGTGACTTCCAGCGCGGTGTTCACCCAACCGACCGGGCGTGTCGCGATGTCTTCGGCCAGCAGGGCGGCTTGGGCGGCCTCGCGGTTCATCCGGGCGCTGTTGACCCGCAGGAAGACCGGAGCGCGCGACCGCAGCGCCTGCATGACTGGAGCGAAGTCGGGGCCGAGCGAGGCCTCCAGCTTGGGCCCAAGCCAGTCGGGGCAATCGAGGGCGGCGTAGCCCGCGGGCGTCCGGCCGGGTTCATGGTGGACCGGCGGCGGGGCGTGACCCTCGCCGGAGAAGATGCCGGCAACGTCCTGATCGGACGCGCGAACGGCTCCCAGCATCAGACCCCTGCCCGTCAGGCCACCACCCAGCGATGCAAAGGAGGCGCGGCAACGCAGGGCGGCGAAGACCTGATCGCGGATGGCGCCACGGTCGCCAGAACCGGCATAACGATTGGCCCGGCCCCAGTTGGTCAGTGCCACTTCGGCATTGGCACCCGAGAGGATCAGGTCAAGGACCTCGATGGCGGCGGAAACTCGGGCGGCGGGGGTCATGGGAGGAACCTTGGCTGGAAGCGCGCCCCATAGCATCAAGCGGGCGGCTTGCCCATGGGGCGATGCGCAGGCGCCTTGCACCCAAACGTCCATGCCCCAGCCCCGGGCGTCACCTGACGATCGAGGCTCCTGCCCTCGCCGGGGCCTTGATCGTCTCAGCCCACCCGGTAATTCGGGCTTTCGCGGGTGATCTGGACGTCGTGGACATGGCTTTCCTTCAGGCCCGCCCCAGTGATCTTGACGAACTGGCAGCCGTTGCGCATCGACGCGATGGTGCCGTGGCCGGTGTAGCCCATGGCGGCGCGCAGGCCTCCGACCATCTGGTGGATGACGGCGGCGGCGGAACCCTTGTAGGGCACCTGACCCTCGATCCCTTCGGGCACCAGCTTGTCAGAGGCAGCGTCTTTCTGGAAATAGCGGTCCGCACTGCCGCGCGCCATGGCACCCAGGGACCCCATACCGCGATAGGCCTTGAAGCTGCGACCTTGCCAGAGAATGACTTCGCCCGGGCTTTCATCGGTGCCGGCGATGGCGGAGCCGACCATGGCGCAGGAGGCTCCGGCGGCGATGGCCTTGGCGAAGTCGCCGGAATACTTGATGCCACCGTCGGCGATGACGGGGATGTCACCGGCAGCGCCGGCGGAATCCATGATGGCGGTCAGTTGCGGAACACCGACACCGGCGACGATGCGGGTTGTGCAGATGCTCCCCGGACCGATGCCGACCTTGACCGCATCGGCACCAGCGCCGATCAGGGCACGGGTCGCCTCGGCGGTGGCCACGTTGCCCGCGATGACCTGCACGGTGTTGGACAGGCGCTTGATGCGTTCGACGGCGCGGGCGACGCCCTCGGAATGGCCATGGGCGGTATCGATCACCACCATGTCGACGCCAGCCTCGATCAGGGCTTGGCTGCGTTCAAACCCGGCATCGCCGACGGTGGAGGCGGCAGCCACGCGCAGGCGGCCCATGGCGTCCTTGCAAGCGTGGGGGTTGAGGACCGATTGCTCGGTATCCTTCAGGGTCAGAAGGCCGGTCAGGTGGCCCTGACCATCGGTGACCAGCAGCTTTTCAATCCGGCGCTGCTTCATCAGGCCGATGGCAGCGGCGCGGTCGATCGGCTCGCGCAGCATGGCCAGCTTGTCGGTCGTCATCATCACCGA
>CANGHD010000174.1 GCA_947453525.1 Paracoccaceae bacterium | reverse complement strand
CTTGCCCTCGGCGGCGCCAGCATCTGCTGCGGTCTCAAAGCGAGCGGTTACGGTCGCCATGCGGACGGTCTCGATATTTGCTGGAACGCGCAAGGTATAGCCATCGGGGCCGGCCAGATACCACAGCGTATCATGGCCACCATGCGGCTGTTCGACGATCTTCTCGGCGGCCTCGCCATAGGCCCAATAGTCGTTGTCGGCATTCCCCCCGGCCAGCACAACCGAGCCATCCATCGCCATCATCGCATGGACGCCATCCTCGGGCCGTTCAAAGCCGCGCAGGTCGAGGCCAAGGTCGAGGCCCGCCTTCACCAGTTCCGCACGCAGGGCAGGGGTCTCGGAGCCGCCTGCAAGATTGGTCGTCTCGCCGGGGTCTCGGATCACGTCATAGGCATGTTCCTCCCCGTTCGGGTAGCGGAAATAGCGCAGATGGTCATGGCCCGGGGTAGAGGGGCGGACGGACAGCGTGCCGAACACTGCCGTCAGGGGGGATTTGCTGCCATCGTAGTTCCCGAAATCAGGCGAGATCAGCGGCAGCAGGCTTTGGCCCGACACCCAGTCGGGCCTCGGTGGCAGGCCTGCGAGGTCCATGACGGTCTTGGGAAAGTTGTGCAGAGAGACGGGGCAGTCTACCACCGCAGGCGTCATCGCGGCATGCCAGATGCCCAAGGGCACATGCGCCGCCGAGTCCCACTGGCTCATCTTGTGGAAGCTGTCATGGGTGCCAAGGTTGAAGCCGTTGTCAGACAGCAGGATCACCGTGGTGTTCTGCCCCACGGTCGAAGCCCGCAGCGCCTCCATGAAGCGGCCGATTTCGTGGTCGACATGGGAGCAGGCGGCGAAATAGCCGCGCACGACGTGGCGCCATGCTTGATCGCCGGCCTTTTCCGGGGTCCACTGGCCGTTGGCGATATAGGCGGCCTCGTAGACGGCCATGCCGGGTTGCGGGCCGTGAAAGTCGTCGGGATGGGCCGAGGCGGGCCAGCGGATCTGCGCCACGTCATACATCTGATAGAAACGGTCCGGGCAGGTCAGGTTGTAGTGCGGGTGCTTGAAGCCAAGCTGGATCAGGTGACGGCGCCTGGGGTCGGCGCGGCTGAGGTGGTCGATGGCGTTCTGGGCCACCTTGTGGTCGAAGAAGGTGTGATCATAGCGCCCGTCGTCATTTGGGTGGTTCACTCCCTCGATCCCGGGACCCTTGTCGAGATAGGCGTGCACGTCGCGTCTGCGACCCTTGTCCTCGGCCTCGGCATCCTCGTGGAACAGAAGGCGGGCATAGTCCTTTGGCATCGGCTTGTAGTTGGCATCGGTCTTGCCGGTGGTGAAGGTGCGAAACCCGGCCCGTCGCAGGTCATAGGCCCAAGAGGCCGTCGGAGGCAGCGCGTCGCGCCAGAAGCGGTTGAGGTCGACGAGGCCAGTGCGGAAGGGCGAGAGGCCGGTGGCAAGTTCGGCCCGGCAGGGGGCGCAGAGCGGGACGGTCGCATAGGCATTGGCAAAGCGGGTGCCTTCGGCCATCAGGCGGTCGATGTTGGGGGTCAGGATCGTCACGCCGAAGGCCGTCCGCCAGGTAAAGATATCGATCATGTCATCAATCCAGATGACGCAGATGTTGGAAGCCTGTGCCGTCTTGCGGTCAAAGGCCACGGTGGCACCTGTCATCCCAAGGTGCGGTCGCGCGGTCTGGTAGCGCAGCCTCGGCCAGCAAGTCCCGCCCGGGCCACACCGTAACATCCGTCAGATCGATGCCGCCGAGCTTGGTCCTCATTCCCTTTCTGCCCGAGCGGCAGCCGATGAAAAGGTCCGCTGGCCCTGCCACCACCGGCAGTTTGCCGTCCTGCACGGGCCCGCCGTTGACAGACAGCCGCGCGAGCCCGCCATTCAGGCCGCAAAGGATCATCAGCGGAACACGTGTGTCAGGCGACAAGGTCAGGGCAAGCGCGGTGTCGGACCCTTTGCGGGCCAGACGCAGCGCCATGCCTTCCAGCGAGATGAAGATATAGTCGGGATCGTCCGTCTCCAGATGCCCCAGGGGCTGCAGGGACAGCAACGTGCGGGCCTCCGGCAGATCGGGGGTCAGGATCACCCCGAAGGTCAGCATCGCAGCATCGGGTAGGGCGTCAGACAGCCGCAACCCGCCATTCTCGCCCGCCATGAAGTGCAGGGCGGGCGGATCGGTGAGAAAGCCGGTGCCGTTGACATTGCCGGGCACCGGGCGGGCCGTGGCACGGCCACTCTTGGCGGACCAGGCAAGAACGCGACCAGCGTCGGACAGGGTTAACCCGCTGCCCGCATCAAGCCAGAGCGGCTCAGGTGGAGGTGCCGCCGTGCCCGTCCGCACCAGCGCGCCTTCGGGCAAAGTGCCGGGATAGATCAGCACCATCAATCCGCCCCTCGCCGCACGGTCAGGACGGCGGGCAGCGCCCAGCGGTGCAACGGACCACCTGCCTGGCTTTCGCTGCTCCACCCATCGCGGATGGCGCCCCGGTTGGCCGGGAAGGCATCGGCGCTTGGCGGCGCACCATAGGCGTAGTGCAGGTCTGCCCCTTCCGGCACCCGGTCACAGGTCAGGATCAGCGCCTGCGTGTCATCCTCAGCCACCTGAACGGCTATGATCCGGGCCTCTGTCCCGGATAGGCTGAAGCCGCAGGCCGGATCACCGGTCAAGCCCCGGTCAATCACCAGTTCGCCCATCGCCCGCGCCGTCACCCGGACCTCATGCCGCTGATACTCGGCCAGCAGGAACAGCGGGCAGAGCCACTCCTGCCGGTTGGTCAGGGCGACCAGCGCATGGGCATCCATCTCGGCCATGCGCTGACGCGCAGTCTCGGTCGGGCGGCCGAAGCGCGTCTGTTCAAACATGTAGCCGGGAGCAGAGAAGGCAAAGCTGTGGTCCCCGTGCGACCACGCCAGTTCCCATTGCCCCGGCATCGCTTGGTGGGTGGAAATGCTTTGGGTTCCCGCCTCGGCCGTCATCAGGAAATGCGGGCGCTGCAGGCCGCGCATGGCCATGTCCCGCTCGATCTGACCCATCAGGGCGCGCACCCCCGTGGCATAGGCCGCGGCGTCGGAGGTCTGGTCCTCCAGCGAGAAATCCAGACCGATCGACAGAACCTGCGCCCGCTTGCCCAAGGCCTTCGCCGCAGCGACCAGACTGTCGAGGGCGGCCAGAAAGTTCCTGTAGGCCAGCCCTTGGCCAAGGGCCGAGGGGCTGCTGCTGCCGTCCGTCTCGGTGCGCACCATGAACAAGGGCAACCCGCGCCGCGCCGCCCGCCGCCAGCCCAGAAGCACATCCGCAAGCAGCGCATCCCGTGTGCGGTGAGGAATGTGCTGCAGCAGGCCCGAGGCCGCAACCTCTGCCGTCCCCTCGGCCCCTACGGCGCCGATGTCATCTCCGGGGGCCAGAACATGATGGGCAAAGGTCGCAGGTCCCGCATTGAAACCCGCCCGCCGGGCCCCGCCCAAGGACAAGAGGCCGTAGAGCGGCCCCGGCGCCGCCGCGATCACATCTCCGCCCGCCAAAGGCCGCTGGTAGCCGCGTGCCGGACCGTCCGGGTCCAGCAAGGCCGTGAAATGCAGCCAGTCGCCAATCCGCCGCAGGTCCCATGCATCCACGTCGCCCAGTCGCTCGGCGACGTCCAAGGGACCTTCGGCCTCGCCAGCCAACCCCAACCGCTGCCGCAACTCCGCCACGACGCTATCGGACAGGCGCAAGGTCAGACCCGTGGCGTCAAAGGTCACGACATCGCCATTCTCCGCACGGATCAAGACACCGCTCTGAGGCGTCTTGATGTCGATGGGGGGCGTGTCTGGTGGCATCTTTCAGGTCCTCAAACGAAACCGCTGCACGGGTGTCCCGATCCTGTCATGATCCTAAGGCCGGGGCGGACTGTCATGCCAGTCCCCCTCGAAATCCCTGGGGATCAGCAGATTGTGCGCGCCGAAGTTCCTGATGTCACGCTCGCCGCACAGCGCCATGGTCGTGTCGATCTCCTTGCGGATGACCTCAAGCGCCGCCGTCACTCCGGCTTGGCCCATCGCGCCCAGGCCATAGATGTAGCTGCGCCCGATCATCGTGGCCTTGGCCCCCATCGCCAGCGCCTTCAACACGTCCTGACCTGACCGGATGCCACCATCCATCCAGACCTCTGCCTGATCGCCCACCGCCCGCGCGATGCCGGGCAGGCGTCGGATCGAGGACAGCGCACCATCCAGCTGTCGCCCGCCGTGGTTGGAGACGATCATCGCATCGCAGCCAAAGTCGGCAGCCCGGCGGGCATCGTCTTCGTCCAGCACGCCCTTCAGGATCAACTTGCCGCCCCACATGTCGCGGATGCGGGCGATCTTGCCCCAATCCAGTTGCGGGTCGAACTGCTCGGCGGTCCATGAGCCCAGCGAGGACAGATCCTTCACTCCCTTGGCATGGCCCACGATGTTGCCGAAAGAGTGCCGCTTGGTCTGCGCCATGCCGTAAGCCCAGCGCCATTTCGTGGCGATGTCGAGCATATTGCTCAGCGTGGGCTTGGGCGGAGCGGAGAGGCCGTTCTTCAGATCCTTGTGGCGCTGGCCCATGATTTGCAGGTCCAGCGTCAGGACCAGCGCGGAACAGCCTGCCTTGCGGGCCCGTTCAAGCGCCGAGCCGACAAAATCCCAGTCCTTCATCACATAAAGCTGGAACCAGAAGGGCGCGGTGGTGGCTGCCGCCACGTCTTCAATGGAACAGATCGACATCGTCGACAGCGTGAAGGGCACGCCGAAGGCTTCTGCCGCCCGCGCCGCCTTGATCTCGCCGTCCGCCGATTGCATCCCGGTGAATCCCACCGGGGCCAAGGCCACCGGCATGGTCACGGGCTTGCCCAGCATGGTGCCGGCAATGGTGCGGTTGGACATATCGACCGCCACCTTCTGACGAAGGCGCAGCTTGCTGAAATCGCTGACGTTTTCGCGGAAGGTCTGTTCGGTATAGGACCCGCTTTCGCAATAGTCGAAGAACATGCGGGGCACACTGCGTTTGTGCAGGCGGCGCAGGTCTTCGATGCAGGTAATCACGGGCATGGGGCCTCACAGGGACAGGGTGCGGGGCGAGCCTAGCGCGGGCGACGGGCCTGTGCCAGTGCTCAAGGCGGGCCCAAACGGAGAATCACAGAGGCTTGCGGCCCTCGAAAACCTGTATGACGATCTATATCCGGGGTTTATGGCCGTTGCACGCAGAGTATAGCGGGCGGGATGCCCGATGAAGAGGAATTGACTTGCACCATTGCCCTCAGGTTGATCTCTTCATAGGCGTATCGTGTTGAGATGCGCAGAGGGGCCAGCTTGCCAATGAGAGTCTTCAGGAAACCTTTGGTAGGTGTTGTCCTGCTTGCGGCGCTGCTGGCGCTTTCGGCTTGCGCGGGTGGCGGGACCGGCGGCGATGGGGGAACCGGGCTGACCGGAGACTCGGCGGCTCTGGCGCGGCTGGACCTGACAGCACGCAACGGGCGGCCGGGAACGGCGGGCGCGCCAGGCGGGTCGCAGCCCACTCAGGTGGTCTATTTCAACGGCAATGGCGACAGCACGGCCGTGCTGCCGGGGGTGCAGGCGGTGGGACAGGGCTATACGGTCAACTTGCAAGGCGTGGCGGTCGATGTGGCGGCACAGTCCTTGCTGGGGGATATCCTTCAGGTGCCCTATACGCTGGACCCTTCGGCCACCGGCAGCGTCACGATGGCGACGGGCGGACCGGTGCCGCGCGCCGATCTTCTGATGATTTTCGAGAATGCCTTGCAAGCCAACGGCCTGATCCTTGTCAGCGAGGGTCAGGGCTTTCGCATCAAGGCGCTGGACGGCGCAGGCCAGACCGCCAGCATGAAAGCCGAGGGGTTCGGCTTCACCGCCGTGCCGCTGCGCCATCTGGGTGCCAAGCGCATGCTGGCGCTGCTGGATGGTTTTGCCGCCCCCGAAGGCTCGATCCGGGCCTCCGAGAATGACGACATGATCCTGGTGCGCGGGACGGCCGCAGACCGGGCGAATATCCTCAGCATGGTGCAGACGCTGGACGTTGACCTGCTCGCCCGCCCGAACGCGGGCATTGCTTTCCTGCAGAATGCCCCGGCCACGCAAGTTGCCGCTGATCTGGCCATCGTGGCCTCGAACGACCCTGTCGCTTCGGGCTGGTCAACGCAGGTCTTGCAACGCTCCAACGCGATTCTGGTGCAGGCGCATGACCGCAATGATCTGCAAAAGGCCATGTCATGGATCCGCCAGCTGGACCGGACCGGGGGGGCGGCGGGCAGTGACATCACGGTCTATCAGGTGCAATATGCCAAAGCCTCGGACCTGTCGGGCATCCTGCAGGCGACCTTTGGCGAGGGCGGCGGCGGCGTTGCTGCGGCCCCGGTGCCCAAGGCGGCCGCGGCCGATGGGGTTGCGGTACCTGCGGCCAGCGATACAGCCGTTAGTGCCGTGGCGGCCCCGGCGGGCGGCGACACCCGATTTACCCCCGATGACGGCAACAACACCATCATCATCCGCGGCGCCACCCCGGTACGCCAGCAGGCTCTGCAACTTCTGGCCGCCATTGACCGGCCTCCAGTGCAGGTGCTGATCGACGTGCTGCTGATCGAGGTCACCTTGAACGACGCCACCTCGATGGGCGTGCAGGCCTATCTGCAAAGCCACGACGCCCACTTCATCGCCACCAACGGCAACACCACCGCGATTGCGCCCTCGGCCCCCGGCTTCAATCTGGTGCTGGGCAATGGCGCCACCCCCAAACTGATCATCGATGATCTGAGCCAGGTCACCAAGGTCAAGGTCGTCTCGGCCCCTTCGGTTTCGGCCTTCGAGAATGAGGAGGCGCAGATCAAGGTCGTCGAACAGGTGCCGATCGTCACGCAGCAGGTGATTTCGACCCAAGCCGGCAACGCCCCGACAGTGAATTCGGTGGAGTACCGCGATGCCGGGGTGATCCTGAAGGTGACGCCACGGGTCAGCCAGACCAATCTGGTCAACCTGCAGGTCAATCAGGAACTGTCTGCGGTGGTGAACAACGGCACCGGTGCGGCAACGCTGACGCCGACGCTGAGGCAGCGGTCCATTTCCACGCGCGTGGCGGTTTATGACAACCAGACCGTGGCCTTGGGCGGCCTGATCTCGGCGCAGGACACCAATGGGCGCAACAAGCTGTTCGGCTTCCTGACCAACCGGGCGAACGACAGCAAGGGCCGGACGGAACTGATGGTCTTCATCACCCCCCATGTCGTGCGCAACCAGCAGGATGCGGCCTCCGCCGCCGCCGAACTGCGCGCCCGCATGCCGCAGATGAGCGGGCAATGACCACGGCGGCGCCCTCTGCGGCGGGAACCGCGCCAGAGGATCCTCTGGCCCTTGCCCGCCGCCGGGCCGCCGCCCATGGCCTGCCCTTGGTGACCGAGTCCGATTGGCCCGCCGTGGCCGATGTCCCCGAGGGCCTGTCCCGCGCCTTCCTGCGCCGCAGTCTGATGCTGCCTTTGGGCCGTGGCCCCGATGGTCAGTGGCGCGTGG
>CANGHD010000173.1 GCA_947453525.1 Paracoccaceae bacterium | reverse complement strand
GGGTTATTTCGACAGGGCCAGCCCCGCATTCACCGCCAGCGCCAGAATGACGGTGTTGTAGAAGAAAGAGCCGATGGAGTGCAGCAGAACGACGCGCCGCAGGTTACCGGCGGTCACCACCACGTCGGAGACCTGCGCCGTCATGCCGATGGTGAAGGAGAAATACAGGAACTCCCAGATGCCCGGTTCCTTGGTGCCGGGGAAATCAAGGCCGCCGTCGGGTTCGGGGGCATAGTACAGATGGGCATAGCGGAAGGCGGCCAGCACATGCAGGGTGGCCCAGCCCATGGGAGCGGCGGCGAGGGCGAAGAGCGCCTCGGCCAGCCCATCGCTGCCGCGGTTCAGCACAAGGAAGATCGAGGACAGGCTGATCCCGGTCGCCAGTACGGCGAGGATCAGGATCAGTGCCGCGCCTTCGTCATCCGCCTCGGAATGGCGGCGGAGGTTATCGGCGGAGGTGGTCAGGATCATCCACAGCATCGAGGACAGATAGCAGATGAAGAACCCGTTCACCCCGATCACAGCGCGCATCACGGCATCAATCGGGGTGAAATGGCTCGTGGCCCACAGGGTTAAGCCCAAAGCCAAGGCCACCAGAAACCGCAGGTGGCGGTGCAGGGTTGAGGCCAGCATCAGCGCAACCGGTGGACAATGGCGCTTTGCGCCAGTCCGAAGGCCAAAAGCAAGACCAGCGTGGCAGAGCCGCCATAGGACAGGAAGGGCAGGGGCACGCCCACGACGGGGGCCATGCCCATCACCATGGCAAGGTTGACGGCCAGATACAGGAAGAAGTTTGCCGCCAGCCCGATCAGCATCAGCGAGGAGAAGCGGTCCTTGTTCTGAATGGCCGCCCACAGAAGGAAGATCAGGATCATCGTATAAAGTGCCAGCAGGGAGATTGCGCCGATGAAGCCGAACTCCTCTCCCAAGGTGGTGAAGATGAAGTCGGTGTGCTTTTCGGGCAGGAAATTCAGGCGCGACTGGGTGCCCTGCATGAAGCCCTTGCCGGTCAATCCACCCGAGCCAAGAGCGATCTTGGCTTGCAGGATGTTGTAGCCCGCACCCAAGGGGTCTGCAGAGGGGTCGAGGAAGGTGTCGATGCGCTTGTACTGATAGTCGTGGATCAACTGCCACGGCGTGCCGCGGAGCAGGAAGATCCCCGCCACGGCGCCGCCGATCAAGCCCACCACGGCGGCGAAATACCAGAGCGACACGCCGGCGGCGAACATCACGGCGGCCCCGGCGATGACCAGCATCAAGGTCGTGCCGAGGTTCGGCTCCATCAGAACCAGAACGGCGGGGACAATGATCAGCAGCACCGGGATCAGCACCCAGAGCGGGCGCGAGACCCTTCGGTCGTCCAGCCAGTCGTAATAGGTGGCCAGAACCATGATCAGGCTGACCTTCATAAACTCGGACGGCTGGATGCGGATGAAGCCAAGGTCGATCCAGCGCTGCGCCCCCATGCCGACGGTGCCGAAGAAGTGCACGACCAGCAACAGGAAAAAGGTCAGCGCATAGGCCGCCCCCGACATGCTGCGCCAGAACCAGATCGGCGTGAAGCAGATGCCGAGCGAAAGGATCATGCCGACGCCGTACCGCTTCATCTGCGGCCCGGCCCACATCTGTATATCGCCGCCCGAGATCGAATAGAGCATCAGCCAGCCGATCGCGGCGCAGGCGGTGATCAAAAGGTACAGGCCCCAGTTGACATAAAGCACCTTGGCAAAGCCAGAGGGGGAAAACTTGACGCGGTATTCCAGAAAGCTCATCGCGGTCAGGCCCTTGTGTCGGGAGGCTGGGTGCCGTCCGGGTTGCGCAGCCGCAGTTCCTTCAGCATGGTGTCAATCCGGGTGCGCTGGTTGTCCGGATAGTCCTTGGGGTCGGGCAGCGTGCCGGTCTGCACGCGCAGCAGGGCATCGCGGGCGATGGGGGCGGCTGCAGCCGAGCCGCCCATGCCGTGTTCCACCACCACCGCCACGGCATAGCGCGGCGCATCATAGGGCGCGAAGGCCACGAACAGGGCATGATCGCGCTGTTTCCACGGCAGGTCGGTGTTGCCCACGACACCCGTCTCACGTTCGGAGGCCGAGATGTTGCGGACCTGCGCCGTGCCTGACTTGCCCGCCATCTGCAAGGCATCCGTGACGATCCGCGCGGCAAAGGACGTGCCGTGCTGGCCATTGACCACGGCCTGCATACCGGATCGCACCGAATCCAGTTGCGAGGTTTCCATGCCCAGGGGCGGCGCTTCGGCGACCGGCAGCTCGACCCCGCCCACGGCTTTGATCAGGCGCGGCACGACGAGACGGCCGGTCGCGACCCGCGCCGTCATCACGGCCAGTTGCAACGGTGTGGCCAGCACATAGCCCTGCCCGATGGCCGCGTTGATCGTGTCACCGATCCGCCACTCTTGCTTATAGCGCTGCTGTTTCCACTCCTTGGTGGGCAGGTTGCCTTCGGAGATGGCCGACATCGGCAAATCATGGCGCTGGCCCAGCCCCATGGTCTTGCCCATGGCGGAAATCTTGTCGATGCCGACGCGCTGAGCCACTTCGTAGAAGAACACGTCGCAGCTTTGTTCCAGCGCATGGGCCAGATCGACCTTGCCGTGGCCGCCCGACTTCCAGCAGTGAAACTTGCGCCCGCCGTAGTCGAGATAGCCCGGGCAGTTCACCGTGGTGTTGACGTCAATCGACCCGTCGGCCAGGGCCGCGAGGGCGGTCACGATCTTGAAGGTCGATCCGGGAGGATAGGCGCCCTGGACGACCTTGTTGGCCAGCGGGCGGTGGTCGTTTTCGGTCAGGACGGTGTAATCGGCGCTGGAGATGCCACGCACGAACAGGTTGGGGTCGAAACTGGGGGCGGAGGCTGCGGCGATGATGTCGCCATTCTGGACATCCATCACGATGCAGGCGGCGGATTGGTCGCCCAGACGGACTTGCAGGAAGTTCTGGATGTCGGCGTCGAGCGTCAGGGTGAGGTCAGCGCCCGCCTGCCCCTCGGTCCGTTCCAGCTCGCGCATGACGCGGCCCACGTGGTTGACCTCGATCTTGCGGTTGCCCGCTGATCCGCGCAGGTCGTCCTCCTCCCACTTCTCGACCCCGATCTTGCCGATCTGGAATTTCGGGATATGCAGCAGCGGGTCGGGGTTCTCGATCCCGGCAAGGTCCTTTTCCGAGACCGGGCCGACATAGCCCACGACATGGGCAAAGTCGGTGTCGCGCGGATAGACACGGGACAGACCGACACCCGGCGTCACGCCGGGCAGGGCGGGGGCGTTGACCGAGATGCGGCTGAATTCTTCCCAGGACAGGCGGTCCGCCACCGGGATCGGCACGAACGAGGCGTTGCGGTCGACGTCCTTCAGGACGCGGGTCATGTCGGACTGCGTCAGCGGGATCAGGTGGCTGAGACGGTTCAGGACCATCTGCACGTCGCCCGCCCCCTCTCGGGTGATGACGACGCGGTAATTCTGTTCGTTGCCCGCGATCAGCTTGCCGTTGCGGTCAAGGATCAGGCCGCGCGCGGGCGGGATCAACTGGATGTTGACGCGGTTCTGCTCGGCCAGAAGGGCGAATTCATCGGACTGGTCGACGCCCAGATAGCGCATCCGGCCGCCCAGCACGGCGATCGTCGCCGCCATGCACCCGCCCATGAAAAGCGCGCGGCGGTTGATCCGGCGGGCGCTGTCCTCCTGATCGCGGGTCGGGCGTCTCACATCTTCCTCCCATAGGCGTCGATCTCGCCCATCGCGGGTTTGTGCAGATCAAGCCCGAAGCGCGAGACGGCCACGACCAGCGGATAGGCCAGCACGGACCAGACGAGTTGCACCAGTGCAAAGCCCAGCACCGGTTGCTGCAAGAAGGCCAGAGCCATGATCAGACGGTTGGCCGCGAACATTGCCAGCATCACGCCCATGACCAGAACCCATTCGACGCCAAAGCTCAACTCCCGCGTCAGGGCCGAGCGCGCGCGGACGAATTCGGCGCCCATGATCACGATGGCCGTCCAGAGGCCGGGCGGGCGCATCAGCAGGAAGTCTTCGGTCAGCACGACGGCAGCGATCATCGGGGCGGGCAGATATTCCGGACGCCGCACCATCCAGGCGAGGATCAGGCACACAAGGATGTCCGGCCCCGGCAAATGGCCCGCCATCGTGTCAAGCGGCAGAAGGCGCAGGAAGGTCAGGAACACCGCCACGGCCAGAAAGATCAGCCGGTGCAGCCAGAGCGAGCCGATCCAGGATCTAATCACTGCGTGCCCCCGTGGTGCCGTCGGTGACGGTCTGGGTGGTGCCGGTATCGGCGCCGCTGGCGGGGGTGTCATTGGCTGCGGGCGGCAGGCCGCCTGCGGGCAGCAGGGGGCCCTGGAAGCCCGGCGGCAGGGGTTTCGGCGGCTCTGGCACCAAAAGCGCGCCGGGATCGGTGATGGGCTGGCTTTCGTAGCTGCGCAGAACCCGCAGGAATTCCAGCCGCTGGTAGTCTGCCGCGAGAATCACCCGCAGGCGCTTGTCCGCGCCAAGCGCCACCTGGCCGACCAGCAGGCCGGCCGGGAACACCTCGCCATCGCCGGTGGTCACGACGCGGTCACCGGGTTGGACCTGATCGGGGTGTTCCAGAAAGTCGAGGGGCGGCAGCATGGAGTTGTCGCCCGACAGCACCGCCTTTTGCCCCGAGGGTTGCACCACAACCGGAATGCGGCTGGAACTGTCGGTCAAAAGGATCACCCGGCTGGTCCGATCGCCCACCCCGGAGATGCGGCCCACAAGACCGATGCCGTCCATCGTGGCCCAGCCGTCGTGGATGCCGTCGCGGGTTCCGACGTTCAAGAGAACCGACTGCCGGAACGGGCTGCCGGAGTCCGCCAGAACCACGCCGGTCACATGGGTCAGCATCGGGTCGAGGCGGACGTTGTTGAGGTCCAAGAGGCGGGCGTTCTTCTGCTCCAGCTGCAGGGCGGCCTCTTTCCAGGCCTTCATCTGCTGCAATTCCTCGCGCAGTTGCTGGTTTTGTTCGTAAAGCCGCGCGTAGGACTGAAAGTTTTCCACCATTTCGGTGGCCTTGGTCACCGGAGCCATGGCCCAGGACAGGTCCGGGACGATCCTGTCGACAAGAGCAGAGCGAAACCGCTCCACCCTTGGGCTGTCGATCCGCCACAAGAGGAACAGGCCCAGCAGGACCAAGACCAGAAGCCCCACCAGAACCCGGCGCAGCGGGCGTGAGAAATCCTCTTGATCGTAGGACCGCGATTTGGCCATGGGGGAACCCTAGCCTAGAGGCTCAGCTGTCGTAATCGATGACGTGGCGCAGTTGCTTTTCGTACTCCAGCGCCTTGCCGGTGCCCAGAGCCACGCAGTTCAAAGGTTCGTTGGCGACCGAGATCGACAGGCCGGTCTGTTCCCGCAAGGACAGGTCCAGATCGCCCAAAAGCGCACCGCCGCCGGTCAGCATCACGCCGCGATCGACGATGTCTGCGGCGAGGTCGGGCGGCGTCGTCTCCAGTGCCTGCATCACCGCGTCGCAGATTTGCTGGACGGGTTCAGAAAGGGCCTCGGCCACTTGGGCCTGGTTGATCTCGGTTTCCTTCGGCACGCCGTTCAGAAGGTCGCGGCCACGGATCTGGATCGAGGCGCCACGGCCATCGTCGGGCATCCGCGCGGTGCCGATGGTGGTCTTGATGCGCTCGGCGGTGGATTCGCCGATCAGCAGGTTTTGATGGCGGCGCAGGTAGTTGATGATGGCTTCGTCCATCCGGTCACCGCCAACGCGGACCGAGCGGGCATAGACAATGTCACCCAAGGACAGGACCGCCACTTCCGTGGTGCCGCCGCCGATGTCGACGACCATGTTGCCGGTGGGGTCGGTGATGGGCATCCCCGCGCCGATGGCGGCAGCGATGGGTTCGGCAATCAGGCCAGCGCGGCGGGCGCCTGCGGACAGGACCGACTGGCGGATGGCGCGCTTTTCCACCGGGGTGGCGCCATAAGGCACGCACACGATGATCTTGGGCTTGGAGAAGGTGGAGCGTTTGTGCACCTTGCGGATGAAGTGCTTGATCATCTCTTCGGCCGTGTCGAAGTCGGCGATGACTCCGTCGCGCATCGGGCGGATCGCCTCGATGCTGCCCGGCGTGCGGCCCAGCATCAGCTTGGCATCCTCGCCCACGGCCAGCACCTGCTTCTTGCCGTCCTTGACGTGGTAGGCCACGACGGAGGGCTCGTTCAGGATGATCCCGCGGCCTTTCACGTAGACAAGCGTGTTCGCCGTCCCGAGGTCAATCGCCATGTCTGACGAAAAAAGACCCGAGAAGATGCTGGAAAGTATCGACATTAGTGACGCCCCGCTTTGGCCCGATAAGGGAAGTTTTACCTGCGACTCAGGCGAGAGGCGGGCGCCTTCGTATAGGGTTTGTCAGAAATGGGCGAAAGGGCCAAGAGACCTCAATCGCACCTTTCCGCCAAGGCTTCCTTTGCTATTCATTTTCGAACTTTATGGTCAATTTGATCGGGATTTTTAGGGACGAAGGTATTGTTTTCTAACATTAGGGCCTTTTCAGTCGAACGCGCTTTGCCTCTGCGGGGGCAGCTTCTATGGTCTGCTTCACCGGGACGTGTGGCAAAAGGAGCGGAAGATGTACGATTTCGGGGGCCGGGTGGCCTTGGTGACGGGTGCCGGCAGCGCGACTGGAATAGGCTTTGCTGTCGCTGAGGCTCTGCAAAAGGCCGGGGCCAGGCTTTGCGTGACCTCGACCACCGAGCGGATTCATGACCGGGCCGAGGCTTTGGGCTGCATGGGGCATGTGGCCGACCTGACCGATCCGGCGCAGGTGGCGGGGCTTTTTGCGGCGGTGCAGGCGCAGCTGGGGCCGGTGGCGGTTCTGATCAACAACGCGGGCATGGTGCAAAGCGGGAAAAAGGTGAAGCGCGCCAAGCTGGGCGGGCTGTCGGATGCCGACTGGGCGCATCACATGGCGCTGAACATTGGCGTGACCTTCCAGTGCATCCGGGCCGCTTTGCCGGGGATGCAGGCGGCAGGCTATGGGCGGATCGTGAATATCGCCTCGGTCACCGGGCCGCTGGTCACGATTGACGGGTCCTCGGGCTATTCGACGGCCAAGGCCGCGATCACCGGGATGACCCGCTCGGTTGCGCTGGAATACGGGCGGGCCGGGATCACTTGCAATGCGGTGCTGCCGGGGTGGATCGGCACAGCCTCCTCCAGCCCCAAGGAAATCCGGGCGGGCAAGGCCACTCCGGTCGGGCGGCCCGGCAGCCCCGAGGAGGTGGCGGCCTGCGCGCTGTTCCTCGCCTCGGATGTGGCGAGCTATGTGAATGGGGCGATGCTGGTGGTCGATGGCGGCAATACGCTGGTCGAGATGAAGGGCGCCGGGGATTTCTGATCCTACGGATGCATGAGGCCGCACGGTCGAGGGCCCGACCGTGCGTTTGTCTTGCCGGGTATTCAGAAGAGGAAATCACCCGCGCCGATCCCGACCGTCTGGCCAAGGTTGATCGTCAGATCGGCCAGGCCGTCGCCGTTGACGTCTTCGAAG
>CANGHD010000172.1 GCA_947453525.1 Paracoccaceae bacterium | reverse complement strand
CCAAATCGCCCACCGCTTCACCAAAGCCACCCCCCGCAGCATCCAACCCCTGCTGGAAGCCCTGACCGCCCTAGGCCAAGCCCGCCCGCTGGACCAAGGACGATTTGCCGGGTGATCGGGAGAGACTGAAAGAAATGCTGCTCTGGTGACGGCTGTTTTGAGTCGCACACTGCCGACGTCAAGGAAGTGGATGCCCTTGCCTTCACACGACGCCCAGCACCGCGCCACCAGAGCGCCACCAGCCCCGCCCCAGAAAGCAACAAGGGGTCAGCCTGTTACGGCTAACCCCTTGGTTTTATTGGTGAGCCGGTCGGGATCCGAACCCGAGACCTACTGATTAAAAGTCAGTTGCTCTACCGGCTGAGCTACCGGCCCACTGGGGCGCTGACTAAGGAAAGCGCGCGGGGACGTCAACCCCTCATTCCATGTTCTGTGCGCGGTTTTGCGATTGATCAGGGAAGGGGAAGTTTGCATGGTGAGCCGTGGCGGGTTCGAACCGCCGACAAGCTGATTAAGAGTCAGCTGCTCTACCAACTGAGCTAACGGCCCCATGCTGGCCGGTGACTAGGCAGTTCGGCCGGGAGGGTCAAGGGTTGTTCCGTCACAAATTCTTTGCAGTCTGGCAAAACGCGTTTGCGTTGGGTATATCCGCCGCATGAGCCAGACAGATTCCCCTTCCGGCCTTGCCTTCATGAAAATGCATGGCGCGGGCAATGACTTCGTCGTGATCGACTCGCGTGGGCGCGGGGCGGTTGTGACGCCTGCCTTGGCCAAGGCGCTTGGCGACCGGAACCGGGGGGTGGGGTTTGATCAGCTTGCCGAGATCAGGTCTTCGGACACAGCGGATTTCGCCTTGGACTTCTGGAACAACGATGGCAGCCGCGCCGGAGCCTGCGGCAATGCCACGCGCTGTGTGGCCGATTTCGTGATGCGCGGCGCGGCAATTGATTCGGTGAACCTTGTGACGGCACGTGGGGCCCTGTCGGCGCGCAGGCGGGCGGATGGGCTGGTGTCGGTGAACATGGGCACGCCACAGCGCGACTGGGCCGCAGTGCCCTTGTCCGGGCCGCTGGACACGCTGCACCTGCCTCTGGCGGGCGATCCGGTGGCCGTGGGCATGGGCAATCCGCATTGCGTGTTCTTCGTGCCCGATGCCGAAGCGGTGGATCTGCGCGCCCGGGGACCTGAGGTCGAGCGCGACCCTCTGTTTCCAGAGCGGACCAATGTGGAATTCGCCTCACTCATCGGGCCGGATCATTTACGTATGCGCGTTTGGGAACGCGGCGCGGGGGTAACGCTGGCCTGTGGCTCGGGCGCTTGCGCCACGGCGGTGGCGGCACATCTGCGCGGGTTGACCGGGCGCCGCGTGACGCTGGATCTGGACGGCGGCGTGCTGGAGATTGACTGGCGCGAGGATGGCGTATGGATGACCGGCCCGGTGGCGCGTGTCTTCGACGGCGTGCTGTCGGCGGACTATCTGGCGGCCAACGCATGAATGCGCTGAAACCTCCGGTCTTTGCGACGCTGGGCTGCCGGCTGAACGCCTATGAATCCGAGGCAATGCGGGAACTGGCCGAAGCCGCGGGGCTTTCGGGTGCGGTCATTGTGAACACCTGTGCGGTAACCGCCGAGGCCGTTCGGAAAGCCAAGCAGGAAATCCGCCGACTCGCGCGGGAAAATCCGGGCGCTGCGGTGATCGTGACAGGTTGTGCCGCGCAGACCGAGCCTGAGACCTTTGCCGAGATGACCGAAGTGACGCGGGTGATTGGCAACCATGAAAAGATGCAAGCCGACACATGGTCGGGCCTAACCGACAGCCTGCGTGCGCCGGATCTGATCGGCGTGACCGAGAAGATACAGGTCGATGACATCATGTCGGTGCGCGAGACGGCGGGCCATCTGATCGACGGCTTTGGCCGGCAGCGCGCCTATGTTCAGGTGCAGAACGGCTGCGACCACCGCTGTACCTTCTGCATCATCCCCTATGGCCGGGGCAACTCTCGGTCTGTGCCTGCGGGCGTGGTGGTGGAACAGGTCAAGCGCCTGATCGACAAGGGATTTGCCGAGGTAGTGCTGACCGGGGTGGACCTCACCTCCTGGGGCGCCGACCTGCCGGGGACGCCGCATCTGGGCGATCTGGTGCTCAAATTGCTGCGGCTGACCAGCATCGCCCGTTTGCGGATTTCTTCGATCGATTCCATCGAGGTCGACCCTGCGCTGATGGAAGCGATTGCGACCGAGCCGCGCCTGATGCCGCATCTGCATCTGAGCCTGCAGGCGGGTGACAACATGATTTTGAAGCGGATGAGACGCCGCCATGCGCGGGAAGATTCGGTCCGATTCTGCGAGGAAACCCGCGCCTTGCGCCCCGACATGGTCTTCGGGGCCGACCTGATCGCAGGCTTTCCGACCGAAACCGAAGAGATGTTTGCAAACTCGCTGAAATTGGTCGAGGACTGCGGCCTGACCTTCCTGCATGTGTTCCCCTTCTCGCCCCGCAAGGGCACTCCGGCGGCGCGGATGCCTCAGGTCAAGGGGCCAGAAATCAAGGCGCGAGCGGCACGCCTGCGTGCGGCGGGCGATGCGGCGCTGGAGAGGCATTTGCAGGCGCAGGTGGGTGCGACGCATCAGGTTCTGATCGAGACACCAAGGCTGGGCCGCACCGCGCAGTTCACCGAAGTGGCCTTTGACGCCAACCAGCCCGAGGGCGCGATCCTGACCACGCGCATCCTTGGCCACAGGGGTGTCCGCCTCTTGGGTTAACGCTGGCGGATCGTGTCGCCGGGTTGCAGGGTCGGGAACAGTTCCACGGTTTCCGGGCCGAGGTCGTGATGCTCGTTCCGGCCTGCGATGATCTGGGCTGCGCGGCGGCCAATCTCCAGCCGGCAGGCGTCCATCGTGGCCAGACGACGCGGCAGGCCATCCAGCAGTTCGACACCATTGAAGCCGGCAAGACCGACCTTGCCCGGCACATCGATGCCTTGGTCAAGGCAGTAGAGCAGGCCCCCAGCCCCGATCATATCGTTGGAATAATACAGAAAATCCACATCCGGACTGCGTCGCAGCACCGCCGCCGTCATCTCGCGCCCCTTCAGAAGGGCCGAGCCGCCGTCATAGAATTCACGGTCCACCAAAGCCATTCCCGCGCGCTTCAGAGCCTCTTCGAACCCTTCCAGCCGCTTTTTGGCGCGGAAATCGTTGGGCATCTGGGTGCCCATGAAGGCGATCTTCGTGTAGCCCGAGGCCACGATCGCCTCAGCCATCTGACGTCCGGCGCGGCGGTGCGAAATGCCCACGGCGCTGTCCACCACCGGGCCGTCAATGTCCATGATCTCGACGATCGGAATGCCCGCCTGCGCCAGCATGGCGCGGGCCGCTGCCGTATGCTCCAGCCCGGCCAGAATAACACCCGACGGGCGCCACGACAGCATCTCATACAGCACCGCCTCTTCGCGGGCGGGCAGGTAGTTCGTCACCCCCACAACAGGCTGCAGGCCGGTGTTGTCGAGAATTTCGGAAATGCCGGTCATCACCTCGGGGAAGACCATGTTCGACAGCGAAGGGATGATGACACCCACCAGATTGACCCGCTGGCTGGCCAAGGCGCCCGCGATCTTGTTGGGCACGTAGCCCAGCGTCCGCGCCGCCTGCAGCACACGTTCGCGCGTCGTGGCGGACACGTCGCCCCGGTTGCGCAGCACGCGGCTGACCGTCATTTCACTGACGCCAGACGCTTCGGAGACATCCCGCAGCGTCAGGGTGCGGCGCGGATCGGTGCCTGTGGGCTTGGTCAAGTGCGGTCCCCTTCGTTTTCCAAGTGTTAGCGCCAAATCTTGCACTTGTCCAAGCGCGGATTCGCCGCTATGTTACCGCTAACGGAGCCGGACAAGGGCTCCGGCGATATCCGCTGCGTCCTGCAAGCTCTCAACCCAGACGCAATGGACCCGAGGGGGAGTGGTGGGCCAAATTCACTCCCCCTTTTCTTTTCCAGAACCCCGCATCCCAAATCCGTTGCACAAGATCGCGTTTTCGGCGACAAGCCATGCAGGTCTATGGCCTCGTAGCTCAGGGGATAGAGCGGCCGCCTCCTAAGCGGCAGGTCGATGGTTCGAATCCATCCGGGGTCACCAGACCATTCATAAGCATTTGATTTCCCTTGATTTAACGGCGAAAGTTGGAACTTTATCTGGAGAGTTGGAACTTTGGCGTTCTCCCTTCGATCCTGAGAGCGCTTTGCGCTTGTTGAACTTCTTGGCGTAGTGTTCGATTTCCTTGAGGGACTCATGCCCGGTCCAAGCGCCGATTTGGTGCGTCGTGGCCTCAACTTCGACTAGGGCAATGGTGCGGGTCTTGCGTAGGCCGTGGGCGGTCTTGCCGGTGATGCCAGCTTTACGCGACTTGGCTGCGAACCATTGCGACACGGATTTTGAGGAGCGCGCCGCTCCCTTGAATGTCGTGATGTACGTCAGGTGTCGGTCATTCCGCGCCGCGATGGCCTGGTGCAGAACCTTCAAGTCCTCAGCCATACCCAAGGCGAAGTCCGGCAATTCGCGCTTGAAAGGTATGTAGACCTCACCGCCGGTCTTTTCCTGCTTGAAGGTCAGCCAGCCCTCGCGGTCGGTGTTGCCTTCGCCCATGCGGATCACGTCAGACACCCGCGCCCCGGTCCAGTGGATAAGTTCGAACGCTAGACGCTCAACCGTGCCAATGGGCCAGCATTCGCGGAACTTCAAAACGTCCTCGCGTTCCCACGGCACATGTCCATCAGACTTAGCAACTTTCTTCCGCTTGATGCCGTCAGACGGATCTGAAGCGACCTTGTTGGCGTCCTTCAGCCACGCGCATAAACCGCGCCACGCCCTCAAACGATTGTTCGCCGGGTGTCCAGACAGCCGGTCAAGGTCCTTCTGAATATGCTTGGTTGCGAGGTCACGCACTCGGCCAAAGCCATAGCGTTCAGCTATGTCATCAAGCATTCGGCGACGGACCGAACGTGTGGAGGCCTTCAGCCCGATCAGGAAAGCGTCAGACGCCTTGTAAGCTGCGATTGCCGAGGCGATGCTGCCTTCGATCACCGGAGCCTCGGGCTTGACACCAGCAGCCTTGGCATAGGCCGCAAGGAACTTCGGGTGATCTTGCGGCAGATCGGGCATAGCAACGCCCTTCTGGCCTTTGGGGCGATAGTACAAACGAGCGTTGCCGCTCGGCCAGACGCCCGACTGGCTCAGGTGTTTCAGTTTCACATTCCGAAGGCTGAGTCGCATGTGTTGCCGCCCCCCTCATCACCGATGCAAACAAGCGCGAAAAGCGCGTCATCCAGTTCCTGCCGGAGCCAGACCTTGACGCCGAGCAGATCACGCGGAGAAGGCAAGACGCCTTCTTTAACCATGCGGTCAAAGTGGCCAGTGCAGCCGACTTCCCGCATGATCCGGTTGACGTTGCGTACCCATGCCCGAGCGGTTTCGTCTGACGTTTCCGGCCCGTTCATCGAAGCGCCGAAGATATCCACCACGATCAGATCAAACGATCCTTTTGGATTGTTCTCTTGGCCCCAATAGACGGCTTCGCCAGCCTGCATCCGGCGTCGTGCTGCATAGTTGGCGCAGCTTTCAATCAGCCGGTCGATTGCGCCTTGATCATCAATCGCGATCTCTTCCCGGTGCAGCATGATCCGGTTGCGGTCGGCGGGTTCGATCCCGTGCGATGCCATCCAGCCGGGGATGCGTTGCTTTGCGACACCCATTGACCCTTCGGTCGCCACGTAAAGGACATGGCCACGTTTGGCGATCTTGTGACCGTGCCAGTTGTCCAGGGTGGCAACAGAGCAAGCCACATCAATCCCGATGAAAGACTTATAGGCGTTCGACTTGCCAAACATGAGCGCCGAAGTACCGCATTGGAGCAGGCCTTCCACCAGCATATCCGGCTCAGGAATGGCGACCATTTCGTCATAGGACAGGAAGTCCATAGGTGGCCTAAAATCGTCGTCGCATTCGATTTCAGTGCCAATGTTGTCGGCGCTTTCAGAGAAGGTCTTGCCGTTGGCGGTTCTCAGCGTGACCCATAGGAAGAGGTCCAACTCAGCCTGTTGCGCAGAGCAGGCCACATATTTCTCTTTGTGCTTGTCCCACTTAGCCGGTGCCAGGCCACCCACAACGTCCAGCAATTCCTTGCTGTTGAAGTGCCAAACCTTGTCACCAACCCGAAAGGTGTTACCGTCAACTTCAAATGTCCGGCCTGTCGGCCACTCATCCTTCGCCGCCGTCATCGGATCAGCCTTGCCGAGGTAGTCAAAAGCGCCATCAGCCATCACACCACCCTCCCGACATAGGCGAGGAAGGCCGTGCGTTCGGCGGGTGACATGCGGTTGTAGCAGGCCAGCGCATAGGCCTTCACCTCGGCCTTGTTGGCGAAGTCGGCCCAGTCGGTGGCCTCTTCCATGATGCTGAAAAGCGGAACACGCGGTTGACCTGCACCGAGGTCAATCAGCGCCGCCTCCATGATCTCGCAAGCGTCCTGCCGGTTGCAGTTGCCGATTGCGAGGCACAAGGTCGTTGCGGATTCCGCCCGCTTGCGGTATTCTAGAGAAACGATCCCAATCGTATGCAGATCAGCCCCGGTTGCGCCCGCCAGCGCGCCGGGGTTT
The DNA here is from genome assembly GCA_947453525.1 of Paracoccaceae bacterium. Taxonomy (GTDB): domain Bacteria; phylum Pseudomonadota; class Alphaproteobacteria; order Rhodobacterales; family Rhodobacteraceae; genus Stagnihabitans. The sequence continues at coordinate 951 of CANGHD010000172.1, read as the reverse complement.
TCGTTTGCGGGGGTCAGATTCGACGAAAACGAGTTGGAACCTGCCAGCGCAAGCTCTTGATTTTCCTTGACGGTGCTATCTGGAACTTTTCCAGCTAAGGCATTGATTCGGATAGTTTCCCGGTGTCCATCCGGGGTCACCAGACCGAGAAAAGGGGGCCGAAGCCCCCTTTTGATCCGGTTTCCTGATTTAGTCAGATGTCGAGATGCTCGACATTCAGCGCGTTGGCCTGAATGAAATCGCGCCGAGGCTCGACCACGTCACCCATCAGCTTGGTGAAGATGTCATCGGCCTCCGCCAGATCATCGACCTTGACCTGCAGCAATGTCCGCGCCTCGGGGTCAAGCGTGGTTTCCCAGAGCTGGCCGGGGTTCATTTCGCCCAAGCCCTTGTAACGCTGAAGGGAAAGGCCCTTCTCGCCCTCGGCCAGAACCGATTTCAACAGGTCGACCGGGCCGAAGACCGGCTGGTCGCGCTCCTTGCGGACCAACTTGCCCGGCTCGCGGTAGACGTCGCGGTCGCGCTGCGAGATGGCAGACAGACGCCGCGCTTCACCCGAGCGCAGGACGGCGCCGTCGAGCGTGCGCAGTTCTTCCACGCCGCGCAGGATGCGGCTGAGGCGGATGCCGTGATCTTGCGTGATGCGACCTTGCCAGCCGCGCTCGAACTCGGGTGCCACGAGGTTCAGGCGCTTGGCGACCTGATCGGCCACGACTTGCAGGTCGGTGGCGCGGTCAGGGTCGAAAGCGCCCGCAAGTGCCGCCTGTTCAAGGATGGCGCGGGGATAGTGCGTCGGGAAGGCATCCAGGATGCGGCGGAAGGCACGGGCGCCTTCAATGACGCGGGCAAGGTCGGCACCGGCGATTTCCTCTCCGGTGGCCATGCGAAGGATGGCACCTTCGACGCCCATCTCGATCAGATAGTCGTCCAGTGCCGCCTGATCCTTCAGGT
>CANGHD010000171.1 GCA_947453525.1 Paracoccaceae bacterium | reverse complement strand
GGTATGCGGGAGCAGACCACCGGGCATGATGGCGGCGACGATGCCGCCTTGAAGGATATGTAGGACGCATGAGCGATACAGACGGCAAAAAACCCCTCGGTCTGGGTGGCGCACCTCGTTCCGGTCAGGTGAAGCAAAGCTTCTCCCATGGCCGCACGAAAAGCGTCGTGGTCGAGGTCAAGCGCAAGCTGACGGTGGTGCCGAACAAGGGCCCCGTGCCGACACCTGGAACGGGGGCCGCCGTGGCGACCTCACCACGTTTGGGCGATCCGTCCAAGCGCCCGGCCGGGATTTCCGATGCCGAGATGGAGCGGCGCCTCTCTGCTCTGCGCGCCGCCAAGGCACGTGAGGCTGAGGATGCTGCCAAGCGCGCCGAAGACGAACGCTCGCGCGAGGAAGAACGTCAGCGCAAGCGCGACGAGAACGAGGCAAAGGAACGCGAAGTCCGCGCCGCCGAGGCTGCTGCCAAAGCCAAGGCTGATGAGGAAGCCGCCGTCAAGGCTGCTGCTGAAGCCGCCGCCAAGGCTGCCGAGGAAGCCAAGAAGGCCACGTCCACCGTGCCCTCGCGGTCTGCGCCGCGCAATGACAGCAACTCCTCTGCTCCGGCATCGCGTGCGCCGGCTGGCCGTCCGGCTCCGGCTGCACCGCAGGATGATGCTGTTGCGCGTGGTCCGGCCTCGGCCAAGCCCGGCTTGCCGCCCCGCCGGACCGACCGTGAACGGGAAGACCGTGAACGTGCGGCCAACAAGGCCAAGGGTGAAGAAGGCCGCCGCGCTGGCAAGCTGACCCTGTCCGACGCCGTCGCAGATGAAGGCGGCCGTCAGCGCAGCCTCGCCGCAATGAAGCGCAAGCAGGAGAAGGCCCGTCTGAAAGCTTTGGGTCTTGGTCTGAAGCCCGAAAAGCAGGTGCGCGATGTGCAGTTGCCGGAAACCATCGTGGTCTCAGAACTGGCCAACCGCATGGCGGAACGTGGCGCTGACGTCGTGAAGTCGCTCATGAAAATGGGCATGATGGTCACGATGAACCAGGCGATTGACGCCGACACCGCGGAACTGGTGATCGAAGAATTCGGCCACCGCGCTGTGCGTGTGACGGATGCTGACGTCGAACAGGCGATCGATACGGTCAAGGACAAATCCGAAGACCTCGTCCAGCGCCCGCCGATCGTCACGATCATGGGTCACGTCGACCACGGCAAGACCTCGCTGCTGGACGCCATTCGCCACGCCAACGTGGTGTCGGGCGAAGCCGGTGGCATCACCCAGCACATCGGCGCCTATCAGGTGAAAACCCCGAACGGCCAGCTGGTGACCTTCCTCGACACGCCGGGCCACGCCGCGTTCACCTCGATGCGCTCACGTGGCGCTCATGTGACCGATATCGTGATCCTGGTCGTCGCGGCCGATGACGCCGTGATGCCGCAGACGATCGAAGCCATCGCGCACGCAAAGGCCGCGAAGGTTCCGATCATTGTGGCGATCAACAAGATCGACAAATACGAAGCCAACCCGCAGAAAGTGCGGACCGACCTTCTGCAACACGACATCGTCGTGGAAGAAATGTCGGGCGACACCCAAGACGTCGAGGTTTCGGCCAAGACCGGCAAGGGTATCGATCAGCTGCTGGAAGCCATATCGCTGCAAGCTGAAATCCTGGAACTGCGGTCGAATCCGAACCGTCAAGCTTCTGGCGCCGTGATCGAAGCCAAGCTGGATTCCGGTCGTGGCCCGGTGGCGACGGTGCTGGTGCAGAATGGCACGCTGCGCAAAGGCGACATCTTCGTCGTGGGCGAGCAGTGGGGCAAGGTCCGCGCGCTGATCAACGACAAGGGTGAGACGATTGCTGAAGCCGGTCCGTCGGTTCCGGTCGAAGTCCTCGGCCTTTCTGGCACCCCGCGCGCTGGGGACACGCTGAACGTGGTCGATACCGAAGCGCAAGCCCGTGAAATCGCCGACTATCGCGAGAAGGCGACGAAAGACAAGCGCGCTGCTGTTGGCGCTGCGACCACGCTGGAACAGCTGATGGCCAAGGCCAAGGCAGACCAATCGGTTGCGGAACTGCCGATCATCGTCAAGGCTGACGTGCAAGGCTCTGCCGAAGCGATCGTTCAGGCCTTGGAGAAGGTTGGCAACGAAGAGGTCCGGGTCCGCGTGCTGCACTCGGGTGTTGGCGCCATCACCGACAGCGATGTCAGCCTGGCCGAAGCGAGCAAAGCGCCGATCATCGGCTTCAACGTCCGCGCCAATGCGATGGCCCGCGCGTCGGCCACCCAGAAAGGTGTCGAGCTGCGCTACTATTCGATCATCTATGATCTGGTGGATGACATCAAGAAAGCCGCCTCCGGCCTGCTCAAGGCCGAGATCCGCGAAACCTTCATCGGTTACGCGACGATCAAGGAGGTGTTCAAGATCACCAACATCGGCAACGTGGCCGGCTGTCTGGTTACCGAGGGTGTGGCGCGTCGTTCGGCCGGCGTTCGCCTGCTGCGCGACAACGTGGTCATCCACGAAGGCACGCTCAAGACGCTCAAGCGCTTCAAGGACGAGGTCAAGGACGTCACGATGGGTCAGGAATGCGGTATGGCCTTTGAACGATACGAAGACATGCGGGCGGGCGACGTCATCGAAATCTTCGAACGCCAGGAAATCCAGCGAACCTTGGCTTGAGGCACATGACAGAAACAGAAAGGCCGGGCGTTTGCCCGGCCTTTCTGTTTGAGACGATGGGAAGGAACAAGCGCTTGCGCGCAGACCTCAGGAATTCGCGGGAGCTGGCGCCTTGTAGGATTCGATCGGACGCCCGACATAGGTACCGCTGAAAACGCGTACCGCTATCTGGCCATCGCTCAGATCACGAACGAACGTGCCCTGAATGAACACGCTGCTGCCGATAGAGATCGTCCTGATCACGCACCCGCTCCTACATATTATGTCATTTTTCAGAACGATATGTGTTATTCAGCGATTAAGATACAAGCAAAGCGCAATAAAGCGCTATCCGGAAGGATATCGCCTCCTCACGAGACGGCGATTCCGTCATCGAGAGTGCGTGGTCCTATAGCCAATCGCGCAAAATTGGAATCAGGGGAACATCCGCTGGCGGCATCGGGTACTCGCGCAAGCGCTCTGGCTTGACCCATGCCAGCGTCTGACCTTCGCGCGCAGTTGCGATTCCCTCCCAACGGCGGCAAGCAAACAGCGGCATCAGAAGGTGAAAAGAATCGTAGCCATGGCTGGCAAACGTCAGAGGAGCGAGACAGCTTTTCCAGGTGTTGATGCCAAGCTCCTCCTGCAGCTCCCGGATCAAGGCGGCTTCCGGGGTCTCACCGGGTTCCACCTTTCCGCCGGGGAACTCCCACAGGCCCGCCATCGATTTACCCGGTGGCCGCTGCGCGAGAAGCACGCGGCCATCGGGATCGATCAGGGCAACGGCAGACACAAGAATGATCTTCATCGGTCGGGTCAAGACCGATAGTCGGCGTTGATCTCGATGTAGCGGTTGGTCAGGTCACAGGTCCAGACTTTGCGCTTCCCCTGACCGAGACCCATGTCAACCGAGATCTTGAGTTCAGGCCGCTTCATATACTCCGCGCCATCTTCTTCGCGGTACTTCGGATTGCGCCAGCCCTTCTCGGCCACCAGAAGTGTGCCAAAGCGGATCGACAGCTTGTCCCGGTCCGCCTCCGCCCCCGATTTGCCGATGGCAGCGACGATACGGCCCCAGTTCGGATCCTGACCTGCCACGGCGGTCTTAACCAGGGGCGAATTTGCGATGGCCAAGGCGACCCGGTGCGCGTCTGAATCAGAGGCTGCTCCGGTGACGTTAACTTCGACGAACTTGGTGGCGCCTTCGCCGTCGCGGATCACCTGATGCGCCAGGTTCAGCATCACGTCCGACAAGGCCGCTTCAAACGCCCTCAGAGTTGCCCCTTTCAGTGGGGCGGCCTCGGTTTGGCCCGTCGCTGCCAGTAGTAGTGTGTCGGAAGTCGAAGTGTCGCTGTCGACGGTGATCGAGTTGAAAGTGGCGTCGGTGTTGCGTGACAGCAGCTTTTGCAACGTGGCGGCCGAGATCTTCGCATCTGTGAAGATATAGACCAGCATCGTCGCCATATCCGGCGCGATCATGCCTGAGCCCTTGGCGATCCCCGCGATATGGATTTGCCCGCCCTCGCCCTCGATGGTGACGGCGGCACCCTTGGGGAAAGTATCGGTTGTCATCATGGCCTGCGCTGCCATGGCGATGGCATCTTCGCGCAGGGCGGCTTGCAACGCCGGAATCGCCGTTAGGATACGGTCGTGCGGCAAGGGCTCGCCGATCACCCCGGTGGAGGACGAAAAGACGCGAGCGGCGGGCACGCCAAGTGCCGCTGCCACGCCCTCCGTGATGGCGGCAACCGACGCGTCACCCACGGCGCCGGTGAAGGCGTTCGAATTGCCAGAGTTCACGATGATGGCCGCACCGGCATCTGCCGGCACCTTCATCGCCATCTTGGACTGACAGTCGCGCACGCAGGCCGACCTTGTCGTCGACCGCGTGAAGACCCCGGCCATCGCCGTGCCGGGGGCCAGACGGACGAGCATCACGTCCTTGCGGTTCTGATAGCGCACCCCGGCCTCGACCGCGGCGAATTCAACGCCGCGTATCAGAGGCAGGTCGGGGAAATGCTCGGGCGCCAGAGGCGAGACCGGCTTGGCCTTCTTGGCCGGAGCGGCCGTTGCGGCAACTGGATCAGCACCCGCCCGCAACGCCTTCAGCTCTTTCTTCAAAGCCTTTGCTTCGGCTTTCCAGTCCGTCTTGCCCATGGCGTCCTCGCTCACTTGTCCAGAAGAGTAAGGTCTTTGATCAGGGCCGGGTCAATGCCCGTGGTGTCGGCGCGGGTGATCGTGGCCTTGTCCGTGACCGATTTGACCAGGTCGGCGATCGCAGCCTTCTGCACCTCTGCGACGATCTGGTCACGCACGTCGGCCAAAGCCGGGGCGGCCTTGTTGCGGGTCTCGGAGACCAGAATCAGGTGCCAGCCGAAGTCGGTCTTGATCGGGCCCACAACCGTGCCCACTGGGGCCGCCACAACCGCATCCTCAAACGGCTTTACCATGGCACCCAAGCCGAACCACCCGAGGTCGCCGCCATTGGCCGCCGATCCGTCCTTGGAATTTGCCTTGGCCTCGTCGGCGAAAGCCATGCCACCATTGATCTCGACCAGGATCGCGTTGGCCTTCTCCTCGCTGTCCACAAGGATGTGGGAGGCGTGATATTCGAGTTGCGGCGCCATGTCCTTGTACTTGGCGTCATAGGCCTTCTGGATCGCTGCATCCGAGACGGCGTCCTTGATGCCGACAATCATCGCCTCGTTCGCCAGATAGCTGCGCTTGAGACCGTCCAGCGCCATCGCATCCTTTTTCGACAGCGTATCGCCCATCGACTGCCTCAGGGCTTCCTGTTGCACCAGTTGGTCGAGGATGCCCTTGAAGAGCTGATCATCGGGCAAGGCCTTGTATTGAGCCGGCAGGGCATCACGGGTGATGATGAGATCGCCAAGCGTGATGTTCACGCCGCCCACTGTGGCCAGAACCGTCGCTGCCGTTGGGGCCTCAGCCCGCGCGGGGACAGACAGCACCGCCGAAAGTGCCAATGCGGCACAGAACCCGTATAGTTTCGACATCTCACACGCTCCTGATGTGGCTGCGCCCTCGCGCAGCGTTGACTATGGCACAGCCAGACCTTAAATCGCACACGTCCCTTTGGAACGGCACGGGCACAGGCTGGCCAACCTGCCCGGCTCTTCTATTGGGTGACATGGGTGCGGGCAAGGCCAAGCCTCACACGAGCGTGTCAGCACCTCGCTGGCGAAATGGAATTTGGTCAGGCGGAGAGATGATGCTGGGTCTGGGAACGCTTGCACGGAAAGTCTTTGGCACGCCCAATGACCGCGCTGTCAAAACGATACGCCCTCTGGTGGCGAAGATCAGCGCTTTGGAGCCGCAGTTTGCAGCACTGAGCGAGGAAGGCATCATTGCCAAGACTGCCGAGCTGAAGAAGCGCGTGCAGGAAGGCGGCGAAAGCCTTGACGCCGTGCTGCCGGAAGCCTTCGCCAACTGCCGTGAGGCTGCGAAGCGTGCCTTGGGCCTGCGTGCTTTTGATGTGCAATTGATGGGCGGGATCTTCCTGCATCAGGGAAACATTGCCGAAATGCGGACGGGTGAAGGCAAGACTTTGGTCGCGACCTTCCCGGCCTATCTGAATGCGCTGTCCGGCAAGGGCGTCCATGTCGTCACCGTGAACGACTATCTGGCCAAGCGCGACGCGGCTTGGATGGGCAAGGTCTATGCCGCCTTGGGACTGACCACTGGCGTCGTCTACCCCTTCCAGTCGGACGCCGAAAAGATGGAGGCCTACCGCGCCGACATCACCTATGCCACCAACAACGAGTTGGGCTTTGACTACCTGCGCGACAACATGAAGGGCTCGATTGCCGAGATGGCCCAGCGGGGCCACAACTTCGCGATCGTTGACGAAGTTGACTCGATCCTGATCGACGAGGCGCGCACGCCGCTGATCATCTCTGGCCCAAGCCAAGACCGCAGCGATCTGTATCAGAAGGTTGATGCGCTGATCCCGGAACTGACGGCTGAACATTTCAAACTGGACGAAAAGACCCGCTCGGCCACCTATACCGAAGAGGGCAACGAGTTTATCGAACAGCGCCTGCGTGCCGCCGGTGTCTTGCCGGATGGCCAGTCGCTGTATGACCCGGAAAGCACGACCATCGTCCACCACGTGACGCAAGCCCTGCGCGCCCACAAGCTGTACACGCGCGACCAGCAATACATCGTCAAGGATGGCGAGGTGATGCTGATCGACGAATTCACCGGACGCATGATGCGCGGCCGCCGCCTGTCGGAAGGCCTGCACCAGGCGATCGAAGCCAAGGAACGCGTCAAGGTTCAGCCCGAGAACGTGACATTGGCGTCCGTGACCTTCCAGAACTATTTCCGCCTGTACAACCGTCTGTCCGGCATGACCGGTACGGCCACCACCGAAGCCGACGAATTCATGGAAATCTACAAGCTGGGCGTGGTCGAAGTGCCGACCAACCGTCCGGTTTCGCGCATCGACGACCATGACCAAGTCTTCCGCACCGCCCGCGAAAAGTACGAAGGCATCGTCAAGTCGATCCGCGCCGCGCATGAGAAGGGTCAGCCGATCCTCGTCGGCACCACCTCGATCGAAAAGTCCGAGGCGCTGTCGGACATGCTGAAGAAAGAGGGCATCACCCACAACGTGCTGAACGCCCGCCAGCACGAGGCCGAGGCGCAGATCGTAGCCGACGCCGGCAAGTTCGGTGCGGTGACCATCGCCACCAACATGGCCGGTCGTGGCACGGATATTCAGCTGGGCGGCAACGTGGAACTGAAAGTGCTGGAGGCGATTGCCGCCGACCCGCAGCTGCACCCTGACGAAGTTCGCGCCAAGATCGAAGCGGAGCACGCCGAAGAAAAGGCGAAAGTCCTCGCCGCCGGTGGCCTGTTCGTTCTGGCGACCGAGCGTCATGAAAGCCGCCGCATCGACAACCAGCTTCGCGGCCGTTCTGGCCGTCAGGGCGACCCGGGGCGTTCCTCGTTCTTCCTGTCGCTGGAAGATGATCTGATGCGGATTTTCGGGTCT
>CANGHD010000170.1 GCA_947453525.1 Paracoccaceae bacterium | reverse complement strand
GATCACTCCATTGCCCCCCGCGGCGCGATGCCTTGGGGGAAGGGTCACATGGGTCAATTCTCAATGGAAATTACGCGCCCAAATGGGTCACTTCTGGGTGGAACTCAACACCCCAGTTCCTCTGTGACCCGCCCTCCGTCGAGGGCCGCCGAAAACAACATGCCCGATAACAACCGGGCCGAACGCGGTATGCGCGCAATAGCTCTCAGCCGGAAGAGCTGGCTCTTCGTGGGCTCCGAGACAGGTGGCAAGGCCGCCGCCATCGCCTACACCCCGATCGGAACGGCCAAACTCAATGCCGTTGATCCCCAAGCCTGGCTCGCAGACACCCTCGCCCGATTTCCGGACCACAAGATCACCAAGGTCGACCACCCGCTCCGTTGGTGCTGGAACGGATAGCGGCCAGCCCGGACGCCTAAGGTGAACCCGCAGCTGACCGCGCAAAAGCGATGCAAAGCGCGGTTCAACAGGGTTGCGGGACATTCATCATTCGGCTGACACCTTTGCGAAGCCGGCCTGCGGGATGATGCGGTCTCGCCGGCCGACGATCCGCCGGGCATATCCGCAAACGAGACTGCGTCGTTCTGGTCGCCATGGTCTGCAGACCACCGACCGGTTTGAGCGACCACGATTCTTGGGCTTGAGACGGATGAGAATCCTCTGAAGGAAACGTCGTCGAAAAAGTGCATCGCCTTCGTCGGTTGCCAACGATTTCTCGCCGCTCCCCCAAGCTGGTCATACGTAACACACTGAGAAATAAATATAAACCTCCCCGCTTTGGCATTGCTGATCACTGCTCTGTCCGGCACGGGCAGCCTACGCAGACTGCCGAACACCTGTTCGAAGAACATGCTTTTCCCTTGGCTTCTTGGCGTCGAGGACCACAGCACCGGCCGATACTCCTTGCCTTGACGTTTCCTTTGGCCGAAAAGGCAGTCCATAACGCATTCTATGCCAAAGGTTTTCCCGCTATGCCAATTCGCCTGTTTTGCAACGCGCCGGGCAAACACACGACGCCCTATCTGGACAGGCTGAAGACGCTGGCGGGCGACGAGATCGAGGATGTCGTTCACCTTGGCGACACGGACGCGGATTTCAAGGCATCGTCGCTGTCGCGGATGGACGCCCGGCGGGCCAAACGGGGGCATCTGATGGACGGCCAGTCCTACCGCGCCGCAAACCTCCAGCTGCTGGCTGAACCGGAATTCCGGCAGATGATGGAAACCACTGTCGACCAGATGAACCGATTCGGTCCGGCCTATCGATACCGCCCGCACAACCTGCAGAATTTGCAGGATTATCTGGACTATTATCATATTTTGGCCGATGTGATGGCGGGCAAGCTGATCGACGCGGGCTCGACGCACGTTCTGTTCTTCAATATTCCGCATCTGGTCTATGACACCGTCCTTTACCACGTCGCCCGCTCGCTCGGCCTCAAGACCGTCATCCTGACGCTGTCCCATTTTCCGAATACCTCCTTCTCGATGGAGAAGATTTCGGACTATGGCAGGTTTGATCTGTCAGCCTCAGCCGGGGCACCTTGGCCGATTGAGCGCGGCAAGGTGACCGAACTGTTCTATATGCCAAAGACCGATGGGGCCGCCGCAAAGAAGGGGAGCCTGAGCCTGAGAGGCTTTGGCCATTTCCTTGCTTACTCGGTGACAAAGAAGCCGCTTTCGGCGTTCAACCCGTTCTATCTTGCCCGGACGCTAAGCCGGATGAACCGGATTTACGGCGACTTTCCGAAATGGCGCGACCCTTTCGCCCGGTTCTTTGACGAGAACGAACTGGCCTATTTTGAACACCTTGCCGACTACGAGGGTCAGTTGGTCGATTTCGATGCCAAATACGTCTATTTTCCGATGCATTTGCAGCCAGAGATGACCACCTCGGCCTTGGGCGGGCGTTACCGTGACCAATGCCTTGCCATCGAAGACCTGTCGCGCAGTCTTCCGCCGGATTGGCTGATTTACGTCAAGGAGAACCCCAAGCAGGGGGCTTATGCCCGCGGTCCGATGTTCTTCCACCGGCTCAAGCGCATCAAGAACGTGCGTTTCATGCCCTCGGATGCCGACACACATGCCCTGATTGCCAAATCGCAGTTCGTCGCCGTGATTTCAGGCACTGCGGGGTGGGAGGCCATCAAGAAGGGCAAACCCGCTGTCGTCATGGGCCATGCCTGGTTCCGGATGCTGCCGGGGATCTTTGGTTTCGCGCCTGACATGGATTGCGCGGCGATTGCCGCCACGCGGATCGACCATGATGCGCTGGAGGCTGCGACCGGGGCGCTTGTTGCGCGCGGTCATGCGGGGGTGGCGGTTCGGGGCTGGGAAAAGGTGCTGGACAGCTATGATCCGGCGCAGAATGTCGACAACATCGCGCGGGCGGCGCTTGGTTTGCTGCGCGGTGATATTGCCTTCTCGTTTGCCTCGCCCAAGGCCTAAGGTCCGCTCAAGGCCGCGGCGCAGCGCTCGAAATCTGCCAGAGTGTCGATGTCAATCGACCGCGCCTCTGGCATGGCAAAGCACCCGATGCGCCCACCGTGCAACTGGCGGTGCCGACGCAGCCAGCCCGTGTTGATCACATAAACCGCCCCGTTGGGCCGCACGATCGGCGGCAAGGCTTGCCGGTTCGAAAAGGTGAAGGAGGGGCTGTTCAGCGGCTGGAACGTATCACCCTCCAGCAGGCCCCATTTCAACACCCCCCGGTCGGCCTCGCGCACGCTCATCACAAGGTCAAACCCGCCCTTGTCGAACAGGGCAAGGCCTGCGGCGATGTCCTCAGCCTGCCGCAGCGGAGAGGTCGGTTGCAGCAGCACCATGACGCCATCTGCCGGTTCATGGGTGTCAAGGTGATGCAGCAGAACGTCGATCATCGGGGTGGTGTCCCGGGCGAACTCCGCCGGGCGCGGCAGTGCGGTGACGCCCTGCGGAAGATCGGCTTCCAGAATGGCGCGAATGTCGGTTGAAATCACCACCCGCCCAATGCCGGCCTGCACCGCGTGAGTGACGGAATGAAGGTACAGCGGCACCCCGTTCAGCGGTCGCACGCATTTGCCGGGCAGTCCTTTCGAACCGCCCCGTGCGGGAACAAAGGCAAAGATGTCATGTCCCATCGCAGTCCCCGATCAGATCACTTCCGCAGGAATGCTTGACATGCCAAGGTGCAAAAAGCCAATAGCATGCAACGCCTTGCAATCCGGAGTCCGCCATGAAAATTGCACATCGTTCCGTCGGTCCGGAGCATCCGCCGCTGGTCATTGCGGAAATCGGCATCAACCACGGCGGCAGTCTTGAAATGGCCAAGGAAATGGTCCGCCTTGCAGCCGGTGCCGGGTGCGAGATCATCAAGCATCAGACCCATTTCATCGAAGATGAGATGACGGACGAGGCGAAGTCGATCTTCCCGCCCAATGCCGATGTCTCGATCTGGCATGTGATGGAACGCTGCGCCCTGTCGGCCGAGGCTGAGATCGAGCTGAAGGCCTTTACCGAAAGCCATGGCCTGATTTACCTTTCCACCCCTTTCAGCCGGAAAGCCGCTGATTTCCTTGAGGAGATCGGCGTTTGCGCCTTCAAGATCGGCTCGGGAGAGGCCGACAACCTGCCGTTGATCCGCCACATCGCCCGCAAGGGTAAGCCGGTGATCCTGTCGACCGGCATGCAGACCATCGAAACCATCCGCCGCTCGGTCGCCATTCTGGACGACGCCGGGATCGACTATGCGCTGCTGGAATGCACCAACCTCTACCCCAGCCCGCCCGAGATCGTCTCGCTGCGCGGTGTGACAGACTTGAAGGCCGCCTTTCCCCGCGCTGTCGTGGGGTTTTCCGATCATTCGATCGGGCCGGAGATGGCGCTGGCCTCGGTGGCCCTCGGCGCCTGCATCTTGGAGCGGCACTATACCGACAGCCGTTACCGCAAGGGGCCAGATATCATCAATTCAATGGACCCGGCGGAACTGCGCTTCTTGATCGACCGGTCCAAGGAAATCTGGATCGCTGCCAACAACCCCAAGCAGCGGACCGAAGCCGAAGAGCCGGTCTACCGCTTTGCCCGCGCCTCTGTCGTGGCGGACCGCGATCTGCCCGCGGGCCATGTCATAGCCGAGGCCGATATCTGGGCACGCCGTCCCGGATCGGGCGAGATCGCGGGTTATGATTTCGACAAGGTCGTGGGCCGCAAGCTCACCCGTTCCGTGACGCGCAACACGCAGTTGCGCTGGTCCGATCTGGCCTGACCCGCCGTGACGCGCAGCATCCTCTTTGTCACCGGCACCCGGGCGGACTACGGCAAGCTGGCACCCTTGGCCACCGTGGTGCGTGACGCGGGCTTTGACGTCAGCTTTTTTGTCACCGGCATGCACATGATGGCGCGCTACGGCCTGACCAAGACCGAGGTTCATCGCCTGACAGGCGTGCGGGTGCATGAATTCCTGAATCAGCGGCCGGATGACCCGCAGGATATCGTGCTGGCCAAGACTGTGATCGGCTTTTCCGACTTCGTACAGGAAATGCGTCCCGATCTGGTGGTGATCCACGGCGACCGGATCGAGGCCACCGCCTGTGCGCTTGTCACCGCCACCAACTACATCCGATCCGCCCATATCGAGGGTGGCGAGGTCTCTGGCACGATCGACGAAGTGCTGCGCCACTGCAACACCAAGCTGGCCAGCCACCATTTCGTGTCATCCGACGATGCTGCGCGACGCGTCATGGCCCTTGGAGAACCGCCGGCCTACATCCATGTGATCGGCTCTCCCGAACTGGACATGCACGGGCTGGACTCGGGCGTGACCCTCGACGAGGTGAAGCGGCGTTATGAGATCGACTTCGACAGCTATGGCATCTGCACCTTCCACCCCGTGACGTCGGAGTCTGGAACGATGGCCGCGCAGGCAGAGGCCTTCTTTTCCGCCCTGCGCGACAGCTGTCGCCGCTTCGTGGTGATCGCCCCCAACAACGATCCGGGATCCCAAGGCATCTTCGCCGTGATCAACCGTCTGCCCAAGGCGCAGTTCCGGGTGATCCCTTCGCTGCGCTTCAACTACTTCTCAGAGCTCATGAAGAACGCGGCTTGCATGGTCGGCAATTCCAGCGCTGGCGTGCGCGAGGCACCGTTCCTCGGCATTGCCTCGCTGGACGTCGGCTCACGTCAGACCAACCGGGCCCTGTCTCCGACCGTGACCTCGGTCAGTGCCACCGACCGAACCGGCATTCTGGCGTTTCTTGCGACCGAATGGGGTGCCCGATTCATTCGCCACGCAGCCTATGGGCAAGGCCTGGCATCGGCGCGGTTTCTGGCAGTCCTGCAACGGGACGCATTCTGGGAGAGCCCCCTGCAGAAGACCTTTCACGAAGCGGACTGACGCCTAGGCAAGAAGCCACTGGCCTGCAAGGCAAAAATCCAAACGGCGTTTGTTGATCGGCCCCAAGGGAGCTTCGATGAGTTCAAAGTAGTGCACATCGCCCTCCGTGTCGTGGCGATATTTCCAGTCCCGCTTGAGATAGGCCTTCAGGAAGCGTGCGTTAGCCGTTCGGCCGTCAACTAGGATCAACGTCCCCGGTTCCAACAGGAACTCAATCCGCAGGATGTCGGCCGACATCGGCATCCGAGCGCGGGTGGTCAGCGAGATGCCGTTCACCTCGGCATCGGTGGCATATTGCGAGGGGCCATCGAGGTAGATGAAATCCGGGCACATGTTCGGCAGGCGGGAATAGACGGTGGCAATCCGGTTGTCGTGCAGGATCATCTCGACACTGCTGCGCGTCACCGAGGCGAAGGGGGCAAGCCCTTCGCCAAGACGTGCCCGTGTGATGTCGAGATAATGGGGCGCCTCTTCCACGGCGTGGACATGGAACGGTTGATCCACGCGGGTGTTGGCCTTGGCCCAAGGCGCGAAGTGCCGATGGAGGATTTGATTGGCATGGGCCAGAACGACCGTCGAAAACCCGCTGCCGAATTCCAGTGTGCAGAGCACGCGGCGGCTCAGAACCAGATGATGCAACCGGGCAAGGTCGGCATAATCAGGCTCGAAGGGTTTGGTGGCCTCGGCAGAAACGGCCCGGTCCAATGCCGAGTCCAGAGCCTGCAACCGGTCGGCCTCAAGGGCGCGGCAGAAAGTGTCAAGTTCGAACCATGCGACATAGGTCGCCGCACGCGCCGGGTCATTGAAGGCGTCGGGTGTAAAATCCGCCACAAAAGCCTGAACCTGCGAAAAGTCTTGCGCAATCTCTGCCCAAAGTTCCATGTCATCTCTCCCGTTGTTTCACGCGATGCTGAAGCCCGAAATCGTGTGCCCCACATCATTTGAGGCGCGGAAAAGCGCGATACAACCCCCGGTTTATCAAGCCGCCATATGTTCATGACGCCACGATCAAAGCGAGCCTTCGGTCCGTCCGCAATCCAATACACAGGCTTCGTCAAGTTACGCATGATGACAAGGGTGAACCGACAGCAATTTCCCGCGTCAAGCGCTTCCCTCCTTTTCGACATTGACCCCTCAGGCGGCATATCCGGCGCCCAAATTTGCCCACCGAGAGGTTCTGTCTGACCGTTCGTTGGCTGGCGGCGGTAAGAGGGGGAGTTGAAGCCGGTGGATTGTGCACTCGACGACAGCCTCGGGAGGACAGGAGCGAACGGAACGCATTCACATCCTGGAAGTGCTGGGAACATTGAAGTTCTACGGGATGCGCAGCGCTCCCGCCCGCAATTTGCGGCCTGCGCTTGCGGGGACGAGGTCCTGGTCACCGGCATCAAACGCCAGCATGAGCCGCCCCGCATCGTGGATGACCTCAAGAAATCCGAGATCGCCGAGAAGCAGGTAAGATCCATCCGTTACCGGTTGACCATCACCAAGCTGCCGCTGGCCAAAGACATCGAGCAGTTCGACTGCACTGGTACCCCGATCAATGAAGGCATGCTTCGCGAGTTGGCCACGGCCGGCTCCGTTGTCGAACAACGCAATGTCGTGTTGACCGGTAGCAGCGTAACGAAGAAAACCCACCTCGAGATCGCCCTCGATCGTGCCCTCCTCCGGCGCGGCATCCTCGGCCGCTTTTTCAACGTGGTCGATCTGGTGAACCAGCTCGAGACCAAGACGCGCGGTGGCAAACAAGGCCGAATGACCAACTGTCTCACCCGCCTGAACGTCCCCCCTCGGGCAAGCGATCCCCCGGACCTTTTCTTGACCCTCGTCGATCCCCGATACGTTGGGCGATCTGCCCTTCGCCCAGTCCCGCGCAAAATTGCTCTTCCCCCTGAACCGCCGCCTCTCCTCGGTTCGTGGTTGAAGCTTGGAACTCCACCACGTCCTCGGACTCTACCAAGAGAAGGCTCGCAATTACCGCTCGCAGGATGGAGTGGCCTTGGCGCTGATAGATATGTCTCCAGTCAACCGATGGTGCCGAACCGGTTCGAGCAGCGTCCAGCCGGCTATTAGGTCAGGGTCGGCGTCCAAGCCTTCATCGCGCGGGTGCCGCTGGATTTCAGGTCGTTGGTTGGGAATTGGACCGATGAATCCTGTACCTCCCTCCCGCCGGCTTCCGTGCCCACCCAGTTGTTGCGGGTGGAGCGGCTCGCCGCGCCGTTGGACCGGGTCTGGTCCCCGAAAGACCGTAATCACCTGGTTGGGACCGCCTGCCAGAATGGTCAGTTACGGGGTAAGGCACGTGCATAACGACGTCGTTAGCGACGTGTCTTATGCGGAGGCTGGTGATGCGTGGCGATGTTCTAGGTCTTGAGCGGCGGCGGCGGTGGCGGGATGAGGACAAGGT
>CANGHD010000169.1 GCA_947453525.1 Paracoccaceae bacterium | reverse complement strand
TGCGGCTGTCGATGCGGGAGGTGACCTGGAAGGAGATGCGGGTGGGGAAGTTGGCCTTGATCGTGCCGGTGATGACGTCGACCGAGGGGCGCTGGGTGGCCATGATCAGATGGATGCCGGAGGCGCGGGCCATCTGGGCGAGGCGCTGGATGCAGGCCTCGATTTCCTTGCCGGCGACCATCATCAGGTCGGCCATTTCGTCGACGACGACGACGATGTAGGGCAGGGTGACGGGGGCGAATTCGTCGGTTTCGAAGACGGGCTCGCCGGTGTCTTCGTCGAAGCCGGTCTGGAAGGTGCGCTTGAACATTTCGTTCTTGGCGAGCGCCTCGCGGACGCGGCCGTTGTAGCCTTCGATGTTGCGCACACCGGTTTTGGACATCTTGCGGTAGCGGTCCTCCATTTCGGAGACGACCCATTTCAGGGCGACGACGGCTTTCTTGGGGTCGGTGACGACGGGGGAGAGCAGGTGGGGGATGCCGTCGTAGACGCTCAGTTCCAGCATTTTCGGGTCGATCATGATCAGGCGGCATTCCTGCGGGGTCAGTTTGTACAGGAGCGACAGGATCATGGTGTTGATGGCGACGGATTTGCCCGAGCCGGTGGTGCCGGCGATCAGGAGGTGGGGCATCTTGGCGAGGTTGGCGATGATGGGTTCGCCGCCGATGTCCTTGCCCAGGGCGAGGGGCAGGCGCATGCCGCTGTCGCCGAATTCGCGGGCGGAGAGAATTTCGCGCAGGACGACTTTTTCGCGGGTGGCGTTGGGGAGTTCGATGCCGATGACGGTGCGGCCGGGGACGGTGGAGACGCGGGCGGAGAGGGCGGACATGGAGCGGGCGATGTCATCCGACAGGCCGATGACGCGGGAGGCTTTCAGGCCGGGAGCGGGTTCCAACTCGTACATGGTGACGACGGGGCCGGGGCGGACGGCGACGATCTCGCCGCGCACGCCGTAGTCGTCGAGGACCGATTCCAGCATGCGGGCGTTTTCTTCCAGCGCCTCGGTGGAAAGCGGGTTGCGGGTGATGGTGGAGGGCGAGGTCAGGAGGCCCAACGGGGGGAGTTCGTAGCCGTTGGCGGGTTTGACCTCTTCGAGTTTCAGACGCGGCTGCGCCTCGGCAATGGCTTGGCGGGAGGGGGCGGGTTTGCGGGCGATGGCGGGCTGGACGAGCGGGGCGGCGGGGCGACGCTCGGCCAGCAGGGTGGGACGCAGCGGGGCGGGCACGAAATCGGGCTCGATGGCGGCCAGATCGTCCCAGATGGCGGGGGGCGGGACGTCGGCGCTGTCCCATTCCTCGGGGATCTGCGCGGAGGTCACCGGGGGTTGGGTGCTGCGCAGCCCGGATTGAGCCATCTGGCGCGCCGGGTTGGGGCGGTTTTCCGAAGGTCGGGTGTCGGCCACCAAAGGCGTGCGGGTCACGGCCGCACGGGCCGCGGTCAGGGCGGGCTCGCGCCGCTGGATGGCGGCGGTGATGGGCGAGATCGCGGCCGCAGGCCCGCCGGTGCGCGAGCGGATGGCGGAGGAGATGCGGGCGCTGATCCGGTCGGCCGGGGGAGCGGGCAGGTCGGCGGTCAGTGGCGGCTCGATCAACTCGTACTCGGGTTCGATGACCGAGCGCATCAGGGCGGGCAGACGGGAGAGAAGGGAGCCACGCTCTTTCGGGGCGGCGTAGAGGGCAGGGGCGGGCTGGGGCGCGGCTTGCGGGCGGCTGTCTGCACGACGGGCGTCGGCGCGCAGGGCAGCGGGACGACCGAAGGTTTCTGGGTGCAGAGCGGTTTGCGGCTGGAAGCCTGCGGCGGTGCGACGGGATTGCGGGGCCCAGTGCGCCTCGTCCTCCTCGGGCACGGATTCGGCCATGCGAGCGGTGCCGATCGCGGCGGCGCGGGCGGCCTGCCGGGCGGTCTGGCGCGAGGTGTAATCTGCGGCGGCGCGTTCGGCTTGGGTGGCGCGACGTTCCTGCCAGCGGGCAGACAGAGACCGGGCGGCGAAGACCGAGCCGGAGGCGGTTTTTCCCAGGGCGGTGATGATGGCGATGTAGGCGACGACCAGGCCCAGGGCGAGGAAACCTGCGACGAGCATGAGTTCCCGCCAGTTGAACCCGGTGACGAAGAGCATCGTCGCAAGGAAGCCCAGGGCCACGAAGAGTGACAGCAGTTTCAGGGCCACGACGGCGCTGCCCGGCATGAAGCCGAGGAGCGAGGCGAGGATGGTGTCGCCGAAGAGGCCGCCCAGCCCGAAGGAATGCGGCCATGCGGCATCGGGCACGAGGGTGGCGCAGTAGACCGAACCCAGAGCCACGGCGAAGACCGCGAAGACAACGCGCGAGACGACCCTTTCGGCCCCTTGGTGTGCGGCAAAGCGCAGGCCCCAGGCGAGGATCACGGTCGGGATGCCCCAGGCGCCCAGGCCGCCGACCGTCATCAGCGTGGAAGAGATGGCGGCGCCGAGGCGGCCGAGCACATTGTGGGCGGGCTGGTCGGTGGCGACCATCCAGCCGGGGTCGGAGGCGGAATAGGTGGCCAGCATCAAGGCGAAGCCAACCGCAAGGGCGATGAGGACGAGGCCGAACAGCTCGCGGCCCCTGCGTTCGAGCATGGCTTGGACCCGGTGATCCAGAAGGGGGTCGCGATGACGCGTCTGGTACGATGCCATGATTTACCTTTACCCGTAGAGGCAGTCGCGGAGCCGGATCAGCCCCTGCTGCATTTCGTCTTTGGGCGCCACGAGGGCGACTCGAATATATGACTTGCCGGGATTGAACCCGTTGTAATCGCGGGAGAGATAGGCACCGGGCAGAACGCGGACGCCGGTTTGCTGCCAGAGTTTGAGGGCGGCCTGTTCACCGTCCTCGACCGGGAGCCAGAGAAAGAAGCCGCCTTCAGGCGGTTGGAAGCCTTGCAGGCCTGCAAAGATCGCCTCGGCCGCGCGGAATTTGTCCTGGTAGAGCTGTTGGTTGGCCAGGACATGCGCCTCGTCGGCCCAGGCTGCTTCGGAGACGCGCTGGATGGGCAGGGGCAGGGGGGCACCGGAGAAGGATCGGAGTTTGCGCATCTCTGCGATGCCTTTGGGGCCGCCCGCCACGAAGCCGGAGCGCAGGCCGGGCAGGTTGGAGCGTTTGGAGAGGGAGTGGAAGGTGAAGACACGCTCGGGGTCGGCGCCGATGTCATGGGCCGCGCTGAGGATGCCGGGCGGCGGGGCGAGGCGCCAGATCTCGGAATAGCATTCGTCGGCGAAGATGCGGAAGTCGTGCTTTTCGGCGAGGTGAAGGAGGGTTGTCCAGTAGTCTTTCGAGGCGACCGCACCCTGCGGGTTGGCGGGCGAGCAGAGATAGGCGATCGTGACGCGGTCGAGGAGCGCCGGCGGCAGGGCGGCGTAATCGGGCAGGTGGCCCGAGGCTGCGGTGGCGGGGACGTAGATGGGTTCCGCGCCGGAGGTGACGGCGGCGACGGTATAGACCTGGTAGAAGGGGTTGGGGATCAGGAAGGCGGGGGTCTTGCCGTTCTTGCTCTCGGGTGCGACGGCCACGGCGGCGTTGAAGAGCCCTTCCCGTGTGCCGTTCAGGGCCATGATGCGGTTTTCCGCAAGGGTGACATTGTAGCGGCGGGCCAGCCAGTGCGAGATGGCGGCGAGGAGTTCGGGGGTGCCTTCGTTCGGCGGGTATTGCCCAAAGCCGGACAGGTTCGCCGCGAGAATCGGTCCCACGAAATCGGGCATCGGGTGACGCGGCTCGCCGATGGTCATGGCGATGGGTGCCGTGCCGCCAGCCAGATTGGGGACATGACTGTCCAAGAGCTTCCGCAAACGCGGAAACGCATAATCTGGCAGGTTAGAAAACCGCTCAGGAAACGCCATGCTGCCTCGTGCCTTCGGGGTCGTATCGCCCCGTTTCGCACAGGTTAGCCCTGGATGCGGGCGGGGTCCAGAAAAACCGGGGCGGGGGCAGGGGTTATACGGCGCGGTTGTGGCAAAATGGTTGCTGCGGGGCGTGGGCGGCACGCCCCGCACCGGTTGCGAGACGCGGGCGTTTCACACCCCGCACCCGCGTGGATCTTTATCGACCAATGAAAAGGAGAGGGAGATTGGGCGCGGGGGATTGCGTGGGGGTCTTATTGCAGCGCGCGCTCGGCGGCGGATCCGAGGCGGAGGAGGCGGGCCTCGGCGCCGGGCGGGGCCATGAAGGAAATGCCGCAGGAGGGTTGACTGGTGGGGAGTGTCAGGACGCAGAGGTCCAGCAGGTTGCCGATCCGGGTGTTGCGCAGGGCGAGGAGGTTCTCGCTGACGTAATAGGCGGCGTCGGTCATCAGGCGGCCGGCGTTGGGCGGCAGGATGGCGGAGGTCGGGATCAGGATGGCGTCATAGGCCGCGGTTCTGGCGTGGTAGGCGGCGCGCAACTGGGTCAGGCGCCGGCGGGCGGCGATATGGTCGGCGGCGGAGGCGGTGGCGCCGGTGCGGAAGCGGTCGAGGATGCGGGGGAACATCTTCTGGGGGGCGGCTTCGATGGTGTCGCGCCAGATCGCATAGGCCTCGGGGGTGACGAGGGCGGCGGCGAGGTCCATCGCCTCGGCGGCCTCGGGGCAGCTCAGGTGGGTGATGGTGGCCCCGGCGCGCGACAGGCGGGCCAGGGCGTCGGTGAAGCCTGCGGCCGGGGCCTCGCGCAGGTCATCCAGGGCCAGGGTGTCGAGCACCGCGAGGCGGGCACCTGACAGCGAGGCATCGGTCAGGTCGGCGGCTTTGGTGCCTTCGAGGAGGGAAAGCAGGAGGGCGCAGTCTTCGACGGTACGGGCAAGGGGGCCCACGGTGTCGAAGCTTTCCGCCAAGGGGACGACGCCTTGGAGGGTCAGGCGGCCATGGGTGGTTTTGAGGCCCACAAGGTCGTTCCAGGCGGCGGGGATGCGGACGGAGCCGCCGGTGTCGGAGCCTATGGCGGCGGGGGCAAGGCCAAAGGCGATGGAGGCGGCGGCACCGGACGAGGAGCCGCCGGCGACCGCGGCCTCATCGTTGATGCAGGGCGGGGTGGCGGTGACCGGGTTGAGGCCGAGGCCCGAGAAAGCCAGTTCGGACATGTGGGTTTTGCCCAGACAGACCGAGCCTTGCAGCGTCGCCACGTGCAGGACTTTGGCGTCATGGGCGGGGGTACGGTGCCTGAGGAGGGCCGAACCGGCTTCGGTCGGCGTGCCGGCTGTGTCGAAGAGGTCTTTCCACGAGAGGGGGACGCCATCGAGCGGGTGGCGGCGCAGGCCGGATTTGGCGCGCGAGGCGGCGGCCATCGCCTCGCCCTGCGCGCGGCTGGCCGTGGTGCGGGCGTAGATGCGCGGGCCCATCGGATGGGCGGCGATGGCGTCCAGGAAAAATTCCGCAAGCTCGACCGCGTTGATCTTGCCCTGCTCGATGGCGCGGCCGAGATGGGCTGCGGTCATGTGGCTCCACGTGCTGGTCATTTGCGCCTCCGGTTTGGGGCAGGTTAGGGCGGGGCGGGGCAAAGGGGAAGAGCGGATGGGGGCAGCCTGCGGCTGGCGCGGGAAGATGGGCGGATCGCCCATCCTACCCGGGTTGGAGCTTTGCGCCTGGGCTGCGCCCGGAGGGGTTTCACGGCCTGCCGGGAGGGCGTGGCGCAGCGGCCGGGCCAGCGGCTGCGCTGCGGCGCGCGGGTCGGAGATGCCTGCGAGCACGCCCCCCACCGCTGCAGTCACCGCGCCCCGCGAAGTTGGGCGGATCGCCCCACCCACCCATGGCGCTGGCCGCGGCACGACGCGGGTGTTGCGGTGAGGGGTGGGCGGTGCCGCCACGATGGGCGACCGCTGCAGGGTGCGAGCGAGCCCGCACTCTGCGGCGGCGGACTTCACGCGCGGGGTGGCCACGGGGAGCGGTTCGGGTGAGCGGGCACGCTGCCGGGCACGTTGCGGCATGGAGGCACTGGCGGGCGGGGGGGGCGTGCCCTAGATTGGTGGGGTGGGGTGAGGTGTGGCATGGATGCGGATGTTCTGATCATTGGCGGCGGCCTGAATGGGCCGGCTTTGGCTTTGGCTTTGGCCCAGGCGGGCGTGACGGTTTGCGTGGTGGATGCGCGGGCCGCCGCAACGCGGGCGGAGGTGGGGTTTGACGGGCGGGCCTATGCGCTTGCCCTCGCCTCGCAGCGGCTTCTCGCGGCGGTGGGGGTTTGGCCTGTCACCGCACAGCCGATCCTGCAGGTGGTGGCCAGCGATGGGCGAGCGGGGGAGGGGGCCTCGCCCTTTGCGTTGCGGTTTGACGCGGCGGAGATTGAAGACGGGGCCATGGGCTACATGGTCGAGGACCGGCATTTGTATGCGGGGTTTCTGGCGGCCATGGCAAGGGAGCCACGGATTGCGCTGCTGTCGGGGGAAACCGTGGTCGCGCAAGGGGTTGGCGAGGTCACGCTGGCTTCGGGCCGGGTTCTGACGGGGCGGTTGGTGGTGGGGTGTGACGGTCGCGGCTCTGGGACGGCTGCGCGGGCGGGCATCCGGCGGCAGGGTTGGGACTATGGCCAGACGGCGCTGGTGACGGCGGTGGCGCATGAACGGCCGCATGCGGGGGCTGCGCATCAGTTCTTCATGCCGGGCGGGCCTTTGGCGATTCTGCCCTTGGCGGGGGGCTATCATTCCTCGATCGTCTGGAGTGAGCGGGATGCGGTGGCAGCGCAGATTGCGGCGCTGGACGACGAAGGGTTTCTGGCGGCGCTGCGGCCCCGGTTCGGCGATTTTCTGGGCGAGATCACGCTGGCGGGCGTGCGGTTCAGCTATCCGCTGAGCCTCAGCCTTGCCGAGCGGTTCGTGGCGGAGCGGCTGGCTTTGGTGGGCGATGCGGCGCATGGCGTGCATCCTTTGGCCGGGCAGGGCCTGAACCTTGGCCTGCGCGATGTGGCGGCCTTGGCCGAGGTGCTGGTGGGTGCCGCGCGGCGGGGTGAGGATATCGGCGCGATCGATGTGCTGGAGCGCTATGAGCGGTGGCGGCGGTTTGACACGACCCTG
This sequence comes from Paracoccaceae bacterium, assembly GCA_947453525.1. Classification (GTDB taxonomy): domain Bacteria; phylum Pseudomonadota; class Alphaproteobacteria; order Rhodobacterales; family Rhodobacteraceae; genus Stagnihabitans. The sequence goes on along the minus strand of CANGHD010000169.1, from coordinate 793 downwards.
ATGGCCCTGGGGATGGACGGGATGAACCGGCTGTTCTCCAATGACAATCCGCTGTTGCGCGGGGTGCGGGATCTGGGGCTGGGGCTGGTGGGGGCCATGCCGGCCCTGCGGCGCTTGGCCATCCGGCAGGCGGCGGGACTTTCGGGCGCGCAGCCAAGGCTGCTGACCGGGCTTCGCTTGTGATTTCATTCTTGTCCAAATATCCCCGCCGGAGGCAGCGGTGGCCGCGGCCGGGAGCCTCCGGCAGGGATATTTGAGCCAGAATGAAAGGGGGCGGGGTTGACTTCGCGGAACGGCGGCGTTCTATCGCCCCCAGTTTCAACAAGCCTCGAAAAGGGGACGCCCATGCACGCCTACCGCAGCCATACCTGTGCCGCACTCAATACCTCGAACGTGGGGGAGACGGTCCGGTTGTCGGGCTGGATCCACCGGGTGCGCGACCATGGCGGCGTGCTGTTCGTGGATTTGCGCGACCATTACGGGATCACGCAGGTGATTGCGGATGGCGATTCCGCGGCCTTTGCCGAGATCGAGAAGGTGCGGGCCGAGTGGGTGGTGCAGATTGACGGGCGGGTGAAGGGGCGGGATGCGAGCCTTGTGAACGCCAAGCTGCCGACCGGGGAGATCGAGGTTTATGCGATGTCGCTGACCGTGCTGGGGGAAGCGGCCGAGTTGCCGATGCCGGTGTTTGGCGATGTGGAATATCCGGAAGAGACGCGGTTGACTTACCGGTTTCTGGACCTGCGGCGCGAGAAGCTGCACAAGAACATGATGCTGCGGTCGAACGTGGTCC
>CANGHD010000168.1 GCA_947453525.1 Paracoccaceae bacterium | reverse complement strand
GGCGTAGCCGATGGCCCCGGTGATCACCAGCGCCACCAGCAGCGAGGTGACGCCGTGGCCCAATGTGCGCGCCTCTTTCGGCAGGGCGGGGACCCAGTTGGGTTTGATCAGGCTGACGATCAGGATGTAGGCCGTGTAAAGCCCGGTCAGGACGAGGCCGGGGACGAGTGCGCCCTTGTACATGTCGCCGACTGACCGGCCCAACTGGTCGGCCAGCACGATCAGCACCAGTGAGGGCGGGATGATTTGGGCTAGGGTTCCCGAGGCGGCGATGACGCCCGAGGCGAGGCGGCGGTCGTAGCCGTAGCGCAGCATGATCGGCAGTGAGATGAGGCCCATGGCGATGACCGACGCCGCGACGACTCCGGTGGTGGCGGCCAGCAGCGCGCCGACGAAGATCACCGCATAGGCGAGGCCACCGCAGATCGGGCCGAAAAGTTGGCCGACGGTTTCCAGCAGGTCCTCGGCCATGCCGGAGCGTTCCAGCACGATGCCCATGAAGGTGAAGAAGGGGATGGCCAAGAGCGTGTCATTCTGCATGACGCCCCAGAACCGCTCGGGCAGCGCGTAAAGGAGCGGCCAGTCCAGGTGGATGGCACCGTCGGATATGGGGGCGAGGAGGACGCCTATGACGAAGAACATCAGGCCATTGGCGGCAAGCGAGAAGGCCACCGGGTAGCCTGCCAGCAGGAAGACCACCAGCGAGGCGAACATGATGGGCGCCATGTTTTGGGCGATGAGGTCGATCATGGCCGCTCCAGCACCTCCGCCAGCTTTTCGCCTTCCAGTTCGGCGGCCTTGTGGGCCGAGATGAAGGGTGTGGGGTCGGGCATTTGCCCACGCAGGATGGCGATTTTCTTGATGATCTCGGAAGCGCCTTGCAAGGTCAGCAAGGCGAAGCCGGCCAGGAGCAGGGCCTTGGCGGGCCACAGGATCAAGCCCCCGGCGTTCGAGGAGACCTCGCCGGAATGGTAGGAGAGCGCGACGTAGGGGATGAGGTAGGCGTCCATCAGGATCACGAAGGGCATCAGGAAGAAGAGGTGGCCCAGAAGGTCGATCCAGTGCTGGGTCTGGCGCGAGAGGGCGCCGTAGACGATGTCGATGCGGATATGTTCGTTCTGTTTCAGGGTCTGCGCTGCGGCCAGCAGGAAGGCGGCACCGTAGAGATACCACTGCGCTTCAAGGAAGGCGTTGGAGGAGACGGAGAAGATCTTCCGCACTAGTGCGTTGGCCGCGCTGACGAGGACGGCCGCGAGGATCAACCAGCCGACGGATTTTCCGATCATCTCGGTCAAGCGGTCAATGGCCTTTGCAAGGACCAGCAATGCACCCATGACGCCCTCCCGCGGCCGTTGGTTGGGGGGAGCATGGCGCAGGGGGTGGCTTTGCGTCAATCGGGGTTAGGGGGCGCGTTCGGTGGTGAGGGTCTGGGTCCGGGGATCAAGCTGGGGTTGGGTGGTGTAGCCTTGGACCGGGAGGCGGACGATGGCATGGGATTTGCAGCGCAAGCAGGGGACTTCGACGCTCCAGAGAGACATCAGGTGGGCTTTGAGCCATTGGGGAGCGACGCCGGGCAGGGGCAGGGCGAGCCTGAGGGGTGCGCAGAATTCCGGAGAGGCGAAGGCGGGCAGGCCGGTGAGGCAGGCCATGCGGTGGCTTGGCTTGCGACCGTGGCGACAGCGGCGGCACGTGCCGCACCATGGGCCGTGCGGGTGGGGTACCTGTGCCGGGAAAGGCCGCACGGCGGGTCAAGATCGGCCACGGGCTGGCGTTGCGGTTTCAAGTGCCCGTCCTGACCGGCTTGGAAAGGGGTATGGCACGGGTGCCATGGAAGCCCGAGGGTGATGAAGGTCACCGTGGGATCATGGAGGCGGAGGGGCCGGGGCATCGGGATGGCGTGGGGCAGTGGTTCAACACGGGGCGGTCCGGGGCGGGTCCCTCTTTCACGCGGCCGGTCCGGCGGTCGATGGAGGCCGGCCCTACAGCGCAAGCGGCAGATTCGTGGTTGCCGGGTCAAGCGATGCGGTGTGAAACGCGGGTTTGAATGATATAGGTCAATGCAGCCGCTGCGGGGTCTGGTCAGGGTGACCGGAGGTTCAGCACTGCCGAGGAATGCCATGACCGACCCCTATGCCGTGCTTGGCGTGAGCAAGACCGCCACGGCCGCCGAGATCAAGGCGGCGCATCGCAAGCTGGTCAAGATCAGCCATCCCGACCTGAACCCCGATGACCCGGCGGCGGAGGCCAAGTTCAAGGCGATTTCCAGCGCCTATGATCTGCTCAAGGACCCCGCCACGCGGGCGCGCTTCGATGCGGGCGAAATTGACGCCTCGGGTCAGGAAAAGCCGCAGCGGAGGTATTACCGCGATTTTGCCGATCAACCGGGCAACACCTATCAGCGCGGGCCGCAGGGCGGCGGTTTTGCGGGCGGCGGCTTTGGCGGGGGCGGCGATCCGGGCGATATCTTTGCCGAAATGCTGCGTCAGCGCAGCGGGCGCGGCTTTCCGCCGTTTGGGGAAGAAGGCTTTACCATGCCGGGGCACGATCTGAATTTCGCGCTGGAGGTGGGGTTTCTGGAGTCGGTGCTTGGGGCGAAGAAGAAGATCAACCTGCCGGATGTGGGGCAGGTCGAGGTGTCGATTCCGAAAGGTGCCACCGATGGCCTGACGCTGCGCCTGCGCGGCAAGGGGATGCCGGGGCCGGGCGCGGGACCCGCGGGCGATGCGCTGATCACGCTGACGGTGCTGGCTCATCCGGTCTTCCGGCGCGAGGGCGATGATATTCACGTGACGCTGCCCATCACGCTGGACGAGGCGGTGCTGGGGGCCAAGGTCAGTGCACCCACGATCGATGGCCCGGTGACGCTGACGGTGCCTGTCGGGGCCAGTTCGGGCCGGGTGCTGCGCCTGCGCGGCCGGGGCGTGGTGCGGGCCAAGGCTGCGGCGGGGGATCAGTTGGTGGAGTTGCGGATCGTGGCCCCGCCCGCCATCGACGAGGATCTGCGCCTCTTCATGGAAGGCTGGCGCAAGACGCATGGCTATGACCCGCGCAAGGGCATGTTGGATGAGGATCAGTCATGACCGATGTGAGCATCACCGAATTCTACAGTGAAACCGAAGTTCTGGCGGCGGTGCCGAGGCTGACGCCCGTGCGGCTGTCTGGCTTTGTCGCGGCGCGGATCGTGCGGCCTTTGACCAAGGACAACCGGGCCGCCTTTCGCCGCATCGATCTGGCCCGGATCGAGTTGCTCTGTGATCTGACCGAGGAATTTGATCTGGACGACGACGGGCTTGGGCTGGTTCTGTCGCTGGTCGATCAGTTGCACGAGGCGCGGCGCGATGTGCGGGCGATCTGCTCGGCCCTGGCGGAAGAGCCGCCGGAGGTGCGCAGCCGGATCGGCGGCAAGCTGACCGAGGGGCTGTAAAGGCGGCTTCGGCCGGCGGTCAGAACCACTGGCCCGGCTCCATCATGCCAAGGTCCATCAACTGCTGGCTGTGCCACGCGAAGGGCACCGAGTTGTGCCACTTGAAGCTTTTGATCTGCTCTCTGGAGCCTGCATTGGTCCGCAGCGCCTTGGCGGTGCGGAAGCTGGCCACGACGGTGGTGATGTTGTGGTGCCATTGGCAGGCGTAGGTGTTGTATTCCTCGTCCGAGACGGTGAAATCGGGGCGCAGGATCAGACCCGGTTTGGTGCGGAACAGGGCAATCCGGTCGATCCTTCGGCGGGTGTAGGGCACATGCTCTTCAAAGCGCCAGCGCAGGCCGCCGTAGAAATCCAGCTGGCGTTCTTTGGGGGCGTGGTTGTTGGCAGCATCCTCGCGCGCCAGGGCGTAATAGCCGGACCGGTCGAGATGGGCGCGGTCCAGCGAGACGGCGTTGGGGAAGAGCGTCAGGTCATCAGCATAAAGGTCGACGACATAGGACAGCAGGGCATCGCGCCGCTCTTCGGTGTGAAAGGTAAGAAGCTCGCGGATCCGGCGGGTCTCGCAAAAGGGGTGGAACAGGTATTCGGCGTTGTAACCATAGTAGAGCCAGATGCCGGGGGCTTCCTGGATGACGCGGTTGACGGCGTGGATCATGGCCAGATCGGCCAGGGGGTCAAGGTCGATGCGGTGGACCTGCGGCTCCAGTTCAGGGTCGAGCGGCACTTGCGGGTCGGTCAGCAGCAGAAGCGCGGCGAAGCCTGCGGCCAGGTGGTGGCGGACGGTGGAGGACACTTCGACGGCATCCTCGGCCAGAATCATGGCGACGGGGCCCCTGGCCAGTGCGGCCTTTCCGGTTGTCAGGAACTCCTCGAGCGAAGCGTAGCGCATTGGTCACCAGTTCGGGTTTGGCGCAGGGTCTAACATGGGCTGCGATAAGGCAAGCGGGCTTGTCGAAGTTGCCAAGGCGGTGGCATTGGGCTAAGGGCTTTGGCTTGCCAGGGAATGCGCCGATGTCCGACCTCAAGAAGCTATTCATCAAGACTTACGGCTGTCAGATGAACGTCTATGACAGCGAGCGGATGGCGGAAGCCATGGCGCCGGAGGGCTATGCCACGACCGAGGTGATGGAAGACGCCGATCTGGTGCTGCTGAACACCTGCCACATCCGCGAGAAGGCGGGGGAGAAGCTGTATTCCGACCTTGGCCGGATGCGGGGGCTGAAGGTGGCGCGGCCCGAGATGAAGATCGGTGTCACCGGCTGCATCGCGCAGGCCGAAGGCGCCGAGGTGATGCGGCGGATGCCGATGGTGGATCTGGTGGTGGGGCCGCAGGCCTATCACCGGCTGCCGGAACTGGCGCGGGCCGGGGGCCGCAGGGTGGACACAGATTTTCCGACCGAGGCCAAGTTCGACCTGCTGCCGAAACGGGTCGGTCAGCGCGGGCCCACGGCATTTCTGACGGTGCAGGAAGGCTGCGACAAGTTCTGCGCCTTTTGCGTGGTGCCCTACACGCGCGGGGCCGAAATGAGCCGTCCGGTTGAGGGCGTGCTGGCCGAGGCAAGGGGCTTGGTGGAGCGTGGCGTGCGCGAGATCACCCTGCTTGGGCAGAATGTGAATGCCTATCACGGGGCGCAGGATGATGCCGATGCCGGGCTGGCCCAGTTGATCGGCCACTTGGCCGCCATCGACGGGCTGGAGCGGATTCGCTATATGACGAGCCATCCGAATGACATGGAAAACGCCTTGATTGCGGCGCATGGCGATCAGCCGAAGCTGATGCCGTATTTGCATTTGCCGGTGCAATCGGGGTCGGACCGGATCTTGAAGGCGATGAACCGCAAGCATACCGCCGAAAGCTATCTGCGGCTGATTGAACGCTTCCGGGCGGCGCGGCCGGATATTCTGGTGTCTTCGGACTTCATCGTGGGCTTTCCGGGCGAGACGGATGCCGATTTCGAGGCGACCTTGGCGTTGATCCGCGAGGTCGGTTATGGCGCGGCCTATTCGTTCAAATACTCGCCGCGTCCGGGCACGCCTGCCGCCGAGAAGCCGGAATTGCCCGCCGAGGTGACGGATGCGCGTCTGCATGTCTTGCAGGCGCTGATCACGTCGCAGCAGCGGGCGGCGCAGGATGCGATGGTGGGGCGGCAGACGACGGTGCTGTATGAAAAGCCCGGGCGGTTGCCGGGGCAGATGGTGGGCAAGTCGGAACATCTGATGGCGGTTCATGTGGCGCATGCGGGCGCTGCGGTGGGTGATCTGGTGCGGGTGACGATCACGGCGTCCTCGACCAATTCGCTGGCGGCGGTGCCGTCGGGCTGATTCTCTTTTTTCGTGATGCGGCGGGCCGTTGCACGGCGTCCTTCATATGGGTCGGGGCGTTGCACGGATTGGCGATTTGAGCGGCTTGTTTCCGAGGCCTGACCAATTGCCGGGCAATTGGCGGAGCTGGTTCCAGATTGGCAACACGAGGTGTTGCGGATCAATTGGTTAGATTGATTTTTCTTTACTTAATTTCGCCGCGAAGGCAATTCTTGTGACCAGACCCGGCATTGGCGCGGGCGTTGCGTATTGGGAGGAGGCCTTGGCTTTGGAACGTATTTCCAGTGCTTTGAGGATGGCGATGGGAGCGGGGGCCCTGTTGGCCGGGCTATTGGCCGCTGATGTCGCGGCGGCGCAGGCGGTGGCATTGCAGCCGCCTCCGCAGGTTGCGGGCAAGATCAACTGGGGCATCTGGGTCGATGACGACGGCTGCATGCACTGGTGGGCGGATGGCGGGCTGGAAGGCTATATGCTGGACCGGGTCGATCCCAAGACCGGCCGCGCGATCTGCCTCGCCAAGAACACCTGCTTTACCGAAAACACCGACACGCTGTTCGCCACCGACTCGGCCCAGTTGACGGCGGAGGGCCGGCGTCGCCTAACGGCATTCTTCCAGAGCGCGGGCGCTTTTGGCTATGCCATATATGGCCATACCGACAGCCGCGCCTCGGATGAGTACAACATCGGCCTGTCGCAGCGCCGGGCCAAGGCAGTGGGCGATGTCGCCCGGTCGGTCGGCGCAGTGGTGGAGCGTCAGATCGGTTATGGCGAGCGCCAGCCGATCGCCACCAACGCCACCGCCGAAGGCATGCAGCGCAATCGCAGGGTGGAAGTCGTCTGCTACACGTGGGGGAAAAACTGATGCGTCTGGTTCATCTCACGGGAGTGCTTGGCTTCCTGGCCCTGTCGGCCTGCGAAGGCGGCGGGCTGGTGCCCTATACGCCGGGTCCGAATACGGTCATTGCCTCGTCGCATGACACGGGCCTTGACAGCAGCCCGCTGGTCGATGGCCATGCTGCGGTCGCCTATGATCCGGATGGGTGCCAGGGCTGGATCATGGACGACGGGGTCGAAGGCTATGCCGGTCGGCGCTATGACCCGAAATCCGGCCTGCCGGTCTGCAACAACCTGTACCCGCCGGGCACGGTTCTGGGCGACTACCGCGCGCAGAACCACCGGTTCCCGGATTGGGTGCCGACGCACTGATCCGCGCTGTTTCACAAGATATGGGGGCCGCAGCGCGCTGCGGCCCCTTCTCTATTGTGATTGCGCCTGCCGGTTTTGTCATCGGACTGACACATCCTTAAGCAACTGTGATCTCGTGGGTCAATATCGCACTGGACAGAGGGTGCCTTTCGGCTCCACAACTTCGATAAGATCCCGCCGTTGAATACCACCTGAAACCTTCGACTGAATCTGGCACCAGAAGGAGAGCCCATTGGGCATCAGCGCGCTGACCCCCCCGACCCGTCCCGAGGACATGGTGGAAACACTGATGGAATTCCCGGACAATCGCCTGTTGATCGAGCTCTGCGGTGAATTTGACCGCAACTTGGCACAAGTGGAACACCAGACCGGCGTTCACGTGCTGAGGCGAGGCAACAGGCTGGCGGTGATTGGCGACAGGTCCGCCAGAGAACAGGCCGCCGCCGTGCTGCGCGGGCTTTATGCGCGGCTGGAGGCGGGCAAGCATATCTCGGCCGGCGACATCGACGGCTCGATTCGCATGGGGCGTCCTGCGGGCGAGGCTCCGAAGTCGCTGGGCGATCAGATCGAGATGTTCCAGACCGGGGCGATGGAACTGCGCACCCGCAAGAAGGGTGTCGAGGCGCGGACCGAGGCGCAGAAGGCTTACGTCCAGAACCTGTTCACCCATGAGATGGGCTTTGGCATCGGGCCTGCGGGCACCGGCAAGACCTATCTTGCGGTGGCGGTCGGGGTGACGATGTTCATCTCGGGTGCGGTCGAAAAGATCGTCCTGTCCCGTCCGGCGGTGGAGGCGGGCGAGCGGTTGGGCTTCCTGCCCGGCGACATGAAGGAGAAGATCGATCCCTACATGCAGCCTTTGTATGACGCCTTGAACGATTT
>CANGHD010000167.1 GCA_947453525.1 Paracoccaceae bacterium | reverse complement strand
TAGGTCTGGCGCAGATCAACCCCGGCCTCCTGCGCCAGGACGACCAGCTGTGCCCGCGCCCGATCGGAAAGCCGGGCGTCCGTGGGACAGGCGATCGTCTTTTCCCTCACAGTCGTGTCGACCGCCACACGCTTCACGCGGCTCTCAGAGGTGGCGCCGGACTTGCGCCCGGCCTCGATGGTCTGGGTCGGCCGCCCTTCCACACCTGCCTCACCAATCCGCTTGCGCCAGCGTGTCAAAGACGACGGGTCGACCGGCAGGCGATGCTGAAAGAAGGTCTCGCCGGTAAAGTGCTGGTAAAACGGGGTCTCGCCCAGCGGGCGACGATGGCTTCATCCGACAACCGACAGGCGTGCTGCAGATAGAGCAACCCCGCCACGGGTCTGGGAGGCGTGGCCGGCCGCCCGGTCGGTGACGAAAAGAACCCTGCCCATTGAACCAGTCGCTTTGCCAAACCTCTGCCCAGAACAGCACGAAACTGCGGCATATTGCTGTTGAACTCCGCCAGACGTCTGGAACGGGTTGCATCTTTCTGTTACCTGACCGCCTATACCTACGGCGACCAATGGTTTGCGCGATGCATATGTTGACAAGGATGGGCTCAATCTGATGAAAAAAGCTTTGATCAGTGGCGTAACGGGCCAAGACGGCTCGTATCTTGCTGAATTCCTTTTGGAAAAAGGCTACGAAGTCCACGGGATCAAACGCCGGGCCTCGCTGTTCAACACACAGCGCATCGACCATATCTATGAAGATCCGCATATCGACAACTCGCATTTCAAGCTGCATTATGGCGATCTGACCGACAGTTCCAATCTGACCCGGATCCTGTCGGAAGTTCAACCTGACGAGGTCTACAATCTTGGCGCCCAATCGCATGTGGCTGTCAGCTTCGAGGCGCCAGAGTATACGGCCGATGTCGACGCCATCGGCACGCTGCGCCTTTTGGAAGCGATCCGGTTCCTGAAAATGGAGGGGAAGGCGCGTTTCTATCAGGCCTCAACCTCGGAACTTTACGGTCTGGTGCAGGAAGTCCCACAAAGCGAGACGACGCCGTTCTACCCACGTTCGCCCTACGCGGTGGCCAAGCTCTACGCCTACTGGATCACCGTGAACTACCGTGAGGCCTATGGGATCTATGCCTGCAACGGCATCCTCTTCAACCACGAAAGCCCGCGCCGTGGCGAAACCTTCGTGACCCGCAAGATCACCCGCGGCCTGTCCAACATCGCGATGGGGCTGGAGCCCTGCCTCTATATGGGCAATATCGACAGCCTGCGCGACTGGGGCCATGCCAAGGACTATGTCCGCATGCAATGGATGATGCTGCAGCAGGAAACCGCCGAGGACTATGTGATTGCCACCGGCAAGCAATATTCGGTGCGGGAGTTCATCACCTGGGCCGCCTCGGATCTGGGGATCACGCTGGCGTTCCAGGGCAGCGGTGTGGACGAAATCGCGGTGGTGGAAAAGATCGACGGTCAGCTTGCCCCGATGGTGCGGCAAGGTCAGGTGATCATGCGCATCGACCCGCGCTATTTCCGCCCGGCCGAGGTGGAAACCCTGCTGGGCGACCCGACGAAGGCAAAGCAGAAGCTTGGCTGGGTGCCAGAGATCACGGCGCGAGACATGTGCGCCGAGATGGTCAGAGAGGATTTGCGCGCCGCCAAGACACATGCCCTGCTGAAATCGCATGGGCTCCAATCGCCTGTTTCGATTGAGTGATCGACGGAAAAAGAGAATGCGCGTAGGGTGAAATCGAAAGAGGAAAATTTACATGAAACGTATCGCATGCGTACCGCTTCTGCAGGAAATTTGGGCCCTGAAGCTTCAGATCGCACATTTGATTCCACTCGTCGACTCGTTGATCGTAGTTGAAGGCGACAGGACTTTTGCAGGATATGAGAAGTTCATGTACTTCGAGCATTATCAAGAGGAACTCAATGCACCACCCGGATTTGTGCGTTATGTCCGCGTAAGTGACATGCCAGAAGTTATTAGTGAATCGTATGTCGCGTCTGCCGGAAGGATTGCGCCTGAAAACAGGTGGCCTTTAGACAGGCATATTCGGAAGGCGGCAGTTCGGGGTTTTACACCTGATGACAATGACAACGACACGATTGTCTTTGTTCACGACGTTGATGAATTCATTTCGGAAGAAGCAATGAAATACTCTTCTGAAACTATTCAGGAAAACGAGGTTATTTCCTTTAGTCTCGCGGACTACCGCGGCAGCATTTCACCACGCGGCAGGAGACCGGATGATATCATGTGCGGATATGCAACAAAACTAAGCACTGCTAGAAAGAACGATATGCACTTCTTGCGTCGTTTTGTAATCCGTGAGGGTGGCGCAGTGCCAGCGAACTTTAGACTGTCCCTGACAACTCCTGAAAAAGACCGCCCACTGAGAGACTTCTTTGACAAGAACTTGACAACGAGAAGCATGGAAAATGCTGGTTGGCATCTCAGTTCTATGCATGGTTACTATCAAAATTACCTTACTGCGAAAGTTCAAAACTTTGCGCATTCAGAAAGCTGGCGTGGTGACGAGAGGCTTAGTATAACTTCTGACCAGTATGCTCCTATGGCTGAGTTTGTGATGAAGAACTTCGATATGTTTGATCAAACAAACGTCGATGAAAATATCCCGGAGTTCATTCGCAGCTTTTCGGCAAATTTCCCGATTATGCTCGAACGCCGTACGCCGAATGTGGCATTGAAATCGGAGCGCAATCCGTAACGGCGGCAGAACCGGTATCTAAATAGACAGCGCTCAGGAACTGCATTTGTAGTCAAAGGTTAAACTCGATCCGGTAACTAGAGCAAATTCGAGAAGGAAGAAACATGCTCACGATGATCAAATTCCGAGACTATGCCCTTGCGAACATGATGGACCTTGAAGCGATTCTCGCTGAGGTCTATACGGAGCATATGAAGGGTAAGTCAGGTTTTGCGCTCTTTGATGGTGGGGCGCACAAGGGTTGGCACACGCGAAAGATGCTTGATTTGCTAGGCTGTGAACGGGTCTATGCAGTTGAAGCGGACCCCTTCATGGCAGAAACGTTGCGTGCAAATTTGAAAGATCGCGCCAGCACCCCGGTTCCGGAACTGAAAATCGTTGAAATGGCACTTCAAAACGACCCCGAAATTGGAACCATTTCTTGGAAGTCGTCGTCCAGTCATGTAGGCCGATCTTCCATTGCATCGAGCAACGAAAAGCGTTCCACCATTTGGGTAGACAGCAAAGATATCAAATACCGCGACGATACGCGGGTCAAAGCGACGACCATAGATTCCATTCTTCTGGGGGAATCCCTTCCCGTTCCGTTCTTGAAGCTGGATCTGGAGGGAGCAGACTTGTTGGCACTTCTTGGTGCCAAGCAGACGCTCTCGACAAAACGACCAATTGTGGCCTTTGAAAATTCGATTCGCGCGCCCGAAGTTCATGGCTTCACTCTTGAGAGTATTTCTTCTTATTTCGAAAGTCTTGGCTATGTACCAATGAGTTTCATCGGCGAACCATTGAGTCTCGCCACCTGGTTCTCGTTCTTCGAGGCTTGGGCCGTGCCAAAAGAAGACGCCGAATGGTTGGCTCGCACGGTGGGTGTTGCCACAGCCAAACGATCGATTTGACTGGACGTCCCCAACTTGGTTGAGGACAACACCTGGGCATCTAGGCAACGAACATTCTATTTTGCGAGGTTGGCAGAGTGAAAATCTTCATCGCGGGCCACCGGGGCATGGTGGGCGGAGCCATCCTCCGCAGGCTGCAGGCTCACGGATCGCATGACCTGATCACCCGCACCAGCGCCGAGCTTGACCTGACGGATCAGCAGGCCGTTCGCGCTTTCTTTCAGAACATCAAACCGAATGTCGTTATCCTCGCGGCGGCCAAGGTGGGCGGCATCTTGGCCAACAACACCTATCCGGCGCAGTTCATCTATGAAAATCTGATGATTGAATGCAACGTGATCCATCAGGCCTATGCTGCGGGCGTCAAGCGGTTGCTGCAACTGGGCTCGTCTTGCATCTACCCCAAGGAAGCCCCGCAGCCGATGCGCGAGGATGCCCTGCTGACCGGCACTCTGGAACCCACGAACGAGCCCTATGCCGTGGCCAAGATCGCCGGGATCAAGCTGTGCGAAAGCTACAACCGGCAGTATGGCGTCGACTACCGCTCGGTCATGCCGACCAATCTTTACGGGCCGGGCGACAATTTTCATCCGACCAACAGCCATGTGCTGCCCGCCCTGATCCGCCGCTTCCACGAGGCCACGGTGTCGGGTCAGGATGAGGTGCTGATCTGGGGCTCGGGCAATCCCCGGCGCGAGTTCCTGCATGTCGACGACATGGCGCAGGCCAGCCTGTTCGTCCTCGACCTTGACCCCGCCCTCTATCAGGCGGAAACCCAGCCGATGCTCAGCCATATCAACGTGGGCAGCGGTACGGATGTGTCCATCGGCGAACTGGCGCAGATCGTGGCAGACACAACCGGCTACAAGGGCCGTCTGGCCTTTGACGCCAGCAAGCCCGATGGCACGATGCGCAAGCTGATGGATGTCTCGCGGTTGGAACGGCTGGGCTGGACCGCAACGGTTGAGTTGCGTGAAGGGATCGCCTCGACATACACTTGGTATCTGGATCAACTGAAGTCTGACGCCGCCATCCGAGGCGGAAATTGATCTACGCGCCTGAAACAAGGACCCATATGATGACGCAAACCATCCATCCTGTTCTCCTGTGCGGCGGATCTGGCACACGCCTTTGGCCGTTGTCGCGCAAGAGCTTTCCCAAGCAATTTTCTGCGCTGTCGGGGGATGAAAGCTTGTTTCAGGCTTCTGCGCGACGCTTCGTGGCGCCGGGGTTCTCCGCGCCGCTGGTGGTGTCCGGGTCGGATTTCCGCTTCATCGTGAAGGACCAGCTTGACGCAATCAAGGTGACGCCGATAGCCACGCTGATCGAGCCGCAGGGGCGCAACACCGCTCCGGCGGTTCTGGCGGCGGCGTTGGTGCTGGACCAAGGCGAGCCTGGGGCGCTGATGATCGTGGCCCCGTCCGATCACGTCATCCCGCAGGAAGCACAGTTCCGGGCAGCGGTGCTGGCGGCGGTGCCCTCGGCCCTGGCGGGCCAGTTGGTGACTTTCGGCATCCGGCCGGACCGCGCTGAAACCGGCTATGGCTGGCTGGAATTGTCGCAAGAGGCGCCCGGTTTTGCCCCTGTGCCGCAGCCGCTGAAGCAGTTTGTCGAAAAGCCCGATGCGGCCACCGCCGCGACGATGTTGGCCGACGGTCGGTATGCGTGGAATGCCGGGATTTTCCTCTTCACCACCACCACGCTGATTGCGGCCTTTGCGGAGTTTGCGCCGAACATTCTGGAGGGCGTGCGGGCCTCTCTCGCCGCGGGCACGCTGGACCTCGGCTTCACGCGTCTCGCGCCGGCCGAGTGGGCGGCCTTGCCTGACATCTCGATCGACTATGCCGTGATGGAAAAGGCCAACAACCTGACGGTGGTACCTTATAGTGGCGTGTGGTCTGACCTTGGCGGTTGGGAAGCGGTCTGGAGGGAGTCGGGTCCGGATGCCTCTGGCGTCGTCACCCATGGCAACGCCATTGCAATCGACTGCAAAGACACGCTGCTGCGGTCCGAAGCCGACAGCCTTCGGCTTGTGGGCATCGGGCTTGACAATATCGTGGCCGTCGCAATGCCGGATGCCGTTCTGATCACAACCAAGGACCGCGCGCAAGACGTCAAGCTGGCGGTGAACCGACTGAAGGCCGAGAAGGCGCCGCAAGCCGAGACTTTCCCAAAGGACCACCGCCCCTGGGGCTGGTTCGAAAGTCTGGTGATCGGCAACCGGTTTCAAGTCAAGCGGATCGTCGTGCATCCTGGGGCAGCCCTCAGCCTGCAAAGCCACCATCACCGGGCGGAACATTGGATCGTCGTCGAAGGCACCGCAAAGGTCACCGTCGACAAGGACGTTCGTTTGATCACCGAAAACCAGTCGGTCTACATCCCGCTCGGTGCCGTGCACCGGATGGAGAACCCCGGCAAGGTCAATATGGTGCTGATCGAGGTGCAGACAGGCATCTACCTCGGCGAGGATGACATCGTGCGTTACGAAGACGTCTACGCACGTGGAGCAGGCGCAAAAGGCTGAGAAACCCGGTCCGGGAGCCGCCGTCCGGCCCGCAACTTTTCAAAGACAGACCCCTCAAGGATTTCGGGCCATGACACTGACCTGCTTCAAGACTTACGACATTCGTGGCCGTCTGGGCGTCGATCTGGATGAAAAGATCGCCTATCGCGTGGGCCGGGGCTTTGCCCGAGCCCTGTCCGCCCAAAAGGTCGTCGTGGGCCGCGATTGCCGGGCCTCTTCGCAGGAACTGGCAGCGGCCGTCGTGGAGGCTCTGCTGGCCGAAGGCGTCGAGGTTCTGGACCTTGGCCTTGCCGGCACCGAAGAGATGTACCACGCCACGACGCATTTCGGCGCGGATGGCGGGATCGAGATCACAGCCTCGCACAACCCGATCGACTACAACGGCTTGAAGATGGTCCGCAAAGGCTCTGCCCCTCTGGATGCCGCAAGTGGCCTGTCGGCGATCAAAGCACTGGCCGAGGCCGATGACTTTGGCCCCACCAAAACAGGCGGCACCCTCCGTGATGTCAGCGCCGAGGCGAGGGCGGCCTATGTCGAAACCGTGCTGTCCTTCGTCGATGTCAAAACCCTGCGGCCCTTGAAGATTCTGCTCAACGCCGGCAATGGCGCCGCCGGCCCGACTTTCGATGCGATTGCCGAGGGCCTTGCGAAACTGGGCTCTCCGCTGCAGTTCGTTCTGCTGCACCACACCCCAGATGGCACCTTTCCCAACGGTATCCCTAACCCACTGCTGGTGGAAAACCGCCCGCAAACCGCGGAAGCTGTCGTAGCCTCGGGCGCTGATCTGGGCGTCGCGTGGGATGGCGACTTTGACCGCTGCTTCTTCTTCGACCACACAGGCGCTTTCATCGACGGCGAGTACATTGTCGGTCTTCTGGCCGAGGTTTTCCTCGCCAAAGAACACGGCGCCAAAATCGTCCATGACCCGCGCGTGGTCTGGAACACCAAGGATGTCGTGGCAGCCGCCGGTGGCGTCGCCGTTCAAGCCGGCACTGGTCACGCTTTTGTCAAGCAGGCGATGCGTGACACCGGGGCTGTTTACGGTGGCGAGATGTCGGCCCACCACTATTTCCGCGATTTCGTCTGGTGCGACTCGGGCATGATCCCCTTCGTCCTGATCGCCGAACTGGTCAGCCGCAAGGGCGCTTTGGCCGACCTCGTCGCGGGCCGCCGAACGGCTTTCCCCTCTTCGGGAGAAATCAACTTCCACCTGACCGATCCCAAGGCCGCCATTGCCCGGGTCCGCGCGCGGTTCCAGCCCTTGGCCCAGACGGTCGACGAAACCGACGGTCTCAGTCTGGAATTCGCCGAGTGGCGCTTCAACCTGCGGTCATCGAACACCGAACCGGTCGTCCGTCTGAATGTTGAGTCGCGCGGGCAAGCCAACCTGTTGGCCGGTCGGGTGACACTAGTGCAGGAACTTCTGCTGGAGGAATAGACCCGCCGCCAAAGACATCCTGCCCAGACCGGTGCGGTGTTGCAGGGCTGAGACACTCGGAGAACCTGAGATAAGTCCTTCGGCTTCGGGTTCCGGAATGATCCGTTTTGTTCTGCGGTTCGTAAGTAATCACCCGGTTGGGACCGCCTGCCAGAATGGTCAGTTACGGGGTAAGGCACGTGCATAACGACGTCGTTAGCGACGTGTCTTATGCGGAGGCTGGTGATGCGTGGCGATGTTCTAGGTCTTGAGCGGCGGCGGCGGTGGCGGGAT
>CANGHD010000166.1 GCA_947453525.1 Paracoccaceae bacterium | reverse complement strand
GCCCGTGGCGTCGGCATGCAAACGCAAATCTACGTCGACCGCGCGCTGAACTCGGAAGTCTGGGACATCGAGGGCAACCGCTACATCGACTTCGCCGCCGGCATCGCGGTGGTCAACACCGGCCACCGTCACCCCAAGGTGATGGCGGCCGTGCATGCCCAGTTGGACAAGTTCACCCACACCTGCCACCAAGTGCTGCCCTATGAGAACTACATCCACTTGGGCGAGCGTCTGAACGCCATCGTCCCGGGCGATTTCCCGAAGAAAACCGTCTTCGTGACCACCGGCGCGGAAGCGGTGGAAAATGCCATCAAGGTGGCGCGTTATGCCACCGGCCGTTCGGCCGTCATCGCCTTTGGCGGGGCCTTCCATGGCAGAACCTTCATGGGCATGACGCTGACCGGCAAGGTCGAGCCCTACAAGAAGGGCTTCGGTGCGATGATGCCCGATGTCTACCACGTGCCCTTCCCGCAGGAGGTGCACCACATCTCCACCGCCGATGCGATGGCCGGGATCACCAAGCTGTTCAAGGCCGACCTCGACCCGGGCCGCGTCGCCGCGATCATCTTTGAACCGGTGCAGGGCGAGGGTGGCTTCTATCCGGCACCTGCCGATCTGGTCAAAGCCATCCGCGCACTCTGTGACGAGCACGGCATCGTCATGATCGCAGACGAGGTGCAGACCGGTTTTGCCCGCACCGGCAACATGTTCGCGATGGAAGGCTACGGCGTGGCTGCGGATATCACCACCATGGCCAAGGGTCTGGGCGGCGGCTTCCCGATTGCCGCATTGACCGGCAAGGCCAGCCTGATGGATGCCGCGAACCCCGGCGGTCTGGGCGGCACCTATGGCGGCAACCCGATCGGGATTGCGGCGGCCCATGCCGTGCTGGACGTGATCGCCGAAGAAAAGCTCTGCGATCGCGCCAATGAACTTGGCTCGCGCCTGAAGCAGAAGCTGGAATCGATTCGTTCGACCACGCCCGAGATCGTCGACATCCGCGGCCCGGGCTTCATGGTCGCCGTGGAATTCGCAAACCCGGCCAACCACGAACCGGACGCGGGCTTCACCAACCGCGTCAAGAACGAGGCGCAAAAGCGCGGCCTGATCCTGCTCACCTGCGGCGTCTACGGCAACGTGGTGCGCTTCCTCGCCCCAATCACCATTCCGGATGCGCATTTCACCGAAGCGATGGCCATTCTGGAAGAGTCGGTGGCCGCGGCGCAGAAGGGCTGAGGCTGCGCTTGTGGCCGGCAGCCGGAGGGGTTTCACACCCCTCCGGACCTCCCGTGGGATATTTGGACCGGGTGAATGGGGGGGCGGGCCTGCGGGTCTGCCCCTTTTTGCTTTGCGGTGCGGCGGGTGAGCGGCTAAAGCGCACTGGAACTTGGGGGTGCGAATGGCTTTGCCGGGGATCAGGCTGACGGGGGCGGGCTTTGCCGTCGCAGGCAAGACCATTCTGGCCGGGCTGGATCTGGACCTGACCCAGGCGCGGATCGGCATTGTCGGGCGCAATGGCTCGGGCAAGACCAGTTTGCTCAGGCTGATGGCGGGGCTGGTGACGCCGTCAACCGGCGCGGTTCGCATCGCAGGGCTTGACCCAGCCAAGGACCGACGGGCCATGGTGGGCCGGATCGGCATCCTGTTTCAGAACCCCGATCATCAGATCCTGTTTCCGACCGTGGGCGAGGAACTGGCCTTTGGCCTGACCCAGCTGGGCCAAAGTGCCCTCGAAGCGCGGGCCTCGGCCCGGGCAAGTCTGGCGGCGGAGGGGCGGGCGCATTGGGACCATGCCGCGACCCACACGCTGAGCCAAGGCCAGCGGCAGTATCTGTGTCTGCTGGCCGTGCTGGCCATGCAGCCCGCCACCCTGCTGCTGGACGAGCCCTTTGCTGCCCTTGACCTGCCATCACAGGCGCGTTTGCGGCGCAAGTTGGCCGCCTTGCCGCAGCAGGTGATCACGATAAGCCATGATCCCTCGGCAGTGGCCGGTTGCAACCGGGTGATCTGGCTGGAGGCCGGCCGGGTTCTGCTGGACGGTCCGGCCGCACCGGTTCTGGCGGCCTTTACCGCCGAAATGGCCCGGATCGGAGAGGCGGATGCTGACGCTGACCTCTCCATTTAGAACCTGGGCGCATGGCGTTCCGGCTTGGGTCAAGCTGGCGGTCCTGTGTCTGTGGACGGCGCTGGTGCTGCAGGCGCAGGGGCCGTGGCTTTGGGTGGCGATGCTGGCGGTCGCGGCCTTGGTTGCCAGTGCCGGCAGCACCTTTGCGCTGGACTGGGCGCGAATGTTGCAGCCGCTGTGGCCTTTCGTGCTGCTGGTGGCGCTTTGGCAAGTGTGGCTTGGCGCGCCCTTCGGTGCTTTGCCGGTGATCCTGCGCATGGGGGCCGTCGTCGGGTTGGCCAATGCTGTCACCATGACCACCGAACTTGCCGAGATCATTGACCTTCTGACCCGGCTGTCCCGCCCCTTGCGGCGGCTTGGCCTATCGCCGCGCATGCTGGCGTTGTCGGTGGCGCTGATGATCCGCTTTATCCCGGTGATGCTGCTGCGCCATGGCCAGATCGCCGAAGGCTGGCGCGCCCGCAGCCCGCGCCGCCCCGGCTGGCGCATCCTTCTGCCTGTGCTTCTGGCCGCGCTCGACGATGCCGACCATGTGGCAGAGGCCTTGCGCGCGCGGGGCGGCGCAGGCTAACTGCGCCATCCCGACCTTCGGGAACCGACCTTCAGGAGACCTCAATGGAACGCAACCTCACCCATATCGCCCTTTTCGCCGCCCTGATCGCGCTTCTGGGACTGATCCCGAAGATTGACCTGATCAGCGGTGTGCCGATCACCGCGCAATCCTTGGGCATCATGTTGTGCGGCACCGTGCTGGGGTCGTGGCGCGGCTTCCTCGCCGTACTCTTGTTTGATGTGCTGGTCGCCGCCGGTCTGCCGCTGCTGTCGGGCGGGCGCGGTGGCATCGGCCTGTTCGTCGGCCCCTCGGCGGGATACCTGATAGGCTTCCCCTTCGCCGCCTTCGTGGCCGGTCTGGTGGTGGCGACATGGCGCGCCCCCATCGGCATCGCCGCCTTTGCCGGAGCCATCGTCGGCGGCATCGGCATCCTGTACGCCTTCGGCATCCCCGGCATGGCGATCACGCTCGGCAAATCCCTACCAGAGGCCGCCCTTCTGGCCATTCCGTTCCTTGCCGGGGACCTTATCAAGGCCGTCCTTGCCGCTCTGATCACGCAAACCATCGCACAAGCACGGCCGGGCGCGCTGTTGTCACGGGCGTAGGCGACGGAGAGCGGGAGGGCAGAGTGGAGGCGCCTAGCGCCCGACCAGCATCGCCGTACCGATGCCCCCCGCCGCCGCAATCGCAGCCAGCCCGCGACCCTGCGCAAGCCCATGAAACAGCCGCACCGCGAGGATGGCCCCCGAGGCGCCGATCGGATGGCCGCGCGCCAAGGCCCCGCCTTGGGGGTTCACGATGGCGGGGTCCAGTCCGGCGCCTTCGACGCAGGCGATGACCTGCACCGCATAGGCCTCCATAATCTCGGCCATCGTCAAAGCGTCGGGCGCGGTGCCGGACTCGCGGAAGACCTCGGCCATCGCCACCAAGGGGACCACGGCCGGCTCATCCGGGGCTGCACCCCGCGTCGCCCCCGCGATGATCCTCAGCGGGTTTGGCCCGAGCGGCTTGGCCGAGACCAAGACAAATCCGGCCGCATCGGCGGCAACGGCGGCATTGGCGGCGGTGATGTCGCCGGTCAACGCCTTGGCCCGCCGAAGCAGCGCCGGTGAAAGGGTACGGGTGAAGGCGTCATAGGTCAGCCCGGCCAGCGGCACGATCTCGGCGGCCTGAATGGCGCGATGTTTCAAGGCCTTGGCATGGCTTGCCAAGGCCCAGCCGTCCATCCTGTCCCGGCTTATTCCCAAGCGAAGCGCGAGGTCGGCGGCGGCCTGATGCAGGTCGGGATCACGGTCGGGAAACGGCGTGAAGGCCGGGCGGTCATAGGCGCGCGCGGGTCCGCCGTCCGGATCGGTGGCCAAGCGGATCGGCCTGCGCGAATAGCTCTCGGCACCGCCCGCCACAACAATCCGCGCAGCACCGCTTTCCACCAGCGCCTTGGCGAGAAGGATGGCGTCAAGACCGCCCGCACACTGCCGGTCGATCGACAGCCCCGCCACGCGGTCCGGCAGTCCCGCCGCCAAGGCCGCAAGCCGCGCCGGATTGCCGCCCGCGCCAAGGGCATTGGACAGGATCACCTCGTCGACATCTTCCGGCACAAGTCCCGCATCCGTCAGACAGGCCCGGATGACCGGCCCCGCCAGATCGTGCGGCGCCAGACGCCGGAAGGCGCCTCCGGCAGGGGCCACCGCCGTCCGCCGCCCGGCCAAGATCCACGTCATTCCAAGGCCCCGAGGTCGGTCTTGCCCGAGGCGAGCATCGGCCAATCCTCGCGCCAGATCAGCGCTTTGGGGGCTTTCAACGCCCCAAACCGCCGGCGCAGCGCGGCCAATATAGTCGCCTCGCCCGTCCGGTCGCCCATCACGAAAGCCACCAGATGCACGCCGCGCAGCGCATCGGGTCGCGCCAGCACAGCCGCCCGCGTCAGCCCCGGTTGCGCCATCAGAAAGGCTTCAATCTCCTCGGGGTAAACCGCCTGATCGGCCACCTTGACCATCCGGCTCATTCGGCCCGCGAGGTAAAGCAGCCCCTGCCGCATCTCGCCCGTCTCGCCCACTGACAGCCAGCCCTCCGCCCAGCGGGCCGAGCCGGGGTCGCTGGCGTAACCCTCGAACAGATAGGGGCTTTTCACCCAGATCTCGCCCGCCTCAATCCGCAGATTCACCCCTGGATAGGGAGAGCCGACCGAGTCCTGCGGCGTGTCCGGCCCCGAAAGGGAGATGAAACTGGCCTCCGCCGCCCCGTAAAACTCACGCACGACGGCCTCAGGTGCCATCTGCGCCAAGGCCAATCGCAAGGCGGGGTCCAGCTTTGAGCCACCCACGATCACATGGCTCAGATCGGGCAGCACGGGGCCGCCCGCCTCGACCAGCAGACGCAACTGCGCGGGCGTGGCGTAGACCAACCCCACCCGCCGAACAGCCAGCGCCGTCCGCTGCCGGTCTGGCCGCAACTCCTCCAGCAGGTGCAGTTCGGCCCCCAGATAAAGCGCCTCCACCGCGCCATACAGCGCCAGCGAGTGCACCAGCCGCCCCAGAACCGCTACTCGCAGCCCCGGCCCGATGTCGAAAAGGCCGGCATTCACCGCAAAACTTGCGATCCAGCTGGCCTGACTGCGCCGGATGCGCCGCGGTGCGCCACTGGAGCCTCCGGTCAGCGCCTCGAAGACCCCCTGCCCCTCGGGCGCAGGCCCCTCGCCGCCGATCCGGAACGGACCGCCCCCCAAAGCCGCCAAAGCGGCCCCGGCCGGACGGTCGGGAAAGACGCCCTGCCCCGGCGCCCCGCGCTTCACCTCAACACCCGCCCCGTCGAAGGCTCTCGCCTCTGGATGCCAGCCAAACCCTTCGATTTGCGCCTTGCCAGAAACACCCCGCGCGGCAGGCTCCGACATCGGCCGCCTCACCGAGGCCCCAACAGGGAGGCCACCCGCCGCAGCGCCAGCAGATAGCCTTGCGTCCCGCAGCCCGCGATCACGCCATCCGCCCGCAGACTGACATAGGAATGATGGCGGAACGCCTCGCGCTTGTGAATGTTGGAGATATGCACCTCGATCACCGGGCCTTCAAAGGCGTTGAGTGCGTCCAGAATGGCCACAGAGGTGTGCGAATAGGCGCCGGGGTTGATGATGATGGCCGCGCCGGCCAGCCGGGCCTCTTGAATCCAGTCGACCAGAACCCCTTCGTGGTTGGATTGCAACGCCTTGATCGAAAAGCGCAATTCCTCGGCCAGATCGGCGCAGGCTTGTGCGACGTCGGCCAAAGTCTCGCGCCCGTAGACCTCTGGCTGGCGCTGGCCCAGAAGGTTCAGGTTCGGGCCGTTCAGGATATAGATGGGCTTGGTCAAAGAGGGCTGTGTCACGGCGGATGTTCCTTGGCGGCGGTTCCCTGCACGGGATCACCGCAGGTTAGCCGAGCGCACGCCTGTTGAACAAGCCCGCAGACATCATCGGCGGCTGACGCGCAGTCCCGGGCCACAGAGGGTGACAATTGCGCCAACCGCCGCCCAGAGCAGGAGGGCCGCGATCCTTGGGTCGTAGAAAGCGGCGAAGTTGCCGATGACACCCCAAGGCGCGTTGGACGCCGTGTGGAACAGCACGGCCACCATCAGCCCCGGCCCCGCGCTTTCGCTCAACCAGACAATCACGACCCGCATCGCGACCATGGCCAGCCCATGCCAGAGGATCCATCCCACATCGTGCCCCATCTCCCAGAACGGCAGCAGATGCCACAGCGCCCAGATCCCGCCCAGAACCAGCGCCCGCCGCAGCGGTGCGCCAAGGCCAGCCATGCGCGGATAGGCATAGCCCTGCCAGCCGAATTCCTCCGCCACGGCACCGACCCCGAAAATCAGCAGCGATAGCAGGGCACTGGCCGGCGAAAGCCACTGCACGGCGGGCAGGTCGGCGCCGGTCAGACCGCTCACGGCGGCCGTCAACCAGAACACCACCGGCATGAAGCCGAAGGCCAGCAACGCCCAGCCGATCCCGGGCCAGCCACGCAGTCTTGCCAGAAGGAGGCCCCGCTCCCCCATTGCAGAGGCAATCAGCCATGCCGCAGCCGTGGGAACAACGACCATGATGGCGCTCAGCGGCAGCGCAGGGACAAGGGGCAAGGGGGCGTGGATCAGGCCCAAGGCGTAAAAGGGCACAGAAAACACTGCGACCACAAGGACATAGCCCAGCCATCCCAAGGAGGCGATCCACCGCATGTCGACTTCCCTGTGCCTCGGGTCCCGCTGCCAGACAGATAGCAACTGCCGATCAGCCGCATGGACACGCAGGTTAGGACGAGCCGGGCCAAAGCCGCCACATGCCAAAGAAAAAGACCGACCCGGAGGTGATCCGGACCGATCAGGTGTGTTGCACGCGAAAGGCGCTCAACAGGGAGACGTGAGGAGCGGCCTCATGCCACCTTTTCCAGCGCCATCTCTGGCACCAGACCCAGAGCGCGCACGACCTCGCGGGTCAGGTGCGGGCGGTTCAAGGTGTAGAAGTGCAGGTCCTCGACACCTTCGGTCAGCAGACGGTCGCACAGCGTGGTGCATTGCGTCAATGCCAGCAGATCCTCGCGGCCATCGCGGGCGGCGAAGGCAAAGGCCTCGTCCAGACGTGGGGGGATGCGGGTGCCGCAGCGCGCGGCGAAGCGCTTGGCACCGGCCCAGGATTGGATCGGCAGGATGCCGGGGATGATCGGGGCGGTGATGCCTTCCCGGATGCAGGCGTCCCGGAAGCGCAGGAAGGTTTCCGCCTCGAAGAAGAACTGGGTGATGGCGCTGGAGGCGCCCGCGTCCAGCTTGCGTTTCAGCCAGCGGATGTCAGCGCTGGTGTCGGCGGCATCGGGATGGCGTTCTGGATAAGCGCCGACGCGGATTTTGAATTTGTCTGTGTTGGCAAGGGCTTCAATCAGTTCCAGCACCGAAGCAAAGCCATCGGGATGTGCCGTGAACCGCTCCGCCCCTTTGGGCGCATCGCCGCGCAGGGCCACGATTTCCTTGACGCCAATCGCCGCATAGCTTTCGGCAATCGCCATGGTCTCGGCGCGGGTGGCATCGACACAGGTCAGGTGCGCCGCCACGTTCAGCCCGTAATTGCGCTGGATCGCCTCCACCGCGTCATGGGTCAGCTTGCGGGTGGTTCCGCCCGCGCCATAAGTGACCGACACGAAATCCGGGGCCAGGGGCGCCAGCGCCTGCACCGTCTCCCACAGCCGGAACGAGGCATCGAGCGTTTGCGGCGGGAAGAATTCGAAGGACACGCGGGGTTTGGACATCTGGGCACTCCTTAAGTCTTGCCCTCTTGTCTCAGATGCGTGAGTGTGAATCCAATTCATAGTTTTCACGATGATTATGAGGTTCATC
>CANGHD010000165.1 GCA_947453525.1 Paracoccaceae bacterium | reverse complement strand
GATCTGGGGGCGCATCGGTTTGTCGGCTATATTCCGGACATGATCTTCGACAAGGAGCTGGATTATCTGGCCGAGATTGGGGTCAGACCGCCTCCGCTGGCATCAAATTCCGTGTCGGTGCAGTTGAACTTCCTGCGGCATGGCGCGGGGCTGGGGGTGGTGCATGACTTTGCTTTGCCTGCGGCGCCGGAATTGCGGCGGGTCATTCCGGATCAGATCAGCCTGAAGCGGGCCTTCTGGCTGATCCGGCATGCGGATGATGGCAGGGTGGAGCGGCTCAACCGTTTTGCAGCACTGCTGACGACGGAAGTCCGGGCCGAGATGGCGCGGCTGGAGGCCTACTGCGTGCAGGACGGGTAGGGGGCGGCCTCGCCTTCGACCTTGTTGCAGACGCGGGCGAGGGCCAGCGTGTCGGCGCGGGGGCGCCAGAGGGCGGGGTCTGGTTCCATCGGGTGGGTTTGCGCGGGGCCGTGTTCGGCCCATTGCACGGTGTAGATGTCTTCGGCACCCTTCAGGACGACAAAGACCATCGCCTCGGACTGACCACCCGT
Organism: Paracoccaceae bacterium; assembly: GCA_947453525.1. Lineage (GTDB taxonomy): Bacteria > Pseudomonadota > Alphaproteobacteria > Rhodobacterales > Rhodobacteraceae > Stagnihabitans. Next base: position 7,574 of record CANGHD010000165.1, on the reverse strand, counting down.
GTCGCCACAGCCGAGGTAGCCCGCAAAGGCCTCGGGCACGCCCTTGATCTGCGGCACGGGCAGGGCGCGGGCGGAGAAGGTAGTAGGGCAGGCGGCCTGATAGCCTTTCGCGATCTGGCTTGCGAAATCAACCGGGGCCATGGTGGCGGACAGACCTTTGGCACCCGAGAGGGTGATCATCTGGGTCCAGTGGTCGACGCTCTCGGTCTTGGGGGTGAGTTCCAGCAGGTAGGAGCCGTTTTCTTCATGCTCAAACCCCGGTTTGAAATCGGCGGGCACGGCGGCGGCCACCAGTTGCGCATAGATCGGGCTGACGATGATGACGCCCTCGGCTTGGGCCGGCGCGGCCAGTAGGCAGAGAAGGGGCAGGATGTGGCGCATGGGAACCTCCGCGTTTGGTCTTGGGTAGCCTGTCGGGGCGGAATCGTCAAAGCTTTGTCACTTTGAAAGATAATTGCTGCAAATGCATAAAACTTGACAGAAAGCTGCGCGAGGCGCAGCGTTCGAAGGACAGGAAAGGGAGATACCCATGCTTGTCAGTCATATCCTCAAATCGAAATCGGACGATGGCGTTGTGACGCTGCCCCCGGGAACGACCGTGGCCAAGCTGGCCGAGGTTCTGTCCTCGCGCCGGATCGGGGCGGTGGTGATCTCGCAGGATGGGCGCGATGTCGCGGGCATCGTGTCAGAGCGGGACGTGGTGCGGGAACTGGGGCGGCGCGGGCCGGTCTGCCTGGCCGACCGGGTCGAAAGCCTGATGACGGCCAAGGTCACTACCTGCAGCCGGCACGACAGTTCCGATCTGGTTCTGTCGGTGATGACGGAAGGCCGCTTCCGCCATATGCCGGTGGTGGAGAATGGCCAGATGGTCGGGCTGATTTCCATCGGCGATGTGGTCAAGGCGCGGCTGTCGGACCTCGCGGCGGAAAAGGACGCGCTGGAGGGCATGATCAAGGGCTTCTGACCGCGGCATTTCGGTTTCAGGTCAGGTGTCCCAAATCTGTGGCGCTTTGTCTCTTGCGTCTGCGCGCGCACTATTGTTGCGTGGGCAGACCGTTCAGCGAGGGCACCCATGCGCATCGGCCTATATCCCGGCACCTTCGACCCGATCACTCTGGGTCACATCGACATCATCCAGCGCGCCATGGCGATGGTGGACCGGCTGGTCATCGGGGTGGCGATCAACCGCGACAAGGCGCCGCTGTTTGGGTTGGAAGAGCGCGTGGCCATGGTCGAGGAGGAGTGCCGCGAGATTGCCACTCGGGTCGGGGGCGAGATCGTCGTGCATCCGTTCGAGAACCTGCTGATCGATTGCGCGCGCGATGTGGGGGCGGGGATCATCATTCGTGGCCTGCGGGCGGTGGCGGATTTCGAGTATGAATTCCAGATGGTTGGCATGAACCGGGCAATGGATTCCTCGATCGAGACGGTTTTCATGATGGCGGATGCGCGGCGGCAGGCGATTGCCTCCAAGCTGGTCAAGGAAATCTGCCGGCTGGGGGGGGATGTGTCGAAATTCGTGACACCTTCCGTTGACGCGGCGCTGGTTCGGCGCCTGCGGCGCAAGGGATAACCGCAGGCGATTAGGCTTGCGGTAAGGTTTGCCGCCTAGTGTGGCGGCATGACAGCCCCGCGCCACCCTTTCTTCGACCGATTCCCCGTGCTGCCGGTTCTGGTGGCGCTGTTGGGGCTCTTGGCCAGTCTTGGCACGGCCGTTCTGGCGGCACCGGATGCGACGCGTGTGGCCGTGGTGGCAATTCCGGGGTCCCGGGCGGCATGGGAAGCGATTGACCGCGCGGACCTGCCGGTGGTGCAGGTGCGGCTGGGCGGATTTCTGGTGGTGGTGGACGGGGCCGGGTCTCCGCAGGGCATGGCGGTCTTGCGCCATGCGCCGGTTCTGCTGCTGGATGCGGCCCGGGTGCCGGGCTGCGGCCGAGGGAGTGCGTAACCATGTGCAGGAGGGAAAGATGACCCTGACGCTGGACTCCCTCAGGACGAAAGTCGCCCGCGCGATAGGCGCTTTCTTGTGGCTGCATGTGCCTGTGGTGGTGGGGGTTGCGCTGTTGCGTGGAACGCCGGTGCTGCTCGTCGCCTTGGCGGTCGCGGCTCTGGCCGGTCTGGTCGAGGTGTCGACGGTGCGTAGGCCCGGGGCGACATCGGGGCATGTCGTGCTGGCCTTCGCCTATGCGGCGATCATCGCCATCCTTGTGGGGCAGATGCAGGGCCATCCATGGCAGACGGACATGCATATGTACTTCTTCGCCGCACTGGCCATTGTCGCGGCGCTGTGCAGTTGGCCTGCCATTCTGGCCTTCCTCGGCTTCGTGGCGGTGCATCATCTGGCGCTGAACGCCCTGCAAACCAATTTGGTCTTTGGCGGCCCGGCCGATCTGGCGCGGGTGCTGGTCCATGCCGTGATCCTGATCGTCGAGGCGACGGTCCTTGGTGGGCTGACCTTCGTTCTGGCGCAGATGTTTGGCCGCAGCCAGGCCGAGATGGCCTCGGTTCAGACGGCGCATGGCAAGGCCGAGACGCTTTTGGCCGAGCGCGCGGTCGCCCAAGCCGCGCAGGATCAGTTCCTGACGGCGCTGGTGGCGCGGATCACCGAAATTGCGGCGGGCGCGTTTGGCCGCCAGATCCCGACCGGGGCTTTTCCGGTGGAATATGATGGGGTACGGCAATCCTTGAACCTGCTGTCCACCCGGCTGCATCATGCGCTGGAGACGGTGGCGGACGCGGCCGCCGGCATCCAGAATGCCGGGGCCGTCTTGGCGGCGGCGAGCCAGACCTTGCAGACGGGCAGTCGGGATCAAGTGGCGACGCTGGAGGCCGCGACCGAGTCTTTTCGGGCCTTGCTGGTCAGCCTGACCTCGACCGCGCAACTGGCCCGGCAGGCTGACAGTCTGATGCTGGAAAACCGCAGCGAGGTGGAACGCGGCACCGGGCTTCTGGCCGAGGTGGTGGCGGCGATGGGATTGATCGAGGAGTCGACCGGCCAGATCCGCCAGATTGTCGAGGTGATGGACAATATCGCCTTCCAGACCAACCTTCTGGCGCTGAACGCGGGAGTGGAGGCGGCGCGGGCCGGCGACTCGGGTCGCGGCTTTGCGGTGGTGGCGATGGAGGTACGGGCTTTGGCCCAGCGGGCGGCGGAGTCCGCGCGCGAGATTCGCGGGCTGATCGATCAGGGGCAGGGCAACGTGGCTTTGGGCACCCAGAAGGTCAGCCTGACCACCGCCGCCTTGCGGGGTTTGCAAAGCAGCGCCAGCCGGGCGGCCGGCTATGTTTCGGACATCGCGGCGAAGGTGCAGGCGCAGACCAAGGATCTGGAGGGCGTTCATGCCGCTGTCAGCGGGCTGGATGGTCAGGCGCAGCGCAACGCGGCCCTAGCGGCGCGGATTGCGGATGCAGGCGGCGATCTGGGGCAATATTCCAGCGATCTGGCGCTGGGCATGGAAGAAATCGGCGGCGGCAGCGGGTTTGACGGCCAGTCTGCGACCGCCGCGCCCGCTCGGGTGGCCTGAGTTCAGGTGGTTTGAGTTTGGTGGCCTGAGTTCGTGTGGCCTTGAGTTTTGCAGGCTTGGTATGGCGGGCCTGAGGTTTTGGAGGCTGACTTTGGTCGGTCTGCGGATAATCAGACCGGGTTCTTTCAGACCGAGCTTGGTCGGGCCCGGTTTGGGATGGTGTGCCTGGGCTGCCTGATCTCAAGTGCCGTTGTTGGTTGGGCCAGGTTTGGGCGGAAGACGCCCGCGCCCTGACGGGCGGGCCGGCGAAATGACGGGCGTCGATCCTGCGGGGCTGCGGCGGGGCCCTAACGGCGCCACAGGCTTTGCCGCTCGTGATGCTGGATCGTGGCGGACAGGGTTTCGAACTGGGTGAGGAGAGAGCTGCGCAACCGGCGGGCGGCGGGGCCGAAGGGTGCGGTTCTGGAGGACAACAGGCCCAGCTTGCGGTCGGGATGCGCGATGCGGACCTGCAGGGCCGCGACGTGGTATTGCCGCCGCAGGGCGAACAGCACCGAATAGGGCAGGACGGTCAGGCTGTCCGAGCCCGCCAGCATCCCCATGACCGCCGACAGGCTGCCGCCGGAAAAGCTGATGCGGATCCTGTCGGCGCTGATCGTGGACAGAACCCGCTGCAGGTCGGCGTAAAGCGGACTGTTTTCAGGCGGGGCGATCCACGGAAAGCGCTGCAGATCGGCGGCGGTGACGGCAGGACCATGCAGCAAGGGGTGGCCCTCGCGCGCGGCAATCACGTTGCGGCCGGGCAGCAGGGGGTCGAAGGCCAGCCCCTCGGGCAGATCCTCGGGGCGCAGCGGGCAGATGGCGATGTCGAGCGCCCCCGACAGCACGCGGGCGGACAGATCGGGCGCGTAGCCGTAGCTTTGCTCGATCCGCACATCGGGGTTCTGCGCTTGAAACCCTGCGATCATGGTCACGATGACGCCGTCCATGAACACCGGCGTGCCGGCCATGCGCACCGCCCCTGACTTGCCCGCCTTGAAGCTTTGCACGGCTTGGGCTGCGGCCAGCCCGGCCTGCAGGATGCGCCGGCCCTCTTCGGCCAGTCTGGCGCCCAGTTCAGTGGGCTGCAGGGGGCGGCGGTTCGGCAGGAACAGCGGGCTGCCCAAACGCGCTTCCAGCGCGGCGACGGTGCGGGAGAGGGAAGGTTGCGATTTGCCCAAGGCGGCGGCACCCTCGGTCAGGCCGCCAGCCTCGACGATGGCGGCGAGGATTTCAAGCTGTCGTGGGTCTATCTTCATAACATCAAGGTATATAAGCGTGCCGCTTTCCGATCAAGCTTCCCGTTTTGCCGGGATAGCCTCACGGGGGGAGGACGATATGACAGGGATTCCGGCATTCGCTTTGCGCTTTGCCCCGCTGCGCTTGCGCTTCGGGGAGCCAGCCGCGCTTGCCGTGGCGGCGGAACTGGAGGCTTTGGACTTGAGCCGGGCCGTGGTGCTGGGCACGCCCGGCCATGCCGACGCGGCGCGGGCCTTTGCTGCGGAAGTGGGCGCAAGGGTTGTGGGCACGGTGGCGCTGGCGCGGATGCACACGCCGGTGGAGGTGACCGAAGAGGCCTTGACGCAGGTTCTGGCGCTCGACGCGGATGCGCTGGTGTCGTTTGGCGGCGGCTCGGTCACGGGTTTGGGCAAGGCGCTGGCCCTTCGGACGGATTTGCTGCAGATCGCGGTGCCCACGACCTATGCCGGATCCGAGGTGACGGCGATTTTGGGCCAGACCGAGGCGGGCCTGAAGACCACGATCACCGATCCGCGCGTGCAGCCAGAGGTGATCGTCTATGACCCAAGGCTGATCACCGGGCTGCCGGTGCAGATCTCGGTCACCTCTGGCCTGAATGCGATGGCCCATGCCGTCGAGGCGCTTTATGCCCGGGACCGCAATCCTTTGACCTCGACCCTGGCGCTGGAAGGGTTTCGCGCCCTTTGGACGGGACTGCCGCAGGTTGCCGCCAAGCCGGCCGACCTTGCCGCCCGCAGTGCCACGCAATACGGCGCGTTTCTGTGCGGGCTGGTGCTGGGGCAGGTTGGGATGAGCCTGCACCACAAGCTCTGCCACGTGCTGGGCGGCAGTTTTGATCTGCCGCATGCCGAGATCCATGCCGTGATCCTGCCCCACGCGGTGGCCTATAACATCAACGCCGAGGGGCTTGAGTGGATCCGGGACTCCCAGCTTTATCCCGACAACCTGTCCGTTTCCGAGGCCCTGCAACGTTTCGCGCGTGATCTGAAGGCGCCGATGGCCCTGCGCGATCTGGGGATGAAGGAAGCCGACCTTGACCGCGCTGCCGATCTGGCGATGCAGACCCCCTACTGGAACCCGCGCCCCCTTGAACGTTCTGTCCTCCGCGACCTGCTGGGCCGCGCCTGGGCAGGCCTACCCCCTAAAGAGCCACCGGAGAAAAGACATGGCTGATATCACGACGGACGTTCTTATCATCGGTTCGGGCCCGGCGGGCTCGGCCACGGCGGCGCTGTTGTCGAGTTATGGTGTGGAGAATATGGTGGTCAACCGCTACCGCTGGCTCGCCAACACGCCGCGCGCCCATATCACCAACCAGCGCTGCATGGAGGTCTTGCGCGATCTGGGGCGCGAGGTCGAGGACGAAGCCTATCTTTTCGCCACGCCGCAGGCCCAGATGGGCGAGAACATCTTCTGCGTCAGTCTGGCCGGTGAGGAGATTGGCCGGATGAATTCATGGGGCACCCATCCCATGTCGAAGGCCGAGCATCTGCTGTCTTCGCCCTGCGAGATGAACGACCTGCCGCAGACCTTCATGGAGCCGTTGCTGTTCAAAACCGCCTGCCAGCGCGGCACGCAAGGCCGGATGAGTGTCGAATACTTGCATCATCTGCAGGATGACAGCGGGGTGACGACCACTTGCCGCGACAAGCTGACGGGCAAGGAATTCACAATTCGCTCGAAGTATCTGGTGGGCGCGGATGGCGGCAACTCGCTGGTGGCCGAACAGGCAGGCCTGCCGTTCGAGGGTAAGATGGGCGTGGGTGGGTCGATGAACATCCTGTTCCGGGCCGATCTGTCGAAGTATGTCGCGCACCGGCCTTCGGTGCTGTATTGGGTCATGCAGCCCGGCGCGGATGTCGGCGGCATCGGCATGGGCTTGGTGCGGATGGTGCGGCCGTGGAACGAATGGCTGATCGTCTGGGGTTATGACATCAACCAGCCCGCGCCGGTTGTGGATGCGGATTTGGCCACACAGGTGGCGCGGCAACTGGTGGGCGATCCGGAGTTGGAAATCGAGCTTCTCTCGGCCAACACCTGGACGGTGAACAACATGTTCGCCACCCATATGCAGAACGACCGCGTCTTCATCATGGGCGACGCCGCGCACCGGCATCCGCCGTCGAACGGGCTGGGGTCGAATACCTCGATCCAGGACAGCTTCAACTTGGCCTGGAAGCTGGCGATGGTGGTCAAGGGTCAGGCCTCGGCCAGCCTTTTGGGCAGCTATTCGGTCGAGCGCGCGCCGATCGCCCGGCAGATCGTGACGCGCGCGAACCAGTCGATCGGCGAGTTCGGGCCGATTTTTGGTGCCCTCGGCATGACCGGCGGCATGGATTACGACAAGATCCGCGCCAATATGGATGCACGGGCCGATGCGACCTCGGCGGCAGAGGCGCAGCGGGCGGCGATCCGCGATGCGATTGCCTTCAAGAAGTATGAATTCGATGCGCATGGGGTTGAGATGAACCAGCGCTACCGCTCCGCCGCGGTGGTGACGGATGGCCAGATGGAACCGGCGTTTGAGCTGGACGCCGAACTGCACTACCAGCCAACGACCTGGCCCGGCGCAAGGTTGCCGCATGTCTGGCTGTTTGATGCGGCGGGAAAGAAGCATTCGACGCTGGATCTGTGCGGCCATGGGCGGTTTGCGATCTTCACCGGGATCGGCGGGGAAGCGTGGGTTGAGGCCGCCAAGGTTGTAGGTGCCGAACTGGGGATCAGGGTGGATGTGCGGCTGATCGGGCCTCGTCGGGCGTGGCTGGATCACACCGGGGATTGGGCGCGGGCGCGGGAGGTGTCGGATTCCGG
>CANGHD010000164.1 GCA_947453525.1 Paracoccaceae bacterium | reverse complement strand
CGCGGCAAGAAAGAGACCGGCCCCGTGGCGCAAGCGCCCCGCACCTCGGTCGAGCCGCCCAAGCCCGTCAAGAAGATCATCGCCGAGGGCCTGACCTTCACCGAGAAAAAGCGCCTCGACACCCTGCCGGGCCTGATCGCGCGGATGGAATCCGAAATCGTCAAGCTGCAGGACCTGCTGTCGGACCCCCAGCTGTACAAGCGCGAGCCGGTGAAGTTCCAGAAAGCCTCTGACATGCTGACCGAACGGCAAGAGGCCTTGGCCGCTGCCGAAGAAGAATGGCTGGACCTGTCCGACCGGGCCTGACCTTTCCATTTCATCCAGGTCCAAATATCCAACTCCGGTGCCCGTTGCGAGCGGTGAAGGTGGATATTTGAGCCTGGATGAATGGGCTTTCACCAGAGTTGGGCGACGTGGGGCGCGATGAGGCGGCTGTAGATCTCGCGCGCGGCTTCCATCGTGGCGGGCGACAGCGCGGGCAAGGCGTCGGCCAGAACGTTGGCTTGGGATTGAGCGGGGGATTTCGCGCCGGGGATCACGACCGACACGGCATCGGCCATCAGAATCCAGCGCAACGCGAAGGCGGCCATTGTGGCACCTTCAGGGACCAGCGGGCGAAGTTCCTCGACCGCTTGCAATGCCACGTCGTAGGGGACGCCCGAGAAGGTCTCGCCCTTGTCAAACGCCTCGCCGTTGCGGTTGAAGCTGCGGTGGTCGTCGGCAGCGAAGGCGCTGGTGGCTGACATCTTGCCGGTCAGAAGGCCGGACGCCAGGGGAACGCGGGCGATCACGGCCACATTTGCGGCTTTGGCGGCGGCAAAGAAAGCATCGGCGGGGCGCTGGCGGAAGATGTTGTAGATGATCTGAACCGAGGCGACGCCGGGATGGCGGATCGCCTCCATGGCCTCGTCGATTTTCTCGACAGACACGCCGTAGGCGGCGATCTTGCCTTTGGATTTCAGCGCCTCCATCGCGTCATAGATCGCATTGCCGGAATAGACCGAGGTCGGCGGGCAGTGCAGCTGCACGAGGTCGAGGCAATCCATCTTCAGATTGGCGCGGCTGCGGTCCACGAAGGCCTCGATATTGGCGGGCGTATAGCCCTCGGCCACATGCGGGTTCAGGCGGCGGCCGGCTTTGGTGGCGACATAGGGACGGGGACCGCTGCGCTCGGAGAGAACAGAGGCGATGATGCGTTCGGAGCGGCCGTCGCCATAGACATCGGCCGTGTCGATGAAGTTCACGCCAGCATCCAAAGCGGCATGCAGGGTCGCCTTGGCATCAGCCTCGGACACCTCGCCCCAAGTGCCACCGATGGCCCAAGCGCCGAAGCCTATGGTGGTGGTGTCAAAGCCGGTCTTGCCGAGGGGGCGGGTGGAAAGGGTCATGGCGTTCTCCTGTTGCAGAGCGGAACCTAGTCTTAAGTGGCCTGCTGTCCAAGGGCTTCCGGTCGCGGGCAAAGCGGGTTAGGTCAAGGCCATGTTGACGGTGCAGGATCTTTGCGTGGCGCGGGGCGGCGTGGCCGTGCTGGAGGGGTTGGGGTTCACCCTGTCCCCCGGCAAGGTCTTGATTCTGCGCGGGCCGAACGGGGCGGGCAAGACGACCTTGCTGCGCACCTTGGCCGGGTTGCAGCCTGCGCTGGAAGGTCAGGTTCAGGCCGATCCCGAGACGGTGACCTATTCCGGCCATGCCGACGGCTTGAAAGCCACGCTGACGGTGGCCGAGAATCTGGCCTTCTGGGCCTCGGTTCACGGGCAAACCACGATTGAACCGGCAATCGTGGCGATGAACCTGCTGGCGCTGCGCGACCGCCGGGCAGCGGACGTGTCGGCCGGGCAGAAGCGGCGGCTGGGGCTGGCGCGGTTGATGGTGACGGGGCGCAAGGTCTGGCTGATGGATGAGCCGACGGTGTCGCTGGATGCGGCCTCGGTGGCCTTGTTCGGGGCCATGCTGCGGGCCCATCTGGGGCAGGGCGGGGCGGCGATTGTGGCCACCCATATCGATCTGGGGTTGCCCGAGGCCGAGGTTTTGGACCTGACGCCGTTCCGCGCCCGGCAAAAGCGGCAGGGTGCCTTCGACGAGGCTTTCGCATGAGGGCGCTGCTGATCCGCGATATTCGCTTGGCGATGCGGGCGGGCGGCGGCTTCGGGCTGGGGCTGGCCTTCTTCCTGATGGTGGCGGTGCTGGTGCCTTTGGGCGTCGGGCCGGAAAGCGCGCTGTTGTCACGCATCGCGCCGGGCATTCTGTGGGTGGGGGCGCTGCTCGCGTGCTTGCTGTCGCTCGACCGGATGTTTGCGCTGGATTTCGAGGATGGCTCGTTGGACCTGATGGCGGTTTCGCCCCTGCCCTTGGAGGGGGTGGCGGCGATGAAGGCGCTGGCCCACTGGCTGGTGACGGGGCTGCCCTTGGTGGTGATCTCGCCGGTCCTTGGTCTGTTGTTGAGCCTGTCTCCAGCGGGCTATGTCTGGCTGGTGGCGTCCTTGGCACTTGGCAGTCCGGCGCTGTCGTTGATCGGGGCGTTCGGGGCGGCCCTGACGGTGGGGCTGAAGCGGGGAGGGTTGATTCTGTCGCTGATCGTGCTGCCGATGTATGTGCCGACCTTGGTGTTTGGCGCGGAGGCCGTGCGGCGCGGGGCGGCGGGGACGGATGCGCTGGTGCCGCTGCTGTTTCTGGCGGCGATCTCGCTGGGGTGCGCAGCGATCCTGCCCTTTGCCTGCGGTGCGGCAATTCGCGCCAATTTGAAGTGAAGTTCTGACGCTAGTGTGACTTGCAAAGCCAAAGCCCGTTGGGCAAGGAAAGCCTCATGTCGATCTGGGAATATGCCAATCCGAAGAAGTTCATGCAGACCTCGGCCTGGGCCTTGCCCTGGGTTTCGGGGCTGTCGGTGATGTTGCTGGTCGTCGGGCTGGTCTGGGGGTTTTTCTTCACGCCGGATGACTACAAGCAGGGGGCGACGGTCAAGATCATCTACCTGCACGTGCCCTCGGCCATGATGGCGATTTCGGCATGGTTCATGATGCTGGCGGGGTCGCTGATCTGGTTGATCCGGCGGCACCATGTCAGTGCCCTGTCGGCCAAGGCGGCGGCTCCGGTCGGGTTGACGTTCACCGTCATTGGCCTTGTCACCGGGGCAATCTGGGGCCAGCCGATGTGGGGGACTTGGTGGGCCTGGGACCCGCGGCTGACGTCGTTCCTGATCCTTGGCCTCTTCTATCTGGGCTATATCGCACTTTGGGCCGCGGTGGAGGATGCGGATACGGCGGCGGACCTGACCTCGGTCCTGTGCATCGTGGGGTCGGTCTTTGCGTTCCTATCACGCTATGCCGTGCTGTTCTGGAATCAGGGGTTGCATCAGGGGGCCTCGGTCTCGGTGGTGCAGGGCAGCGATCAGGTGTCCAACGTCTATGGCGCGCCTCTGCTCGTCTGTGTGACGGGCTTTGTGCTGCTGTTCGTGACACTGGTTCTGCTGCGCACCCGGACCGAGATACGGGCGCGCCGGATCAAGGCGCTGATTGCGCGCGAAAGGGCTGCGGCATGATGCCGGACTTGGGGAAATATGCGGGCACCGTGCTGGGGGCCTATGGTGCGGCGCTGGCTTTGCTGGTGGCGCTGGTGGCCTTGACGCTGTGGCAAGGGGCCAGAATGAAACGGGCGCTGGACGAGGTCGAGCGTCGGGAAGGAAAAGACTGATGGCCTTTCGACCGCTGATCCTGCTGCCGCCCTTGCTGTTTGCGGCGCTGGCCGTGGCCTTTTATGTGGGGATGCAGAAGGGCGACCAGCCCTTGCCCTCGATGACCGTGGGCCAGCAGGCCCCCAATGTGCGCGCCGTGGCACTGGGGCAGGGGCCGGTCGTCACCGATGCCGATCTGCGCAAGCCCGGCGTCAAGCTCTTGAACTTCTGGGCCTCGTGGTGCGAGCCGTGCCGGATTGAACACCCGATGCTGGAGAAGCTGAAGGAAGAGGGTGTGGTGATCTATGGCATCAACTACAAGGACAAGCCCGAGGATGCGCTGAAGTTTCTGGGCGATATGGGCAATCCCTACACCCAGCTTGGTGCCGATGCCGGGCCGATGGCGCTGGACTGGGGCGTGTACGGGGTGCCCGAGACTTACGTGATCGACGGCAAGGGGCAGGTTCTGCTGCGCCTCGCCGGGCCGATCACGGCGGAGAATCTGGACAGCCAGATGCGTCCGGCGATGGCGAAAGCGGCGGCGGACTGACCGGCCAGCGTTTAGGCCGACACGACCGCGAAGGCCGCCGTGTCAACCGAATGCGGCTTTGTGACGTGACCGGCCAATACGGGCGGTCCGAGAGGAAGCCGCTCTGCGCCTCTTCGCTGACCTTGATCGGGGCATGCAATCGGGCCGGCGAGCAGGATCGGCAATGGTTCACTTGCCGTTCAGGTTGTAGCCGCCGTCCCAGTGGTAGTCGGTTCCGTTCGCATCCGGCGTCAGCTCCAGCAGCGCCGCGAAGCCCTGCAAGGTGCCGCTGCCCGCCCAGAACGTGCAGGTTCCCGTGCTTTTGGCATTATCGACGTTGCAGTACCCGATCGCTGTGTTGTCGCCGCCCGCGTTCAGCATGATTGTGGAAGAGACAAACGGACCTTCGGTGAACGGGCCGTAGTAGAAAACCTTCGATCCGACCGGGATCGCGGCGAGACTCGATTTGGTGATCGAGCAGAAACCGCCCGATTTGCCGGTGTCCTGGCTGCATTCCTTGACGATGTTGAGCGGATGAAAGGCCACATCTTCGGCGCTGACCGGAATTGCCCAAAGTGCCGTCGCGGACAAGGCGGAAATTGCCGAAACGGCACGAGCGGATTGCAGGAAATGATGGGGTGTCGTCATTTGATCCTCCCAAGTTGCAGAGGCTTCAAGACATATCGCCAGTCTTCCGAGCGGAAATCGCATGCCATGCTAGGTTTGCAATCCGGAAGGCGAAATATTCTGCGGAGCGTTGGCATGACCGCAGCGGCCGGGATTCACGTCCTCGTGCGGTCCCTGGATCAGGCGTCCTTGGCTTCGGGGCCAACCTTCAGGCTGACACAGCGGCCAAAGCCGCCGTGTCATTGGACTGCGAAAGGGTTACTTGGTGGTCCACCACAGGCCGTCCCAATTGACATCGCCGGTCATCGCTGCCGTGACGGTGATCAGCGCGTGGAACCCGGCCAGCGAGCCGGTCCCCGCCGAAAACGCGCAATAGCCCTTCTGATGGTCCATGTCGGTCTGATCGACGATGCAGAAGCCCTGGGCCAGATTGTTTTGACCGGCATCGATGATCGCGCTGCTGGCCACCATCACAGGATCATCCAGCCCCAGATCGGGGCCCCAATACCAGATCTTGGTTCCCTTCGGGATGGCAGGAAGGTTGCTTTCGGTGACCGAGCAAAAGGTCGGAGCGGGATTCGTGTAGCCACTGCATTCTTTCTTCATGTGCAGGGGCTGCGTGGCGGGCGTCTCGGCAAAGGCTGGCACGGCTAAGGCTGCGAGTACCGGAACAGCCGCGATCGAAAGCACGTTCAAAGTCCTGGGCATTCAGTCCTCCTCGGGTTGCAGAGGGTTCGCAGGCTAGCGCCAAGGCGCTTGGCGAAAATCGCATGTCATGCTATTTTTGACCCTCGGAATGCGAAATATTCTGCGGGGTATTGGCATGACCACGGCGGTGCAGCGGGCATTGGTGCGCTTCAAGCAGTTGAGTTGTCTGGGACTGGGCGGCGCGGCGGTGATGCCCGCCCTGATCCGCGAGATGCACATCATCGTGCCATCCTTGCGCAACATGTTCTTCTTTGCCAAGCCGGATGGCACACTCGACCATATCTACACCGAAAGCATGGAATATGCGGCGATCACGCAACTGTTCGTCACCGAGTTCAATGGCCGCAAGGATCGCGACTATCCGGGCTTTCGCTTTGAGGTGGCGCTGAAAACCCAAGTGGGCGTGCATGATCTGACGCGGCTTGGCATCGACCTGAATGCCTTCGGTCGATCCGAGTTCTACAACGAATGTTTCCGCCCGGTTGGACGTGGCAAGGACTATATCCGGATGGTCATGCGCGATCAGGGGCAGGGGGTCGGGATGCTGACCACCTTCCGCGAGCCGCGTGACAGCCATTTCAGCCAGATCGAAAAGGACCGGCTGGCCAGTCTGGAGCCCTTCTTCGTGCATGCCATCCGGGGCCGTCGGATGGAGGAGACAGAACTGGTCGACAGCGGCGCCAACGGGCTGATCGTGGCGGATGTCGAGGGCAAGTTGCTCTACGCCTCGGCGGCGGGGCGCGAGTTGCTGCTGCGGGTGACACATCCGAAGATGGCCGTCGATGCCGGCCCGGTGCGGCGCGATGCCTTGCCCGAGCCGGTGCGCAACATCTGCCGGACCTTGGGGCGGATCATGGCGGGGGATGATGCAAGAACCTCTCCGGCCTATCATCATCGCAACCTTTGGGGCGGTTTTACCTTTCGTGCCAATCTGTTGCGCGGTGAAGCGCAGGGTGCCCGCGTGGTTGGCATCACTGTCACCCATCAGGAACCCGCCGGAGTCAAACTGGTCAAGCGGATTGGGGAATTGCCGCTGAGCCGGCGGCAATCCGAGATTTGTTTCGAACTGGCGCAGGGCAGCCATTACGACGTGGTGTCGCAAAAACTGGGCATCAGCAGGCACACCGCCATCGCCCACAGCCGGACGATCTATGACAAGCTGGGCGTGCACAATCGCGCCGAATTGCGCAACCGGTTGCTGGCGGCATCGGCAGCGCCTTAGGCCGGTTACTCCGACCGCGCCCGACGACCGCCCCGACGGCCCGAGGTGGCCGCCGTTGCCGCTGCCGACGCCTCGGCGAAGGTGGCGCCAGCTGCCACCGCCTCGATCACCTTGGCAAAGCGGATCCATTCGCCGCCGTTGGCGTCGTGGTTCATCAGAAAGTTGGCGGCGCGGATCGCCTCCATTTCCGGCTGGCGCACCGGGTTCATGATGGCCGATGTCATGCCGGCACCTATCGCCATCGGCAGGAAGGCCGCGTTCACACCGTGGCGGTGCGGCAGGCCGAACGATATGTTGGAGGCCCCGCAGGTCGTGTTCACGCCCAGTTCCTCGCGCAGACGCCGGACCAGAGCGAAAACCTGCTGACCGGCCGAGCCCATCGCCCCCACCGGCATGACCAGCGGGTCCACCACGATGTCATGCGCCGGGATGCCGAAATCGGCGGCACGCTGGACGATCTTCTTGGCCACCGCAAAGCGGACGTCGGGGTCTTGGCTGATGCCAGTGTCGTCGTTCGAGATTGCCACGACCGGCACGTTGTACTTCTTGACCAACGGCAGGATGCGTTCCAGCCGCTCTTCCTCGCCCGTCACCGAGTTCAACAGGGGCCGGCCCTCGCAGGTCAGAAGACCGGCTTCCAAGGCACCCGGAACCGAGGAATCGATGCAGAGCGGCACGTCCACGACGCCTTGAATGATCTGGATCAGCGCTTTCATCAGCGGCGGTTCGGTGAAGTTGTTGTCCGCATAGCGCGGGTCAACGGCCATCTTGTTGGTGAAGACAGCACCCGAGTTCACGTCAAGAATGGTGGCACCGCAAGCCACCTGCTCCAGCGCGTCGCGGATGACGGTGTCGTAATTCTCCAGTTCCAGTTCGGCGGCAAGTTTCTTGCGCCCCGTGGGGTTGATGCGCTCGCCGATGACGGCGAAGGGCTCGTCAAAGCCGATGATGACGGTTTTGGTTTTGGATTCAACAACGGTACGGGTCATGCTTGTGGTCCTCTTATGCGTTGGCCGGAACGCCCGAGGCGCCGCCGTTGTCTGTCACCCATTGGGCATTGGTCTTGATGCCACCCAAGGGGAAGAAATGCACCTGTTCGATGTTGAAGCCCGGCGTTTTCGCCTTGTGGGCGGCCAGTTCTGCCACAACATCGGTTGGCTCGTAGGGCAGCAGCAGTTTTGTGACATCCATTGCCCGTTTTTGCAGCACGCGCAGCGAAGGCCCAACGCCACAGGCGATGGCGAATTTGATCAGGGTTTGCAACTTGGCCGGGCCCGCGATGCCGATATGAACCGGCATCTTGACACCCGCCGCCGACAGCTTGTTGGCCCAGGCAATGACTGGACCGGCCTCAAAGCAGAACTGGGTGGCGATGGCGAAAGCGGCGTCCGAGCGGTCGGCGAAAGCCTGTTTCCACGCCAGCGCCTTCATCACCACGGCATCCCCGCCGTCCTTGTCGATGTCCTTGTTGCCTTCCGGGTGACCCGCGACATGCAACCGCTTGAAGCCGTCGAACAGGCCGGTTTCGATCATCTGCAT
>CANGHD010000163.1 GCA_947453525.1 Paracoccaceae bacterium | reverse complement strand
CTGCCGCCCCCCCCAAGCCCCCCTGCCTCAAAGGGCGGCACGCCCCCCTTTGAGAATTCCCCGTGGATATTTGGAGAAAGCAAGGCTGACGGGTCAAAGGAGACTGCGGGCTGGCTCTTTCAAGGGCTATCTTGCGGGCAACCGGGGTCGGAGAACAGCGCGCCTTGGGGCTGCGGCGTCGTTGCAGGCCTGACGCTCTGGAGCCAGCGCCCCTGGCGGCGCATGACGATGCGGTGACATTGCGGTAACGGCGATTTGTCGGGACTGTGAAACTTGCGCCGGAACCGGGCCTTCGCCTGTGGAATCAGTTGACGCAGCGGCACCGGTATCGCCCTCCTTTTGACATTTCCATCGAGAAAGGCCGAACATGTACCGGATATGTGCCGCCGCAGCCCTTGTGATCCTGCCGTCTGCCGGCCTTGCCGAAGGCCAGAGCGTCACCCTGCTCAGCATGAACATGTGGGGCGCGGGGGCCAATGCGGGCAAGAGCATCGACGAAACGGTGGCGGTGATGAAGGCCTCGGGGGCTGACATCATCGCGGCGGTGGAAACCGTGGCCGAGCCCGACCCCTGCGGCGAAGGCACCGATGCCTGCCTTGCGGGGGATGCCAGCCGGGCCAAAGACCTCGCGGCGGCCTTGGGCTATCATTATCACGAGTTCAAGCACAACACCGAGGTGCATTGGGCCGACGCCATCCTGTCGCGCTTTCCGTTCGGGGCCGAGACGCCCAACGGCACCGGGGTGGAGATCAACGTGAACGGGCGCAAGGTTGTGGCCTATGCGATGAACCTCAACGACGCGCCCTATCAGCCCTACCAGCTTCTGGGAATCGCTTACGGCAACTATCCGTTCCTGAAAACCGCAGACGAAGCCGTGAAGGCCGCCGCCGAAACCCGCGGCCCCGCCCTTGCTCTGGTTCTGGCCGATGTCGCCGCGGAAAAGGATGCGGCGGCGCAGTTCGTCATGGGCGATTTCAACGAACCCTCCAACCTTGACTGGACAGAGGCCGCGGTGAAGGCCGGTCTGCAACCCTTGGCCGTGGCCTGGCCCTTCACCAAGGGGCTGGCCGAGGCCGGCCTGACCGACAGCTTCCGCGCCGTCTATCCCGATGAAGTGGCCAAGCCCGGGCTGACCTGGACGCCCACGACCGAGGCCAAGGACCCCGAGGATCACCACGACCGCATCGACTTCATCTTTGTCGGCGGGCCGGGCGTCAAGGTCACTGGCGCCGGCATCGTCGGCGAAAAGGCGCCCGAGGCTGATCTGGTCGTCACCCCCTGGCCGTCGGACCACCGCGCTACCATGGCACGGGTCAGCTTCTAGGCGCTCGGCGGACCCGGAAGCGGGGGGCTGCGCCGCCCCCCGCACCCCCTGCGCCGGGAGGGCTGCGCGCCCTCCCGGACCCTGCGGCGGGATATTTGCGCCAAGGTGAAAGACGAGAAAGACTGAGGGTTTTCCTCGGGCAACTTCCGCACTATGGTCGTGGCATGACCGCACCCCTGATCGACCCTTTCGCCCGCGCCATCTCGTATCTGCGCGTCTCCGTCACGGACCGCTGCGATTTCCGCTGCGCCTATTGCATGACGGAACACATGACCTTCCTGCCCAAGGCGGAACTTCTGTCACTTGAGGAACTGGAGCGGCTGTGTTCCACCTTCATCCGCATGGGCGTGGAAAAGCTGCGCATCACCGGGGGCGAACCCTTGGTCCGCAAGGGGATCATGAGCTTCTTCGAGGCGATGGGGCAGAAGCTGGGCTATGGCTTGCAGGAACTGACCGTCACCACCAACGGCTCGCAACTGCGCAAATATGCGGCGGATCTCGCCGCCTGCGGGGTGAAGCGCATCAATGTCTCGGTCGACACGCTGGACGACAAGAAATTTGCCGAGATCACCCGCTGGGGCCGCCTGCCCCAGGTGCTCGACGGCATCGCTGCCGCCAAGGAAGCCGGCCTTCGGGTCAAGATCAACGCGGTGGCGCTGAAGGGGTTCAACGAGGACGAGTTGTTCGCGATGGCCAGTTGGTGCGCCCGCGACGGCCACGACCTGACCTTTATCGAGGTCATGCCGATGGGCGACATGGGCACCGTCGAACGCGCCGACCAGTACTGGGCGCTCTCCGACCTGCGCGCCCGTCTGGCCGAGCGGTTCACCATCACCGACCTCGCCGAGAAAACCGGCGGCCCCGCCCGCTATCTGCGGCTGGAAGAGACCGGCCAGAAGATCGGCCTGATCACCCCCCTGACCCACAACTTCTGCGAAAGCTGCAACCGCGTGCGGATCACCTGCACGGGGGAGTTGTACATGTGCCTCGGCCAAGAGGACATGGCGGATTTGCGGGCGCCGTTGCGGGCGAGTGCCTCGGACGCGCCACTGGAGGCGGCGATCCGGGCTGCGATTTCAAGGAAGCCTAAGGGGCATGACTTTGATTACTCGCGGGCGAAGGTGGCGGGGCAGGTGAGCAGGCATATGAGCCATACGGGGGGGTGAGGGGATTGCCTCACTTCCACTTATCGTCCCCCGGAGCGAAGTCCCGTCTCATTGATTTGTTCATCAACATATTTCGGCCATCCTCAAGAATAACCCGAATTCCACCCTTAAAGTTAACCCAAGAGCCGTCATAGATTTCCACGCCTTCAACTCGCGTTCCAGTTTCTGGGGCCATCCGATCAGCGCCCAAACTCATTTCGTAGAATTTCTTCGAACGCTCGGCACTCTCGCGTGCTTCCGTTGTGAAAGTCGCGGCAATTGCTTCTTCTTCTGCCTTTTTCTTTTCGAAAGCTTGGACCACCACATCCGTAAGGCTTTGGAGATATTGTTTGTCGTTCAATGCCAAATACTTCTCTGCCAAAACCGCATCCAAATTTGGGTCCAATTTGGAGACTTGCTCCGACGCAGAGCGAATTTCCGCATCGACTTCTTTCAGTACTTTCCATTTTGCACGATCGAAAGTTTCCACTTTCACAGGCGGACTCGTCGGGGGCGTGTTGACAAGTCGTGGCTTTACTTCCTGCTCATCACGCCACCTGTAGGCCGAGTAAGGTTCTGGTGCAGACTTGCCTTTGAGAATGGCGGCGATGATCCATCCAATCGGGCCCAGAAAAAACCCCCACAGGGCGCCACTGCCCTCGTCAATGAAGTAGCCAACAATTGCGGAGACTACAGACGAGATGATGACGACAACCAGCAGTTCCATAGCGACTCCGTGATCCGTGGATTACTCTAGTCCAAACGTGAACAAACGACCCGGCCATGTCAACCCAACACAATCAACCTCTTACAAGCCGTTCTTCACCCAAACCGCCCTCTCCCATACCCCGATTCGGCAAATCATGGTTAACGCCCCCTCGTCTCCCCGCGCGTAGAGACGAAAGGAAGACAGAAGGAAGACGCCAAAAAGACCCAGCCCTTCCCCCTCCCCAACCCTGATTAATCCAGCGCCCGCAAGCCCTTAGACCGGCATCCGCGTCTCCACCATCCCGGCATACCAGCTTGACCCGAAGGGGATGACATTGTCATCGAAGTTATAGGCCGGATGATGCACCATCGCCGTGTCGCCGTTGCCCACGAAGATATAGGCGCCGGGGCGCTCGTTCAGCATGTAGCTGAAATCCTCCGCCCCCATCAGCGGCGGGGTGTCGGTGTCGACCGAAGGCGAAATCGCCTTGGCCACCTCGGCCGCATACCCCGTGTTCTCCACCGCATTCACCGTCACCGGATACCCCCGGCGGTAGTCCACATCGGCCCGCGCCCCAAGGGCTAGTGCCGTGCCCTCGGCAATCTCGCACAGACGCCGTTCCACGAAATCCTGCACCTTGGCGTCCATCGTGCGCACCGTGCCGCGCAGCTTGACGGTCTGGGGAATGACGTTATGCGCCGGGCTGTCGGTCTCCACGACGCAGACGGACACCACGACCTGCTTCAACGGGTCCACGTTCCGGCTGGCAATGGTCTGCAAGGCCAGGATCATATGCGAGGCGACCACGACCGGGTCGATACAGTCATGCGGCTTGGCGGCATGACCGCCCTTCCCGGTGATCAGGATGTCGAACTGATCGGCGGCAGCCATCATGGCCCCCTCGCGGATCGCAAAGGAACCCACGGGAATCCCTGGCATATTATGCATGCCGTAGACTTCCTGGATGCCGAACCGCTCCATCATGCCTTCCGCCACCATCTCGCGCCCGCCGCCGCCACCCTCCTCGGCGGGTTGGAAGATGCACACCGCAACCCCATCGAAATTCCGCGTCTCGGCCAGATAGCGTGCCGCCCCCAGCAGCATCGCGGTATGCCCGTCATGCCCGCAGGCATGCATCTTGCCGGGAACGGTCGAGGCATAGGCCACCCCGGTCTGCTCCCTGATCGGCAGGGCATCCATGTCGGCGCGAAGGCCGATCACTCGGCCGGAGCCACTTTCGCGCCCCTTGATCACCGCCACCACCCCGGTCCGCCCGATCCCCTCGACCACCTCGTCGCAGCCGAAATTGCGGCACAGATCGGCCACCTTGGCGGCCGTCCGGTGCACGTCGAACAGCAGTTCCGGATGCCTGTGAAAATCGCGGCGCCATTCGGTGATCTCGGGCAGCATCTCGGCAAAGCGGTTCTTGACGGGCATGATGGCTCTCCTTTGCCACAAGCATCCGTCAAACCCCCGCGCAGAACAACCCCCGGCCCCCTTTCACATGGCCACAAATATCCACAGGGAATTCTCAAAGGGAGGTGTGCCTCCCTTTGAGGCAGGGGGTGCGGGGGATGGCAATCCCCCGCCGTGCCGCGCCGGCTGCAAGCCCCTTACAGCGTCGGGCCCGGCTCCGATCGGCTGCCATCCGTAAACCGCGCCAAGCGGAAGCGGGCCAGATCATGCCCCACCGCATGCCCCGCCACCAGATCAGCGACCACGCGCCCCATGCCCGGCCCGATGCCGAAGCCGTGGCCGCACATGCCGGTGGCGATCACCAGCCCTGGGACCGCCGTCACCCGGTCCACCACCGGCACAACATCCGGGATCGTGTCGATCATCCCGGCCCAGGTTCGCTGCAGCACAGGGCGGCCAAGTTCCGGAAAAGCCTTGGCAAAATTGTCTTGCACCTCAGCCAGCGCCTTCAGGTTCGGTTCAGGGCTCAGGACGCGGATACGCTCGAAAGGAGAGATCTCGTCCATGCTCCACCTGCGCCGCGTGGCCCAGGCGTCAGGATAGTCCTTGGGGGCAGCCGCCCGGAATTTGGTCGATTTGAAATCCTTCTTCAGCAGCGGCAGGAAGGCGCCAAAATGGCGGAAGGCGTCGGGGCCGACGAAGAAATCATGCCGGGCACCGGGGGCGAGGCTGTAGCCGCCATCCGCCCTGCGGCGGAAGGCGAAGCGGTCGTCAGCGGCATTGCCCGCAAAAATCTCGGGCAGCGGCGCGGTTTGCGCGACCGAGGCCAGCACCGACAGTTGCGGGATCGACACGCCCACGGTCCGCAGCAGAAGCGAGGACCAGGCCCCGCCCGCCACAACGACCTGCTCGCAGCCAATCCGGCCCTTTTCGGTAAAGACCCCGGCAATCTTGCCGCCCTGCAGGTCAAGGCCCCGCACCGCGCAATCCTCGACCAGAACCGCGCCCATTTCAGCGGCGGCCAGCGCCAGCATCGGCACCGCCACCCAAGGCTCCGCCCGCGCATCGGAGGCGGTGAAAAGCCCGCCCACCCATTGCACCGTGGCGCCTTTCAGCCGGTCATAGACCTGCATCTCCGATTGCAGGCGCACGTCCAGCCCCATGCCGCGCGCCTCGGTCATCCAGGCCTCGAAGCCCCGCATCTCGTCATGGGTGCGGGCAAGGTACATGACCCCGTCCTGCCGGAAGCCCAGCGAGGGCCCGAGCTTCTGGCTGAGGCCCCGCCAGATTGCCATCGATTCCATCATGATCGGCAGTTCGGCGAAATCGCGGCCCTGCTGGCGGATCCAGCCCCAGTTGCGGCTGGACTGCTCACCCGCGATGCGGCCCTTTTCGCACAGGGTCACGCGGATGCCCTTTTCGGCCAGATGCCATGCCGTCATCACGCCGATGACGCCGCCGCCGATCACGACGACCTCGGTCTCGGCCGGAGGCGGGCCGGGGTGGCGAATCGGTGTCTGGATCGAGATCGGGGCGGTCATGCCAGAAGCTCCAGCAAGCGGGACATGAAGCCCTGTCCGGCTTGAAATTCGCTCACCTCCAGATATTCATTCGGTTGATGGGCCTGCGCAATATCGCCCGGACCACAGACCACGGCCGAGTAGCCTTCGGCCTGAAAGAACCCCGCCTCAGTGCCATAGGACACCACGCCCCCCGCATTGGCCCCGGTCAACTGGCGCACCAAAGCCTCGGCGGCGCCGTGCGGTTCAGGCGCAAGCGGAGGCACGCGGAAGAAGCGGTCCAAGCCTATCCCCGCTTCGGGCCGGACGGCGGACATGCTGCGGGCCAGCGCCGCAGCCGCCGCCTCGAAATCGGCGGCGAGGTCTTCGATCTCTTCGCCGGGCACCACGCGGAATTCCGTGACAAAATGGCAATCGGCGGCGGTGATGTTGTGGGCGGTGCCGCCCTTGATCATGCCGACATGCAGCGTCGTGAAGGCCGGATCGAAGCGGGCGGCCAAGGCGGAAGGATGGGGCAATTGCTGCGCGGCATTGCGGTCGTTCACCCAGCCGATCAGCCGCGCGCCTTCCATGATGGCCGAGACGCCATAAGGCAGCAGAGAGGAATGCACCTCAAACCCCTTCACATGCACCCTGTAGCCCGTGCCGCCCTTGTGGCCATGGATCGGCTGCATCCGCGACGGCTCGCCGATGATGGCCAGATCGGCCTTGGGGAAGGCCTCAACAAGCGTCGACAGCATGGGGGCCGCCCCGGTACAGCCGACCTCTTCGTCATAAGACAGTGCCAGTTGCAACGGACGACGGACCCCAAGCCGCTGCGCCGCGACCAAGGCCCAGACTGAAAGCGCGACAAAGCCCTTCATATCCGCCGTCCCACGGCCATAAAGCCGGCCGTCGCGCTCGGTCAGCGTCCAGGGGTCCGAGGTCCAGGTCTGGCCGTCAACCGGCACCACGTCGGAATGGCCCGACAGCACCACGCCGCCCGTCACCTTGGGCCCGGCATGGGCCAGCAGTGCGGCCTTGGTGCCGTCTTCATGCCAGTGTCGGACCGTCGGGATGGCATGCGCAGCCAGGTAGCCCTCCAGCCAATCGACCAGATCGAGGTTGCTGTCACGGCTGACGCTGGGGAAGGAGACGAGCTGCCGGAGAATCTCAAGCGCGGTCAGAACCTGCGTCATGTTGTGTACCTCTTGCGGTCGGGGGTCGGTGTCGATGTCCGGGCCAACCTCCACGCTGGGTGGTTGCATGTCAACGGGGCCGCCGCAGGTGCGGCATAGGGCTTCCCATCGGCGGCAAACCGCACCAAATGCCGGCGGAAACGGCATTTCGTTGCGTCAAGCACGACCGGACCGCACAAGATTCAGGATTGAACGTGCAGGCGAAATCGGGAAAGCTGCCGTCAAGCTGACGCGCAGCCGGATGCTTTTCCCGTCTGGGACGTCAAAAACAAGAAATGACTTGGGGAGACCTATATGCCCGATGGGGGCGACGCTGTCCTGGACGTTCGGGGCCTCAAGACTGTGTTCCGCACCCGGGCGGGTGAGGTTCATGCCGTCAACCGGGTCAGCTTTCACCTTGACCGGGGCGAGTTGCTGGGCGTGGTGGGCGAAAGTGGCTCGGGCAAGTCGGTGACGATGATGTCGTTGATCGGCCTTTTGCCCTCGCCGCCTGCCGAAGTGCGGGCGGGCGAAGTCTGGCTGGGCGGGCGCGACCTCCTGAAGATTTCCGCCCGTGATCTGCGCGAAGTGCGTGGGGCCAAGGTGGGCTTCGTGTTTCAGGACCCGATGACCAGCCTGAACCCGGTGTTTCAGGTGGGCTTTCAGATCATGGAGCCCCTGACCCGGCACATGGGGCTTACGAAGGGTCAGGCGCGGGCACGGGCGGTGGAATTGCTGGACCTGGTCGGCATCCCGGATGCCTCCAGCCGGCTCGACAGCTATCCGCACCAGTTCTCGGGCGGCATGCGGCAGCGCGTAATGATTGCGATTGCCTTGGCTTGCGACCCCGATGTGCTGATTGCCGATGAGCCGACAACGGCGCTGGATGTGACCATTCAGGCGCAGATCCTGGAACTGGTGAAGGAGCTTCGGCAAAAGCTCGGCATGGCGATCATCTGGATTACCCACGATCTGGGCGTGATTGCCGGCATCGCCGACCGGGTGATGGTGATGTATGGCGGTCAGGTGGTGGAACACGGCCCGGTCAAGGACCTGTTCGCCCG
>CANGHD010000162.1 GCA_947453525.1 Paracoccaceae bacterium | reverse complement strand
TGACCGGCGATGCCGGCACTGACGTGCTTTCGGGCGACGCGGGCGCAGACAGCCTGACCGGCGGCAGCGAGGCCGATACCTTCAGCTATAGCCCCTACGACCCGGCGAGCGAATCCTCGCTGACCGCGATGGACACGATCGCCGACTTCTACGCCAACGAGGGCGACCGCATCGACCTCGGCACGGAATATACTTTTATGGGTGACTTCGGGGGCGCGCCGATCCGTTGGGAGGGCAGTCTTGGCACCATGCCGAGCATCAGCCTTGGCATGGCCTTGCCCGACGCCTCGACCTCGGGGACCGAGGTGACCCGGCTGTTCATTGCGAAATCGGGCACCGACACCTATGTGATCGCCGATTTGGATGGTGACGGGTTCCTTGGGACGGATGACTTCGTGCTGCGCGTGCGCGGCACGGCCGACCTTACGGAGGCCAATTTCGTGGACGGTACCTTTGGCGTCCAGATCGGCACCGGGCAAAGTCAGGACTCGACGCAATTCCACATGACACTGGGCGACGACCGGGTGATGGGACTCGGCGGCGATGACGTCATTCTGGCTTTGGATGGGACGGACCGGGTCTATGGCGGGGCGGGCAATGACAGTCTGGATGGCGGCGCCGGGTCCGACACGGTCGATGGCGATGCGGGCAATGATGCCATTTCGGGCGGCGACGGGTCGGATTCCCTGTATGGCGATGCGGGGGCTGACACGATCCATGGCGGCAACGACGCCGACCTGATCTATGGCGGCTCTGATGACCCGGCAACCGGCAATGCGCTGTATGGCGATTTTGGTGCCGATCAGATCAGAGGCGGTGAAGGTAACGATCTGATCGACGGCGGTCTGGACGATGATTACCTTTACGGCGCGGGTGGGGCCGACACTTTGCTGGGCCAAAGTGGTGCAGACATGCTGGATGGCGGCGATGGAGCTGACCAGCTTTACGGCGGTACGCTTGAGGATACGCTCTATGGCGGTGCGGGCAATGACATGCTGCAGGGCGACGCTGGCAACGACGAGATCTATGCCGGCGAGGGCAGCGACCGCGTGGTCTATGATGTCAACGACACGGTGGTGGACGGGGGTACGGACCCGGATGCCTCCGATCAGGATATTCTGGTACTGACCAGTTACATACAGGTCGATCTGGCAAATCTGGCTGATCAGGTGGTGGGCGGCGGGATCGCCACGGGCTTTGAGGGGGTAGATTTCAGCGCGCTCGCCGCCGGGGTCAATTTCACTGGCAACGGTCTGGACAATACGATCGTCGGCACCGTGGCGAGCGATACTCTGGGTGGTGGTGCCGGCAATGACACGATCGACGGCGGTGCCGGCAATGACATCCTCAGGCTCAGTGGCTTGCGGGCGGATTATACCTTCTTTGGCGACCGCGCACTCTTTTTGGCTCAACATGTGGCGGCGGGGACCGAGGTTGATCTGGCGCGCAATTTCGAGAGGGTAGCGTTTGATGACGGTACCTTTACCGTCGTGGCCTTGGGCCTGCCGGTCGATGCGCCGCCAACGGTCACTGCCCCGGCGGATCTGGGTCAGTCGAACGAGGACACGCCGTTCTTGATCACCAAGGCCGCCCTTCTGGCCGGGGCTTCCGACTGGGAGGGGGCAGCACTGAACGTGGTCGGACTTGCGGCCTCGTCTGGCAGTTTGGTGAACAACGGCAACGGGACCTGGACGTTCCAGCCTGCCGCCAATGACTTCTCGGGCGTGACGTTCAGCTATCAGGTGTCGGACGGCATCAATCTGGTGGCACAGACAGCCCATCTGGATCTTTTGCCGGTCAACGACGCGGCGGTTGGCGGGACCGATGACGTGACGACGGGGCGGAATGTGGCGCTGACCATCACGGCGGCGCTGCTTCTGGCCAATGACACCGATGTGGACAACCCTCATGCCGACCTGACGATCGGCGCCGTCCATTCGGTGAGCGGCGGTGTGGCCGGACTGAACCCGGATGGCAGTGTGACCTTTACTCCCGATGCCGGTTTTACCGGCGTGGCGACTTTCACCTATCAGCCGTTCGACGGCACGGACCTTGGCTTGGCTACGCTTGTGCGGGTAACGGTCACGGGCACCGTGCCGGGCATCGTGCTGAACGGCACCACCGGCAACGACACTCTGACGGGGGGCGAGGGCAATGACACCATCACGGGCAATGCGGGCAATGACCTTCTGATCGGAAATGGCGGGAATGACATCATCACAGGTGGCGCGGGCAACGACACCCTGATGGGCGGCGAGGGCGATGATCGCTTCAACTATGGCACCGGCAGCAATGGCTTTGACGCGGTGGATGGCGGAGCGGGGACGCATGACCGCATCCAGGCCAGCGCCAACGGAGTGACCATTGGCATCGCAAGCCTCATCGGGATCGAGGAGATCAGCAACGGCGGCTTCACAGGCACGATCCTTGCCGGTTCTACGGCAGCCAACGTGATTGACCTCAGCCTGATCAGCCTGAGCGGCATCACCCTTATCGACGGCGGATCAGGCGATGACGTGATCATCGGTTCAGGACTTGCCGATACTATCTTGGGCAACGCGGGCAACGACGCTCTGACGGGCGGCGACGGCAATGACACGTTCCGCTACACCAGCAACAAGAGTGGCTTTGACGCGGTGGATGGCGGGGCGGGCGCAGGTGATCTGATCCTGGCACTGGCCGATGGGACCGTGATCGGATTGTCCTCGCTGACCGGGGTCGAGACCATCAGCGCGGGCGGCAAGGCCAATGTGACGATCGTGGGATCAACCGCCAGCGACGTTCTG
Organism: Paracoccaceae bacterium; assembly: GCA_947453525.1. Classification (GTDB taxonomy): domain Bacteria; phylum Pseudomonadota; class Alphaproteobacteria; order Rhodobacterales; family Rhodobacteraceae; genus Stagnihabitans. The sequence continues at coordinate 5,638 of CANGHD010000162.1, read as the reverse complement.
GACTTCTCGGGCACGGTCCTGACCGGCATCGTCTCGGTTGACGCAGGGGCGGGCAATGACACGGTGACAGGTTCGTTGGGGGCTGATGTCATTCTGACGGGGGCCGGCAATGACCTGTTGCAGGGCGGCGGCGGGAATGACGTGTTTCTGCTGGGCGCGTCGCCGGGGACCGATGTGTTTGATGGTGGGGAGGGGCAGGATAGCATCCGCGCCTCGGCGATCAATCAGACGCTGACCGTCACGGCAACCAACCTGGTGAGCATCGAAACGCTGGACGCTGGAGGTTTCGCCGGCTTCAAGCTCTTGGGCACGGCGGCTGGCGATACGCTTGATTTTTCCGCGATTGTGCTGACTGGCGTCGCCTCGATTGATGCGGGGACCGGCAATGACACGGTAACAGGCTCGGCCGGGGCGGATGTCATTCTGACGGGGGCTGGCAATGACCTGTTGCAGGGCGGCGGCGGGGATGACGTGTTCCTGGTCGGCGCGTCGCCGGGCACGGATGTCTTTGACGGCGGGGCGGGGCTGGATACCATCCGCGCCACCGCGATCAATCAGACACTCAGCCTGACAGGAACCAACCTGTTGGGGATCGAGACGCTGGAAGGTGGCGGGTTCGCAGGGTTCAAGCTCGTGGGCAGAACGGTAGCCGACACTCTGAACCTGTCCGCCGTGACGCTGACCGGGGTTGATCGCATCGTGGGCGGCAACGGCAACGACACGATCGTTGGCTCGGCTGCAGGCGACGTGATCGAGGGCAGCGCGGGGGCCGACAGCCTGACCGGCGGTTCCGGGGCTGATACCTTCGACTTCAATGCGGTCACGGAAAGCAAGGGCACAACGATAGACCGGATCACCGACTTCGTGCATGGGGTCGACAGGATTGACCTGTCCACGATTGATGCGGATGGCGCGGCAGGGGTGCGTGACAGCTTCCTCTTCATCGGGACGGCGGCGTTCAGCGGGGTTGCGGGTCAGCTTGGATATGACACGACCACCATTGCCGGAACGACGCGCGTTCTGGCGGATACCAACGGCGACCGAGTGGTGGACATGGAAATCCGCTTGACCGGAACGCTGGTGCTGGATGCGGCAGACTTCCTTCTCTGACCTAGCAAGGGGCCGAAGGCTATCGCGCCATTCGGCCCCTTGCTTTCAGGGCTTCCTGCTGGCCACCAGGGCCATAGCCCCTTCCAGATCAAAGACCTGCGTGCCGGATTGCGGGCCAGTCTGTATCGGTTTTGCGATTGTCCCGTCCCCCGTGCTCCCGCCTGCTTCCGCCGCGCGCCTGACCTGCAATGCAAGGCTGACCAGCCCTGCAGCCACGGCTGTTGCGGCCGACGTGCCCGAAAATTCACAAAACAGGGAATGAATTTCCAGATATGGTTTCCCGGGCTCGGGGGTGTAGCGGAACGGAGAGGGGTTGTAGCCATAGGGCCCCGGGCAATCGAGGGATATTAGCCGCGACGGCACGGTGATCTCACGCACCAAGGTCTTGTCCAGAAAGGGGTCGTCGCCCGCATAACCCACGACGGGATCACGTTCAGCCCAAGGGTCGACCAGGGCTCCGTCACGGTCATAATGCGGCGCCTCGGCGCTGAGCGATTGCACGACATTGGCACCGGTCAGGGCTGGCGCATAGGTCAGCCCAGAACCCTGCGCGGTGCAGGCCGTCACCGCGTAGGCCCCGTTGTTAGTCGGCACAAGGCTGGCGGGATAGGCCAGGGCCTGATGGCCAGAATTGCCTGCGGCACACAGGACGATGGCATTTCGCGCCAATATGGCAAGCGCCTGGGTGGCGATATCCCACTCCGGTCCGATGGCATCGTCGCCTTCGGCGTTCCGCACGACGTCATCCCACGCGGCGGCGATCACCACCACGTCGGCTTTGACCATCCCGGCGTAAATCAAGGCCGAAGTCACCATCGCCGGATCGGGCGCCGCCGTGGTCGAGATGGGTATGATCGTGCAGAACGGGTTGATCCCTGCGTAGGGCAGCGGAACCCGTTTCGTCTCGGCCGGAGCAAGGCTGTCCAGAACCAATGCCGGTCGTACCAGATCCACCATTCCGGGCCGGGCGCCGATGAGCCCGGCAAGTGCCGTTCCATGCGCTCCATAGATGACCGGATCGCACGGAGGACGCGCAGACGGCCTGCCGGCTTTGCGATCCGTATCCTCCTGCACAATCCGCAGAGCCAAAGCCCTGGTCAGATCAAAGATCGCCGCATCGTCAGCCGAACCTCTTGACGAAGCGGCAATCTCGATCGTGATCTGAACAAGAGCGTCCCGCGCGGCGATATTGTCTGTCTCTGCAAGGTCCGGTACCAGAAAGGCGCCATCGTCATGGACCGAAAAATCCCGCATCAGGGCGCGGTCTATGACCCCTGCCAGATTGGGGTGCGTCCAGGCCACCGGAGTGTCGATGATGGCCACGCGCACCGGAGCACCGGGCGACTTTTCCAGATTGCTCCAGACCGCACTGCTGCACGTCATCAGATCATCCAGCACGCCCAACGCCTTCAGATGCCATAGCGCATGGGTCGAAGGGTAAAATCCGGTGCCCTTCAAATCCTCCTGGCCCGTGACTTCGAACGGAGCACTGACTTCGGTTTGCAGAATGCCTACAGCCTGCGTGATTTCGTTCATGGCCCGCCCCCTCAATACCATTCGGCGCGCACCAGCGCCATTTGCTCTGCCATCGCCCGCTCGATCACCGGCATGACCAGCCGCGCCAGTCGCCGTCCGGCCAAGGTGTCGGACGGCAAATGCAGCCCAGCCCATTCGCGATTTGCAGCCACCGCCTGAGCCGCCCGGAACAGGGCCGGCACACCGGGATGTTCGGGGACGGTCCGGGCAAATGTTTCGGCAATAAGGAAAGACTGAAGCGCATGGTTGGATGGATAGGACGAATGGGCCGGAACCGGCAGCCACGGCTCGAGCCCGGGGTCAAGCACGCTGGGACGGGCAGCCTGGAAGCGGGCCTTGTAGTGTTGGCCAATCAATCCGCCGACCCAGACGAGGGTCTGGAACATCACCGCCGTTTCCGATGAGGGGGCGGTGATGTTCGCGCCCAAAGGCAGCATATAGGCGGTCAGGTCATTGCCGGCCTCGACCTCGATCCGGGTGCGACGCCATGCGTTTTCGGGCAAGCGCAGCTTGTCCTGCAAGACGCGCAGGCCCAGAACCTCGGTCATGCGCTGTTCTAGCGGCGGCGGCGGCGCAAGCGGCAACTGGTCCCATTTGTACGTGTCACGCAGGGCATGCAGAAGGCCGAATTCCTTCCACGGCACGTCAATCTCGGGCCAGTCAAAAGACAGGCTTGCGGCGTATTCGCCCTCGTTGGCGGATTTGGTCGATTTGTGCAGACCTTTATGCAGTCCTTTGTGAAGCCCTTTGTGCAATCCCTTGTGCAGACGGCCGCCCCCGGGTGCCGGCCTGAAATTGGGCGTCGCGGACCCCCGTTCAATCACGAGTCGCATCAGTTGCAGGACTTCCTTCCGCAAACCGTCATAGTCGCTATTGCCAATATCGGATGTCGCGGGCACGAAAGCCGTTGCAAGCCCATCAAGCGCAACCTGCAATTGCTTCAAGTTTTCCAGAAGTTCCGAAGGTACCTCGACCGCTTCCACCCTTATATCTGGCCCGGTTGCGATGAGGCGTGCGTTTTGCAAGATGTCCAGTTCCATGGCTACCTCCTAGAGCAAGGCATTGCGGTGCAGGCTCTGCACCAGACGCGATCCAAGGTGTTGAGGTGTGCGGCGCAGATATCCCTCGGCCCAATCCGACAGATCGTAGTCCGGCCGGATCACATGGATGCGCTGCAGCATCCGCCGCGCATCCTGCGCCTTGTCGGACAGGGCCAGGCCTGCCATCGCATAGCGCAGGGCGCCCAGATATTTGGGTTGTCGGAACAGCGCCTGATTGGCGTAGTACAGCGATTGCGCGGCATCACCCTTGGCCAGATAGATCATCGCCCCCGTCACGTCGTAGGTATAGCGCCAAGGGCTGAGAGAACCCACTTGCAGACAATTGCGAAACGCTGTCTCGGCCCCGGCTATATCGCCCTGCGCCATGCGTAGAATGGCCAGATGATCCAGATTCAGCGCAAGATTTGGCGCCCGCAGCCAAGCATCTTCAATCAGGTGAAAGGCCAGATCGTTTTCGGCATGCAACATGTGCAGCGCATAACCCACAAGGCTTTTGCAAAGCGGCAAGAGCGGGTCAGAAACCGGGATGCCGGCGATCAGCCGCGTCAATTCACCGACACCAAGTTCAGAAAGCGCGCCAAATCCCTCGTGCACCTTGAAGACCTGTGCGAAGGCACGAATACATTCAAAAATCGGCGAGCCGCCCGCCTGATACGCACGGGTCAGTTGCTGTTCGGTGCGCGCGATCAACCCGGCATCCAGCGAAAAGAGGGCCGCGAGGGCGGTCAGAGGAAAGAGGTCGGGAGTTTCGGCCAGAACCGGGTTGGCGCGGAGACGATCAGCCACCAACTCCCCCAGTTGGATTGCCTTGTCCGTCGCGCCGCTGTCCTGGATCTGCACCGGATCGGAGATCCAGATCAGCCGCCGGGTTGCTGCCTCCGTCAGGCGCAACCGCACCAGCGTCGCCGTGCTGCGGCGTTCCACGATGCTTTGCAGCCAATGGGTTGGGCCCGTGCCCGAGTGCATCGGGAAAGGAAAGGAAAGGCTTTCGGACTGGCGGAAATCATGGATGTCGATCATCGTGACGTGGGTCAGAAACATGACCGCATCGTCGACAAAGTGATCTGCACGGATCAGGTCATCCCTGTTCGCACCTGACAGGACCGAGATCAAAAGTCCGAGCGCTACTCTTTCGCGCATCGCAGGATGGCTGGCTCGCCTGGACTGAGCATGCCCAACCTTGGCTTTTCCGGCATAGTCCTCAGCAGGGACCCGCCCGCGCATCATGCGCAGCCAGTCTTCAAAAGGCTCCGGGTCTTGCAACTCCAAGTCCAGGCCCTCCAGAAACTCGGCGCTCTTATCCTGAGCATCAGACAGAACAAACAGATCTTCGGCCAAAGAAACTGTGTGACGGTCGGCCCGAAGCACGTCGGGTCCCAAAGCGGTCAAATCCCGGCGCAGCAGATAGAGTGCCGTTCGAAGGCTGGCAGAAGCCCGATCAGGCGGCGAGGATGCCCAAAACAGGCTTTGCAGGGTCGCGCGTGATTTTCGATACCCTGGCGCAGATAGAATAACGGCCAGAATGGCTTGCCGCAGCGCGCTGTCTGGAGTGATATCCCTCGAATCCATAAGTCCGATCGAAAAGGGCCCTCGAAGTGCAACGACAGCTTTTGGTGACATGGAGTTAAATTTCCCTTACCAATTACGCATTTGCCCGATAGGGCCGGTCAGAAACACGACCATTTTGCAAAACATTATTGAGAGTGTATCATGATTGCGACAGGTGACAAGACGGAGTTTAAAATCGAAGTTCTAGTGTACTCTTGGAACGTCCGCATTACTTAGGCTCAGGACTCATAGCCAGAACATGACGATTGCGGCGAGGGCGCAGGCCGACAGGAAGATGTCAGCGCGCCTGTCAAAGCGCATGGCCACCCTTCGCCAATCCTTCAGACGCCCGAACATGTTCTCGATCTTGTGACGCTTCTTGT
>CANGHD010000161.1 GCA_947453525.1 Paracoccaceae bacterium | reverse complement strand
TCCACTTCCATCCGCAGACGGCTGGCCGCTTCGTCCATCAGGTCAATCGCCTTGTCCGGCAGGAACCGGTCGGTGATATACCGGTGCGACAAAGTCGCCGCCGCCACCAAAGCCGCGTCGGCAATCCTGACACCATGGTGAAGTTCGTACTTCTCCTTGATGCCACGCAGGATGCTGATCGTATCCTCCACCGTCGGCTCATTCACCATCACCGGCTGGAAGCGCCGGGCGAGGGCCGCGTCTTTCTCGACATACTTGCGGTATTCATCCAGCGTGGTCGCCCCCACGCAGTGCAGATCGCCCCGCGCCAGTGCTGGCTTGATCAGGTTCGCCGCATCCATCGCGCCATCGGACTTGCCCGCGCCAACCAGCGTGTGCATCTCGTCGATGAACAGAATGATGTCGCCTTCGGCCGCCGTGACTTCATTGAGGACCGACTTCAACCGCTCCTCAAACTCACCGCGATACTTCGATCCCGCAATCAGCGACCCCATATCCAGCGCCATCAGCTTCTTGTTGCGCAAGCTCTCCGGCACGTCGCCGTTGACGATCCGCAACGCGAGGCCTTCGGCAATCGCCGTCTTGCCCACGCCCGGCTCGCCGATCAGCACCGGGTTGTTCTTCGTCCGGCGCGACAGCACCTGCATTGTCCGGCGAATCTCATCATCCCGCCCGATGATCGGGTCAATCTTGCCCTCCGCCGCAGCCTCGGTCAGATCGCGGGCATATTTCTTCAGGGCGTCATAGCCCTCCTCGGCGCTCGCCGAATCCGCCGTCCGCCCCTTCCGGATGTCATTGATGGCCGAGTTCAGCTTCTGCGCCGTCACCGCCCCGGCATCCAAAGCCTCCTTGGCCTTGGAGGCAACCATGGCCAGAGCCATCAGAATGCGTTCAACCGGAACAAAGCTGTCGCCGGCCTTCTTGGCGATCTTCTCCGCCTCATCCAGCACCCGTGATAGGCCGGGGTCCATGAAAGGCTGCGCATCGCCCGTCACCTTCGGCAGCTTGGCCAAGGCCAGCGTCAAGGATTCCGTCACCCGCGCAGGCTCTCCGCCCGCGCGGCGGATCAGGTTGGAGGACAGGCCCTGATCGTCATCCATCAGCGCCTTCAGCAGATGTTCCGGCGCCAGGCGCTGATGGCTTTCCCGCATGGCAATCGTCTGCGCGGCTTGCAGGAACCCGCGCGAGCGTTCGGTAAATTTCTCAAGGTTCATAGTGGCTTCTCCCGTTCAAGCGCCCGAAGGATGCCCGCAGCAACAGCACATCCCCAAAGCCTCCGCATTCACTTGGGTATGCCCCTTCCGCTTTGCAATGCAACAATCCGCCGCACTGGAATTTTGTCAAAGACCGCTGAAGCCTTATCCGTCCGGATAGCGGGCTTATGCATCTGCTCAGATGCGAGTGGGGTTTCACTCCACTATACGCCCGTAATGCAAGTACCGCTTGAGCCTGTATCTTGGAGGAATCACTCATGAAAGTGGAGCGGACTGCCAGCCCTTCCTTGGTCGACGCCAGCCTGGTCAGTGTTGCGCCAAAACGGGTCCGACCGTCAGCCAAACACCCCTTCACCCCGATCTCAGAATGCGAATCCCGCATGTTCGCCGCTCTCAAAGTGCAAGAGAGTTTGGCCGAGGCGCAAGACAAAGCCAATGGCCGCAAGTCCCGCCTGCCGCGTTTCTCTCTCATGCGGGGCGAGGTGGCGCTGCTTGCTGAGCGGGTCTGGGACTTCACACGCAGAGCCACTTGACGATCCGAACCGCACGTCGCCAGATGAACGGTCGAATTCACCGAAGGCCGCGCCGTGCAAGCGATTTCCCCAACCCTCCGGCAGACCGCATTCGACTACGGGTTTTCCGGCATCGGCATCACCTCACCCACCGCCATCCCACAGGCCGCAAGTCGCCTGCGCGCCTTCCTTGCCGCAGGACACCACGGCCAGATGTCGTGGATGGAGGACCGCGAGGCCTGGCGCGCCGACCCCGCCGCTCTTTGGCCCGAAGCCCGTTCGGTCATCATGCTGGCCGAAGTCTACACGCCCACGACCAACCCGCTGGAAGGCCTGAACCACCCGTCGCATGGCCTCATCTCGGCTTATGCCCAAGGCAAAGACTACCACGACCTCGTGAAACGCCGCCTCAAACGTCTTGCGCGCTGGCTGATCGAACAAGCGCCCTGCGAGGTCAAGGTCTTCGTCGACACCGCCCCCGTCATGGAAAAGCCCCTCGCCGAAGCCGCAGGCCTCGGCTGGCAAGGCAAGCACACCAACCTGCTCTCCCGCGACCTCGGCAACTGGTTCTTCCTGGGCGCGATCTTCACCACTCTAGACTTGCCCAAAGACGCACCGGAGACCTCGCATTGTGGCACCTGCACCGCCTGCCTTGACGCCTGCCCGACCAAGGCCTTTCCCGCGCCCTACCGGCTCGACGCCACCCGCTGCATTTCCTACCTGACGATCGAGCACAGAGGCCCCGTCGACCCCGCGCTTCGCCCCCTGATGGGCAACCACATCTACGGCTGCGACGACTGCCTGGCCGCCTGTCCCTGGAACAAATTTGCTGTAGCCGCGTCAGAGATCGGCTACCAACCCAAGGCTGGCCTGCCCGAACTGGCCGACCTTGCCAGTCTGAATGACGCCCAATTCCGCCAGCGATTCGCAGGTTCCCCCATCAAGCGCATCGGTCGTGACCGCATGGTGCGCAACGTACTCTATGCCATCGGCAACAGCGGCAATCCGGCTTTGGCGGCCAATGCCCAAGCCCTGACGCATGACCCGGACCCCTCCGTCGCCGATGCCGCTGCTTGGGCGGTGACGCGCCTTACGGGGCAGTCACTACCGTAGAAAACCCGCCCCAGATCATCCGCTGCATATTGGCCGGGAAATCCTTCATCACGTTTTCCATACGAGGATCAGCCCAAGCTTTCGCATTCACCTCATCGCGGTGCGCCCGGTCGCGAAAGGTCGCATAGGCAAGATACAGTATCTCGTCCGGCTCCAGCTTTACTGCCAGCGGAAACGAGGTGACCTTGCCCTCCGGCACGTCATCTGCCCGGCTTTCCAGGTAGGACAGCGCACCATGCTCAAGCCAGACCTTGGCCCCCAACTTGCCCCATTCCACGTATTCCGCCTCCCGCGCCTTCAGCACGGGCATCACATAAGCGTCGATATATGGCATGGCTTCCCCCAAACTTGCGCCCCGACAATGGTCGAAGTCTACCACGAATCGACCACCCGCGTCTCACCACGCGGCGAAGGCGGTTGCCGACGTCGGGCAGAATGTTAGGCTGTGCGGAACAGTGGAGGCGACCATGGCAGACAGGCTTGAAAGCAAAGTGGCAATCGTATCAGGCGGAGCCACAGGCTGCGGTGCCGCCGCCGTGCGTTTGTTCGCCGCCGAAGGTGCCGCCGTCGGCATCATCGACCGCAACGTGCAGGCCGGTCAGGCGCTGGCCTTCGAACTCGCCACCGCTGGCAAACGCGTCGTCTTCGCTGCGGCCGACGTGTCGAAGAAAACCGAAGTCGAGGCCGCCGTCGCCAATATCAAGGCCTCGCTCGGCCCGGTTAACGTTCTGTTCAACCACGCCGGCACCATCGTCATCAAACCCTTCCTTGAGACCGAGGAGGAGGACTGGGACTTCCTCTTCGACGTCAACGTGAAATCGATGTACCTCATGACCCGCGCCGTTCTTCCCATGATGCTGGAACAGGGCAAAGGCGCCATCGTCTGCACCTCCTCAATCTCTGCCGTCTACGCGACGCCCAACGAAGTGCTCTATGACGCCACCAAAGGTGCCTGCCACATGTTCGCCCGCGCCATCGCGGTGGAGTTCCGTGACAGAGGTATCCGCTGCAACGCCATCTGCCCCGGTTTCATCGAAACCCCTCACGGCCTGCGCGAAGTGAAAGAACTAACCGCCCTCGGCGTGGACGTCTCCGAAGCCGCACTGAAAGCCGCACAAGGCCGCTTCGGCCAACCCGAAGACATCGCCCGCGCCGCGCTGTATCTGGCCTCCGACGACGCCGAGTTCGTCAACGGCACCCAGCTTTTCGTCGACAACGGCTTCTCGGCGGTGTGAAACGCCGCGTGAAAGTCTGAACAAAAGGTTAATCCCACAGGCCAAAAGCCTGTGAAATCATAGACCTAATCAAGATTGCACGCGTGCAATCCAACCCAAAGGCCAGCCCATGAGTGACGCCCACTGGATCTACACCCAGACTGTGAAAACCTTCGCCGCCGGCGCCGAACCGCCGTTCGAGGACCCCTCGGAACTCCTCTCCTCCTGGGGCCAGGTCTGGGGCATCGACAACGATGTCGGCAAGATCCGCTCGATCCTGATGCACCGCCCCGGCCCCGAACTGAACGTGGTCGACCCCTTAAAGCGCCTGCCCGAGATCGGAAGCTACGGCGACCCGGCCGTCGGCTGGTACTTCCAATCCGACACCCTCCCCGACCTGCCCCTGATGCAGCGCCAGCACGACGCCTTCACCGCCGCCCTCGCCGCCGAGGGCGTCGAGATTCACTACATGGAAGGCGAGGCGGGCATCCGCCTGAAACAGATCTACACCCGCGACCCGCTGATCATGGTCAAAGGCGGCGCCATCGTCTGCCGGATGGGTGCGCGGATCCGCCGGGGCGAAGAACTCGCCGTGACCCGCACCCTCGCCAAGATCGGCATCCCGATCCTGCGCACCATCTCTGGCCGCGGCATTATGGAGGGCGGCAGCTTCGCCTGGCTGAACGACAAGACCTGCGCCATCGGCGTGGGCGTGCGGGTGAACCGCGAGGGGGCCGAACAGGTGGGAGAAGTTCTCAAGCGGCAGGGGGTGGAACTACTGATCGTCGAACTCACCGGCTACGACATCCACCTCGACGTGTCCTTCCTGATGATAGACCGCGACCTCGCCATCCTGAACCCGATGGGCCTGCCCTACTCGTTCCTGGAGGACCTGACGGCGCGGGGCATCCGCTACATCGAGACCGACCCCGGCGACGACCCCTGGATCGTGAACTCCCTTGCCATCGCGCCCGGCAGGGTCGTGATGCCCGAAGGTGCCACCAACCGCACGCTCGACCGCCTTGCGGCCGCAGGCGTCACGTGGGCGACCATTCCCTATGCCTCCAACCACAAGAACGGCGGCGGACTGCATTGCTCCACCACGCCGCTGCGCCGCGACAGCCTCTGATCGGCCAATTCCGCCGGTCGGCAAGCCCGGAACCGGCGGATCCAGACCGAGCCAAAACCCGGCAATAGCTGAAATCATGCTTTTCGGTTAGACTGAAGTCTCGATTGGGAGGGAACGACATGACAAGACATCTGGCGGATCACAACATCTCCACCAACGCACCGCGCCCGACGCAATTCTGGCGCATCGCCCGTGACCGGTCCGAGTCGGCATGGCACGCGGTCTGGCAACGCCAACCCTCCGCACAGCCCACCGGACGGCTGATCGTGGAATACGCGCGGATCGAGCGCGGTCGCCGCCTCTAGGCGCGTTGACACCTCGACGGAAAACAAGATAGCACTGCGGTGGGGAATCCGGTCCCTGCCGCCTGCAGTCATGGTGAAACCGGGGACCACAGGCGCACCCTGATCGAGATCGGGACGCATCGGCAACGCAGGCACCGAGCATCAAGTCCCGCTTAGGACAGGCCATGACCCCACTTCCCAGCCTTGAATCCGCCAAGGCGCAAGCCCGCTACCTGCGCGCCAACCATGCCGCCCAAGGGCGCGAGATGAGCCATTCCACAGCCCTCGAACTGGTGGCCAAAAGTTACGGCCATCGCGATTGGAACACCCTGCACGCCGCCATAGGCAACGAACCGCGCGGGCCAGTTCATCTGGGCCAACTCGTTCCCGGCCACTACCTCAGCCAAGAATTCCTCGGCGAGGTCATCGCCGTTGAACCAAGAACCGACGGAACCTTCGAGGTCACGCTCGCCCTCGACAAGCCCGTTGATGTGGTGACCTTTGACAGCTTTTCCAACTTCCGCAGCAGGGTTCGCAAGGTTGTCGGGGCGGATGGGCGGTCCTTGGACAAGACCTCTGACGGCATGCCCCATCTTATCCTTTGGGGATAAGTCCTGATCAGTTGCGGACATCCCGCACCAAATCTCCCTATTCTTGCCGCGATCTTCCGGCAGGTTGGGAGGCATGATGACACACCTTTTGCTATCCGGATCGCCCAACCTTCTGCTGACAAGCCTGGTCGGGTGGTTTGTCATGGTCAACCTTCTGGCTTTCGCGGCCTTCTTTCTTGACCAGCGCCGCACCCTAGCGAACGAGGGGGCCGTGCCGGAGGTGCCGTTGCTGGTGCTGTCCTCCGTCGGCGGCTGGCTGGGTGCGCAGTTGGGACGGCTTTGTTTTCAACGCCAGTCACGGGAGCGGTCGTTCGGGGTGTTCCTGAACATCTCGATCTTGCCCATGCTGGCGTTGGCCACGATGATGGCCTCACAGGATGTAGATTGGACCAGCCTTGCCGGCAAGGTGACTGAGATACTGACGCTGAAGACGGCGGCCCCGCCCGCCCAGACCGCCGACGTTGCATCGGCGCCCGAGCCTGCCAAGCCGCACTCCGGCAAGGCAGAAGCCTCCAAGCCCGACGCCAAGAAGCCCGCCAAGGCAACTGCCGCCAAGCCCGTCTCGGTGACAGGCAATCCGGATCTGCCCAAGCGCATCGGGCCCGGCTCCAGCAAAGAAGCCTGGCACGCGCGTTAGCGGGCGTCCTGTTCAAGGTTGAGCCATAGAACCTCGGCTTGGGTCAGGGTCAACGCGGCCCCCGGCAAGGTCGAGACGATCTCTCCGGGCGAGCGTGGGCCGATCAGGGCGAGCGACTGAAAGCTTTGGCCAAGGACCCAGGCGGTGGCGATATTGTGGGCCGAGACGCCCTTTTCCGCAGCCAGTGTCTCGGCGCGGCGGCGGCGTTCCGCGTTGGCCTGGCTGCCGAAGCAGGTTTCCGGGGCCGTGTCGGCAGGCAGCCGGTTGCGCAAAGCCTCGGGCAGGAAATAGCCGCGCGCCTGCGAGGACCACGATAGGTGGGCGACGGTGCCTTGGCGGAGGAAGGCGAGGGTTTCCGGTGTGTTGGAGGTGATGCAGCCGGCCCAGACCGGCTTTTCCATCACCGCCAGCGACAGGTTGTTGTTCAGGATGCGGAACGGCTCCAGCCCATGCATCGCGGCATAGGCATTCGCCTCGGCCAAGCGGGCGGGTGACCAGTTGGAGCCGCCGAAGATGCCGATCTTGCCTGCGGCTTTCAATGCGTTCAGGGCATCGACGAACTCGGCCACCGGAACGGCGGGGTTGTCACGGTGCATGATGTAGATCGGAACCGAGGACAGGCTCAGCCGTTCCAGGCTGATGTCAAGCTGAGTGCTGATGGCGCGGGGGGTGCAATAGGGGGTGTGGGCGCCTTTGGCGATGACGACGACATCCTTGGCCACACCACGCGCGGCGATCCATTCGCCCAGAACCCGTTCATGCTGGCCACCACCGTAGACAAAGCCGGTGTCGAAGGCATTGCCGCCGGCCTCCAACCACGCGTCCCAGACTATCGCACCTTCGGCCACGGTATTGCGGTTGTCGCAGCCGATGATCAGTTTGGAGACGGGCAGCGCCACCCCCTCAAGCTTGACCGATGGCACCTGCGGCAGGCCTTTCGGCAGAACACCAGGAAGAATGCGATTGGTCTCGGGGGTCTCGGCGAAGGTCTTGTAGCCGACCTCCGCGCGCCATTTGTCGAGCGTTTCGTTGTTGCCGATGGAATCGGCATGGCTCGGCGCAGGGCCCGAGGCTTGCAGCGTCCCTGCGGCGATCGTCTTCGATACATACTCCGCCTCGAAGGCGAAGAGCATGCGGGGGTCGCGCAAGGTTTCTGTGCGGGTGTCCTTGCCGACCGTGATGTGGAGCGTGGCGTCGGAGGGGCCGGCGTTGCGGCCGGGGACCCAGGGGTCGTCAATGATGATCTGGCCTAGCGGCCCGGTGATGATCGCCCGGTTGTCCATGTCGCGGGCCACGGCGACGGCGATTTCAGCTGTGAAGCCGGAGGCGAAGCTGAGAAGCCCATAGGTTACGGCATCCACGCCGGTTTCGGCGAGGGTGCCAACTGCCTTCACGGACGTCGGGTTGGCGAAATCCGCACCAACCGCCGCGCCCGCGATCAGCCGGGCAAGCGAGGCCGGATAACCGCCGACATCCAGAATACCGCCGCCGCCAAGCGCCATTTCGTAGAGGCGGGAGCCGGGCTTGTAAGGCGCGTTGAAGCCGAAATGGGTGCGGATGTGCTGCGGGGTGCCGATTTCGCCGGAGGCGATGATCTCCAGCACCCGGGCGATTTGCGGGTGGCAGCGGTACATGAAGGCTTCCATGAAGAAGCGGCCCTCTTGGGCGGCCACTTCCGTCACCGCGATGACCTCGGCGGAGTTCATGCCGGCGGGCTTTTCGCAGAGCACATGCTTGCC
>CANGHD010000160.1 GCA_947453525.1 Paracoccaceae bacterium | reverse complement strand
TGCCGAAACCGAGATGGCGCCTTGGCTGCATGAGGTGAAGGCACCCTGCCAGATCATCACCGGCGAACTGGATGGCGGCTGCAACCCAAGGCTCAACACGCTGATCCATGAGGCGCTGCCGGGGTCGGAACTGGTGATCCTTGACGGGTTGAAACACGCGATCTTCATCGAGGCGAGCGAGGTTGTGCTGCCGCATGTCAGGCGGTTCCTGCTGGCGCGAGCTTCGTAGCGCAAGCCCTTGAGAACGATGCGTTAACTGGCCCGGAGCGACGCTTCGGGCCGGTCTTTTTCGCGTCTTGCTTGCGTCTTCCTTCCGTCTCTACGCGCGGAACACAAAACCTGCGTTAACCATGTTGCGCGAATCGTCTGGGTGGCCCTGTTGCGGGGCCCGGTCCCCCTGTTCACGATGCGCGGGAACCGGGTGACGCTGGCCGCAGATGTCGGTCTGAGGCCCCGCGGTGCGGTTGGGCTTGGTGCCGCAGAGCCTCTGTCTTAGAAGCTCAGGCTGTAGGTCGCCTGCAGGCTGACGTCCGGCTTGCCACCTTGCAGATTGCGCAGGGATACCTCGGCGGACAGGGTGCCGGACCCGACCTTGCTTGTGGCCCCGAATGTGGCTTGACCCGTCGCGAACCCCTGATCACCGTCGCGGTGAGACACCAGACGGGCGCCGCCGACCGAGGCTTCGACGAAGGGGACGAGTGTCGTTCCGGCGACGGGCCCCAGTGCCGTGATGCGCAGAGCGGCGTCAGCCAACCCATAGTCTGTTTTGTCAGCGCTTACCGAGGCGCTGCCCTCCGCGTGGTCGGGCAAGCTTTCGTGGAACCCGGAGATGCGGACCTGCGGCTCAAGGACGGCGGTGGCGGTCTGCCAGACGCCGGTCAGGCCGAGGCTGCCAGAGAGGCGGTGGCTGCTGAAGTCAGAGCCCGCAACCCGGTACCGGGGGTGGGCCTGGCCAAAGCTGGCATCCAGCACCACATGCGAGGCGAGCCGCAGTCCGACATAGGCGCCGAGGGCCGTGGCTTGGGCGGTTGCGGTCTGATCCGCCTCGGACAGGGTCAGCCGATCATCATTGCCGTAAAACCCGATGATCGCTTGCGGACCCAAGCTTACGTCGTAACCAAGGCTCAGGGTGCCGCCCGCGCCATCGTGGGCGCCCGCCAGACCAAGGGCAGAGGACGTCACCCAGAAGGCGCCCTGTGGCCCTTCGCCGGCGGCGCCGGATTGCGGCAACCGTGCTGATATGCGGTTTGACAGGGCCTCTGTGACCGCCAGAAGTTGGCCGACGCCACTGGTTTGCGGGATGCCGCTGCCCGATGTGCGCAGGCGCAACACCAGATGAAGGGTGGATTCCTTCTCGATGTTGTAGTCGGCGAGGGTCTGGCCATCTTCCAACTGATTGCCGGCAAAGATCAGGCGCTGCTGGCTTGGCGGGATACCCTCTTTGTCTTGGATCTTTTGCTTGACGTTTTCAATGGAATCCGAGGATTCCACATCAAGCGTGATTGTCTTTCCTGCCAATGTCTTGACGAAGATCTGCATCGCCTGCGCGTTGGCGACTTCGGTCATGCAGAAGATCGTGGCGAGGATCATCAGAACGGTGCGAAACATGGGCTGGACCTGATTTTGTTCAGTGTCCGAAAAGCCAAGAGATGGCGATCCCAGTCAAATGCGCAAAAGGCGCGGGCGGGAAACTTTCGTTGAGTCAGGGCCCTGTCTTGGCTGCTTGGCCCTGCGGCTGGGCCGCAAGCTCGCTTTGCGCCAGTTTGAGGCAAAGCCTCAGGCCGTTGTCGACGGCGCTTTGGTCGCGGCGGCGCATCCAGTCGAGCCAGAGGCCGTCGAGCGTGGCCATGATCAGGTCGGTGACGGCGGGGATTTTGTCGGTGCTTGTGGGGCTGGCGAGGGCTGTCAGATGCAGGGTCAGGTCCGCGCGGTAGCGGTCGTAGAGGGTGCGCTCGGTCTCGGCTATTGCGGGGTGGGAGAGGGCGGCGCTCCACAGGTCAATGCGCATGCGCAGGTGGGGCGGGGAGAGGATGTCGGGGGTGAAGCCTGCGGCAAGGAAGGCGTGCAGGCGGTCGGCGGGGGTCGAGGTGGTGGCCAGCAGGGTCGCCTCCGACTGGCGCAGGGTCCGGGAGGCGAGGCGGTAGGCCTCGGACAGGACCTCGTCCATGGTGGCGAAGTGGTAGGAGATATGGCCGGGCGACAGGCCTGCCTCGGCGGCGATCTTGCGGGCGGTCAAGGCGGCATAGCCGTCACGCTGCAGCACGGTCAGGGCGGCTGCGGCGATATCCTGGCGGCGGGAGGTGGCGCGGGGGGGCATGGGCCTCTTTGGCTTGGGGGCGAGGGAGCGGGGTTCGGCGGGGCCTCTTGGCTTTTTGGGGCTTCTGACGCAGAAGGGCAAGCTGATGGAGGGTCCCATGGCCACACGCTTTGCATTTGATATCCACGCCACCGACGGGCAGGCGCGGACCGGGGTGATTTCCACGCCGCGCGGGGACATTCGCACGCCGGCTTTCATGCCGGTGGGGACGGCCGCGACGGTGAAGGCGATGTTGCCGGAGTCGGTGCGGGCCACGGGGGCCGATATTCTGCTGGGCAACACCTATCACCTGATGCTGCGGCCGACGGCGGAGCGGATTGCGGCTTTGGGGGGCCTGCACAAGTTCATGAACTGGGAGCGGCCGATCTTGACCGACTCCGGCGGGTTTCAGGTGATGAGCCTGTCGGCGTTAAGGAAGATGTCGGAGGAGGGGGTTCGGTTCTCCAGCCATATCGACGGGTCAAAACATATGCTTTCGCCGGAACGGAGCATGGAGATCCAGAAGCTTTTGGGGTCGGACATCGTCATGTGTTTTGACGAGTGCCCGGCCTTGCCTGCGACGGATGAGGCGGTGGCGAAGTCGATGCGGCTGTCGATGCGCTGGGCGCAAAGGTCGAAGGAGGCCTTTGGCGACCGGCCGGGACATGCGCTGTTTGGCATCCAGCAGGGCGGGGTCAATCAGGATTTGCGCGGGGAAAGTGCGGCGGCGCTGCGGGCGATCGGGTTTGATGGCTATGCCGTGGGCGGTCTGGCCGTGGGTGAGGGGCAGGCGGCGATGTTCGGCGTCTTGGACTATGCGCCGGGGATGCTGCCGGAGGACAAGCCGCGCTACCTGATGGGGGTAGGCAAGCCGGATGACATCGTCGGCGCGGTGGAGCGTGGGATTGACATGATGGATTGCGTGCTGCCGTCTAGGTCCGGGCGGACCGGGCAGGTCTGGACGCGGCGCGGGCCGGTGACGATCAAGAATGCCCGGCACCAGAACGACCCGAGGCCGATTGACGAGGCTTGCACCTGCCCGTGCTGCCGGGGCTATTCCCGGGCCTATCTGCACCATGTGTTCAAGGCCGAGGAGATCATCGCCTCGATGCTGATGACCTGGCACAATCTGCATTACTTTCAGGAGTTGATGCAGGGCTTGCGCGATGCCATCGCGGCGGGCAGACTGGCTGCGTTTGTGGCGGAGTTTCATGCCACAAGGGCGCAGGGGGATATTGAACCGATATGATTGCGAAGGCGTTTTGTGCTGTCTTGCTGATGGCGCAGGCTGCGATGGCAGCGGAGTATTGCACTCTGCCGACGGAGCAGGTCATGGCGCTGCCTGCCATTTTGGCCGGCGATTGGCAGATGGTGATGCGCGGCGGGATCGGCGTGGTGGATGGCACGCCGGCGGCCATGCCGACGGACGATGCGCCGGAACAGGCGACCTTTGTGGCGGATGGCGGCGACGTGACACTGGAACAGGACGACTTCTTTCCGACGACACGGCTGACGCATGTCGTCATTGCAGAGACGGTTCAGCCCGATCTGGCCTTGCCGGGGGAATCGCCCCTGAATGCGTTGGAGTTGCTGGATCCCGAACTCAGGGAAACCGGCCTGTCCTGTGACCCCGGGACCCTGCCGCAATTCGCGGGCGAGGTCGCGATGGACGGCGGTGCCGCCTCGACCCTGCGCCTCTATGCCTTTGGGCCGGAGATGATGGTGCTGGTCATCAAGGGCGAAAGCGGCCACCAGGCGGCGCGGGCGGTGTTCGATCTGAAACGCGCGGCACGCTGATCGTGCGCACCTCGATCTTTTCGGCACGACACTTTTCCGGATGACACTCGCGACGGCTTTTTGCCGAAGTTTGCGGCTTTGAAAACGGCTGCTTGTTCTGATCGAGTGCAAGCGGCAGGATCAGCCAATCCAAATTTTCGACGAAGCGCATTCAGGAGTATTGGGTAAATGATGAAACTGGCTTTTCTGGCCGTTCTGATGACGGCACATGTGGCCTTGGCGGCGGATGACTGCGGGATGACGGCGGATCAGGTCAAGGCCTTGCCGCAGGCGCTAGCTGGCACTTGGGACGGCTCTTTCCGCAGCGGGATCGAGATGCACGGCGGAAAATCGCAAGTCTTGCCGGAAGACAAATCTGTGCCTCGGATCACATTGGATGCCACGGGGGGTCTGTTGTCCATGACGTCGGGCGGCTATTTCCCGGACGTCACCTTCGCCCCTGCCAAGGACGCAGGGGATTTTGCCGTTCAGGGAGAAGCGCCGCTTGGCACGGCGCAGCTTCTGACGGCCGAGGTTACCAAGGCCGGACTGGTCTGCGATCCCGCGACCCTTCCGCAGTTTCTGGGCAAGGGCCCGGCGGGCGGCGGAATGGCCATCACATTCCGGATCATCGGCCTGGACGAGAACAGCATTGCCCTCGTGATCCGAGGCGAGGGTGCCGGCGACTCGGCCCGGGTCTTGTTCGACCTGAAGCGCGTTACCCCCTAAGCCGCCGCCCTTCTGCGACAAACCGCGCATCGGTCGGGTGCGGCTTTACCTTGTCTGCGAGCAGCGCTTGCGCGGGGGAAATCCGCGTCGCATGATGCATGTTAATGTGATCGGGCTTCGTGGTTGACTTGGGGCCGTGTGACTACCAGATAGTGTGGACGAACAGGGGAAGGCCCCAAAGTTGCCGACGCTCGGGACTGCGGCCTTCCTGCCAGAAAGGAACCAAGATGACGGACAAGTTGTCACAAAGCTACCCCGTGTTGCCGCTGCGCGACATCGTGGTGTTTCCGCATATGATTGTCCCCTTGTTCGTGGGCCGCGAAAAGTCGGTCCGCGCGCTGGAAGAGGTCATGGCGGATGACAAGCAGATTTTGCTGTCTTCCCAGATCGACCCATCGGTCGATGACCCGGGTACGGATGGGATTTACCGCGTGGGCGTTCTTGCCAACGTGCTGCAATTGCTGAAGCTGCCGGATGGCACCGTGAAGGTGCTGGTCGAGGGCAAGGGCCGCGTCAAGATCACGGAATTCGTTGCCAACCCGTCTTTCTTCGAGGCGAAGGCCGAACGTCTGCACGAAGTGCCGGGCGACAAGGCCTCGGCCGAGGCGATGGTGCGTTCGGTGACCGATGAGTTTGAGCGCTACGCCAAGATCAAGAAGAACATCCCGGAGGAGGCTTTGCAGGCCGTTTCCGATACGCATGAGCCGGCGCGTTTGGCCGACTTGGTCGCGGGGCATCTGGGGGCCGAGGTGTCCTTGAAGCAGGAAATCCTTGAGACTCTGGACGTTGCCGAGCGGCTGGAGAAGATTTTCGGCCATATGCAGGGCGAAATGTCCGTGCTGCAGGTTGAGAAGAAGATCAAGACCCGCGTGAAAAGCCAGATGGAGAAGACCCAGCGCGAGTATTATCTGAATGAGCAGATGAAGGCCATTCAGAAGGAACTCGGCGATGGCGAGGACGGCCAAAACGAAGTGGCCGAGCTGGAAGAGCGCATCTTCAAGACCAAGTTCAGCAAGGAAGCCCGTGAAAAGGCTGAAGCGGAACTGAAGAAGCTGAAGTCGATGTCGCCGATGTCGGCGGAAGCGACCGTGGTGCGCAACTATCTGGATTGGCTGCTGTCGGTTCCGTGGGGCACCAAGTCTCGCGTCAAGAAGGATCTGATCGAGGCGCAGAAGGTCTTGGACTTGGACCACTACGGTCTGGACAAGGTCAAAGAGCGCATCGTTGAGTATCTGGCGGTGCAGGCGCGCTCGGCCAAGCTGAAGGGGCCGATCCTGTGCTTGGTTGGTCCTCCGGGCGTGGGGAAAACCTCGCTGGGGCGGTCTGTGGCGAAGGCGACGGGGCGTGAGTTCATCCGGATTTCGCTGGGCGGTGTGCGTGACGAGTCGGAAATACGCGGTCACCGTCGGACCTATATCGGCTCGATGCCCGGCAAGATCATCCAGGCGCTGAAGAAGGCGAAGACGACCAACCCGCTGATCCTGCTCGATGAAATCGACAAGATGGGGCAGGACTTCCGGGGCGACCCGGCTTCCGCGATGCTGGAGGTGCTGGATCCGGAACAGAATGCGACCTTCACCGACCACTATCTGGAAGTGGAATACGATCTGTCCAACGTGATGTTCATCACCACGGCCAACTCGTACAACATGCCCGGACCGCTGCTCGACCGGATGGAGATCATTCCGCTGTCGGGTTACACCGAAGATGAAAAGCTGGAGATCGCCAAGGGCCACTTGCTCCCGAAGCAGGTCAAGGCGAACGGGTTGAAGAAGACCGAGTTCTCGGTGTCGGATGCCGCTTTGACCCATGTGATCCGGTATTACACCCGGGAAGCGGGCGTGCGGAATCTGGAGCGGGAAATTGCCAAGCTGGGCCGCAAGGCCATCACGGATATTCTGAAGGGCAAGACGGCGTCGGTGGATGTCGATGAGGCCAAGGTTGAAGAATATCTGGGCGTGCAGCGCTATCGCCACGGTTTGGCCGAGAAGGAAGATCAGGTCGGTGTCGTGACCGGCTTGGCCTGGACCTCGGTCGGGGGGGAAATCCTGCAGATCGAAGCGCTGAAACTGCCGGGCAAGGGCCGCATGAAGACGACCGGGAAACTGGGCGACGTCATGAAGGAGTCGATCGAGGCGGCCAGTTCCTATGTCCGCTCTGTCAGCCCCGCGTTGGGGGTGAAGCCGCCGGCCTTCGAGACGATGGACATTCACGTCCACGTGCCGGAAGGCGCGACGCCGAAGGATGGCCCGTCTGCGGGTCTGGCGATGGTGACCTCGATCGTGTCGGTGATCACCGGAATTCCCGTCCGCAAGGATGTGGCGATGACCGGGGAAGTGACGCTGCGCGGCAATGCCTTGCCGATTGGCGGCTTGAAGGAGAAGCTGCTGGCGGCGCTGCGGGCGGGCATGACGACCGTGCTGATCCCGGAAGAAAACGCCAAGGATCTGGTGGATATTCCGGAGAACGTGAAGCAGGGGTTGAAGATCATCCCCGTCACCCACGTGCGCGAAGTGCTGAAGATCGCGCTGGTCCGGGACCCGGTGCCGGTCGAGTGGGACCAGGTGGCCGAAGAGGCCGCCGCCGCCGCCCGGCAGGCCAAGCGCGACGAAGTGGCAACGCCGACCGCTCACTGAACGCAAAAGGCGCCCCGACCGGGGCGCCTTTTTTCGGTTTGCGTTGCGTCAGACGCCCCGGGCTGCGGTTGCCCCGAGCGGTCTTGGCATCAGACCGGCGGGGTATAGCCACTGCTGCCCGACGTTACAGCAATGATCACCAACAGCAGCAAAAGCGGCACGATCAGCCCGCTGTCGCTGCTGGAAGAGATGGTGGCGGTTTGCTGGATGGTCGTCGGCGCGATCACTGCGTCTTTGACCCCTCCGGCCTGAGCGGTCACGGTCGAGATTGCCAATGCGGTTGCACCGGCCAGAAAGACTTTTCGCATTCCAAACTCCCCTAAAATGAACTTCAGTGTTGCAACGGTGCGGCAGAGGATCTGTTCTGTCAATCGGCTTTGACGTGACGGTTGTTTCTTTGAACCGCATGGGTTGCATTGGCCGCGATCACCGCTAGGCTGCCAGACGATGCAACCCGTAACAGGACGGCCCGCCATGCCCAACGGTTCAAAAACCTCCAAGCCGGCCAAAGGCCTGCCCCGGTCAAAGCCTGACGCTGACCTCTCCTTGGTCGATGGGCCCGAGGTGGCACAAGGCGACGTCAAGGCGCGCCGTGAAAAGCCCGCCGATGACAAGCCCGCGATCTTCAAGCTGAAGGACCTGATCGACGAGGTGACCGAAGGGTCGGGCGCCAAAAGACAGGATGTGAAGGCCATCGTCGAGGTCACTCTGGCCCGCTTGGGGGCAGTGCTGGGTCGGGGGGAAAGCCTTAATCTGCAAGGCTTTGGTCATCTTCGCGTTGCGCGCAAGGCGACGGCGGACAGCCCGGTGATGACCTTGAAGCTGCGGCAGGGCGAGGCGGGCAAGGACCGCGTCAAACCCTCGGTCAAATCTGCGAAGAAAGATGACACGGACACCCTTGCGGAGGATTCCGATCAAGGCTAATACCCCGCCACCGGTTTGAAAGATCGGGCGATTAGCTCAGCGGTAGAGCGCTTCGTTCACATCGAAGATGTCAGCGGTTCAAATCCGTTATCGCCCACCATCTGTTCCTTTGCGCTGGTGTTCTGCAGGATCGGAACTGAATCGCAATCGGGCGGGCCATCGGCTCGCCCGATTGCGTTTGGCGTTCTGCGCTGGCGACAAC
>CANGHD010000159.1 GCA_947453525.1 Paracoccaceae bacterium | reverse complement strand
TCCAGCATGCGACCCGCGCCATCGGCGACTGGATCAGCTTCTACAACACCCGACGCCCGCATCAGGCGCTGGACATGAACACGCCAGCTGAGGCATTCGCATTAGCGGCTTAACCTGAGCAGATTCCGCTGGGTCGATACAGTCACGCCGACCGATCCTTCCTAACCTTGGGCGAAAAGCGCTGCGAGATGCCCCTGTCGGCAAGTTTCAGCACCACCTCGCGCAACACCTTCAAGTTGGCTTATACGGCCATCAGCGCGATGAACCGCGACAAAGTCGGTTGCGAGGCAAGTCCCAGCCCCTCGAGTGGGGTAAGCCTCGCCGAGGAACTTGACGCCAACCGCAAATGTTGAGATCACCGTTGCTTCGGCTTACTGAAAGATCAAGGCGAGCTCTTCTTCCCTCAACAGCTTCCACTGACCGGGAGCCATGCCATCAGGCAGTGACAGACCGCCCAGACGTTCGCGGTGCAGCTTTTCGACGTGGTTGCCGGTGGCAGCAAACATGCGGCGCACTTGATGGTATCGGCCCTCGGTAATATTGAGCAGGGCTTCGGTTTCTGAGACGACTTCCAGTTCGGCAGGAGCCAGCGGTTTGTCCTCGCCCGCGAGCATGAAATGGCCCGAGGCAAACATCTCGCCTTCGGCGCCATTGAGCGGACGCGCCAGCTTGGCGCGATAGGTCTTTTTGACGTGGCGCTTGGGGCTGATGACACGGTGCAGCAGGTCGCCATCATCGGTCAGCAACAGAAGACCGGACGTCTGCTTGTCCAATCGACCGATGGTCGAGATCGCCGGATTACGCCGTGTCCAGCGCTCGGGCAGGAGGTCATAGACGAGTGTACCGTCTTCCTTGTGCGAACAGGTCATGCCCAAAGGCTTGTTCAAAAGAATGACCATACCCATGACGGGATCAAGCGCCTCGCCATCGATCTCCATGCGGCTCGGCAAATCCGGAGTAACAGAGATGCGTTTGGTGACGTCCAGGATCTCGGCAGCGTCCAGAGTGATACCGCCAGCCTTGGCCATTCGCGCCATTTCGTTGCGGGAACCATAGCCCATGGAGGACAGGAGCTTGTCGACGCGGGAGGTCGGAATCTTAGCCATTACTTTTGGTTTCTCAAGTCGCCCGACGGGCCCGCCCGCGGCATCGCAAGCGCTGATCTGATGCTCAAGATATCCCAAACCTGACCTTTAAGTTAGAAGTGTAGCGACATGGGTTGATCGCCACAAGGCAGCCTTTCATCGTCCGCCGGCTCTGTTGCGCAAATCGTCTGACGGCCGAACTGTCCCTTCTGGCGGACAGAGCTACCCCAGACCTTCGTGACAGGGATGCCGGGGGCGGTGAAGCCGTTCAGGACGGCGAGACGGACCTGGAACTCCGCGACCTGACGGTCGAAGTCGCGCGCCATAAGGCGCTGCCCCAGCAGTTTCACACAATGCATCTTCGTTTCGACGCGGCTTCGGCGGAGCTATCCACTCCATCTTCGCCACAGCGCACGGCCCAGGTATTTCGACGTCCGTAGCGCCTCGTTGCGCGCCAGGGCACCTGCGGTGGTCGTCTTCCAGGGCTTCGCATTCCGGCGGGGAGGAATGACTGCGGCGCCCCCCCGATCGGCGATGGCGTCGTGGCATTTTCTGGTGTCGTAGGCGCCGTCAGCCGTGACGCTGGCGATCTCTTGGTCGGGCGGGATCTGGCCCTGCAGTTCGGGTCGTACGGCGGCGTCCCCGACTGCGCTGCCGGTGACTTCAACAGCTCGCACCTCCGGCGTTCGCTCGTCGATCCCGATCTGGATCTTGCGCCAATCGAGCCACGGTTTCGCCACCGGTCCGAGAAACCGTGGCGAAGGGCGTTTCTGACCCCCATGTTTACGGGCGTTCCACTCGCCTTCGCCCTCGACCTTGATCCCTGTGCTGTCGATCAGCAGGTGCAACGGCCCCTGCGAGCCGCGAAAAGGGATATTGACGGCAAGGGTCTTGTGCCGGCGGCTCAAGGTGCTGAAATCCGGAACCGCCCGGTCCAGTCCGATGAGGTGCAGCAGGCTCTCCACCAAGCCGGTGGTTTGCCGCGGCACCATGCCGAACAGCACCTTCATCGTGAGGCAGGTCAGACGGGCAGGATCGCTATAGATCGGCTGCCGACCCCGCTCGCCGGTGGGCTTGGCCGCCCACGTCATGTCAGGATCAAACCAGATCGTCAGCGCGCCCCGGCGCTTGAGCGCCTTGTCATACTCGGGCCAGTTCAGCGTCTTGTAACTCAGGGTGTTCGGTCTGCTCATCTGCCCCAGCTCTCACGCTGGATCCACAAGATGAATCGCATCAGGCTATTTGTGCAACACAGCCTACCACGGGGACAAACAGAGTGACGCCGTCCCGGAATTCGACGTCGTAGGACGGCAAAAAGTTGCCCCCACGATGGCTCGTTCGACGGACAACCCGCAACGAGCGACCATAGGGTGGGTGACGCGGGTCGCGGACCATGATCCCGTCGGGGAAAGATTTGTCAGCCTCATTGGACGGGGTATTCCTAAACCCCTTCGTTCGAAGGGCTGGATTGGCGGCGTATTATGGCGCAGCGGGTGCTTCCACCGACTGCGGCGGGATGACATGAGGCTGTTGTTTTGGCGTTGTTTTATTGGGCTTTTGGGTGCGGATCCGCTATGAAGCGGCATGTCGCAATCCTTCGATCTCCGCCAGTTTCCGGACCTTCCGCCAGCGGGGGTGAAGGCCTTTGCCGCGCAGGCGGCGGCGTTGGACGCGGCCCGGTTTGAGGCATCGGTCGAGCGCGCGGCGCGCCAGCATGAGCAGGCGGTCGTGGCTGAGAAAGAAGCCTTCATCACCGAGTTGAAGGATCTGATCGAGAAGCTGGAGGGTCAGGTCGGGCAATACCGGCAGGCGAAGTTCGGGTCGAAATCGGAAAAGCTGGACCCCGCGCAATTGGAACTGGCGCTGGAGGACCTTGAGACAGCCATCGCCGAAACCTAGGCGCAGATCGCCGCCGTCGAGGACAAGATCGCTGCCAGTGCGACGGATCCGGACAAGGCAGCTTCGCGCGCACCGCGCAAGGCGCGGGCTCTGCCCGATCACCTGCCAAGGGTCGAGCGCATCGTGGAACCCGAAAGCATCGCCTGCCCTTGCGGCTGCGGTGATATGGTCCGGATCGGGGAGGACCGGACGGAACGCCTCGACGTCATCCCCGCCCGCAATCAAGTCATTGTCACGGTCCGACCTCGATATGCCTGCCCCAAGGGGCGGACGGGTGTTGTGCAGGCCAGGGCCCCGGCGCATCTCCTGGAGGGCAGTTGGCCGACCGAGGCGCTTCTGGCCCAGATCGCCATGGCCAAGCACTCAGAGCAGATGCCGTTGAACCGGCAGGCTGTGGCCATGGTAAGGCTCGGGGTGCCGACCCTGCGGTCGGTGCTGGCCGACTGGATGGGCAGGACAGGCGCCCTGATTGCGCCGGTTGTGGATCGCATGGCGGTGCTGCTGAAGACCGGCAGTTCACGCCTCTATGTCGACGAAACCACGGCTCCGGTGCTTGATCCGGGGCGGGGCCGGACGAAAACCGGCTATCTTTGGGCCGTTCTGCGCGATGACCGGCGCTGGAATGGACCGGCGTCGCCGGGCGTTGTGTTCCACGACCATCCCGGCCGAAAAGGCGACTATGCCGATCAAATCCTGATGGGCTTCGACGGGACCATCCAAGTTGATGCCTCTGGCGGTTACAGCCATCTGGCCCAGCCAGATCGCAAAGGTGGCATGCCCTTGAAGCTGGCCTACTGCTGGGCATATGGGCCCAAATCTGCGGCGCCGAAAGCTGATCGCCGCCAAGCCCAAGAAGGGATCCCCCATCGTCGACGAGGCCCTGTTGCGCATCGCAGCCCTCTCCAAGGTCGAGGATAGCCGAGCGGGTCTCCGACCTCGAACAGCGTCATGAAGCCCGGCAGACCTTGTCTCGCCCGCCGGCCGATGCATTCTTCACCTGGCTTTCCGCCCAATCCAAACGCGTCTCGCGCAAATCCGACCTCGGCGACGCCATGGCTTATATGCTCCGGCGACAGGACGGATTCCGATTGTTCCTTCACGACGGCCGGGTCGACATGGATTCGAACCTGGTCGAAAACGCCATCCGCAGTCCGGCCATGAACCGCCGCAACGCCCTCTTCGCCGGCCATGACGAGGGCGGCCGCAACTGGGTTCGCTTTGCCAGTCTGATCGGCACATGCAAAATGAACGGCGTCGAGCCCTACGCCTGCCTGTGCGATCTCTTCACCAGGCTGGCCAACGGCCACCTTGACAAGGACATCGACGCCCTGATGCCATGGGCCCAGATCCGGCCAGCCAAAGCATCACTATGGGCTCATCCGGGACTCCCCGACGAGCTCATCGGCCTAGGTCCAACGGCCAAAACCGCTGACCGCAATCGAAAAATCAATGGGCCGAAGACACCGCTTGCTTTGAAGGGCGGCACGCCCGAAATCACCGCAAGCCGAAGCAACGGGGCCGGACCCAATGCTTGCGTCGCACTGCACGCTGGCTAAGGTGATCAACGGGCAGGCGACTTTAGATTGGCTTGCCGATGTGTGCGGGCGCCGGACGATCTCGATTGGGGTCGAGCACGTCGGGCAGACCGACACCATTGGCGATCTGAACCGGTACTGCGGGATTTCTGATGAAAACATAGTGGCGCAAGTCAGCGGTCTGACGGCGGGCCGCCGGCGATGATGATCCGGATTTCCGCCTCGACCCGGTCGATGATGGTGTTGAGCGCGGCTTCGGCAGCATCCGCATCGCCCGCCACGATGGCATCGGACAGGTTGCGATGCGGCGGGAAGGAGGCGAGGCCGAAGCCCGGCACGGAAAACGGCGATTCCGCCGACCGCTCCAGCGCCTCGTCCATCTGCTGCAGCATATGGCCGAACATCGGGTTGCCGGTGGCATCGCAAATCGCCGCGTGAAAGGCGGCATCGGCCACGCGGTAGGGCAGACCGCGGGCAACGATCTGCAGCAGGTCATCGCAAAGCCGCCCGATCTCCAGCCGCTGCGACAGGGTGGCATTCAGCGCCGCGCGCCGCACGGTGCCGGATTCCACGACCCTTCGCACATCCAGCAGGCGCAGGATCGCTTCACCCTCAAGCTGCACCATCGTGGGCAAGGGACCGTGCGAGGTGCGGACCTTGGCTGTGAGGTAAGTGCCATCGCCCCGCCGCCGCCGGATCAGGCCAAGCCCCTCCCAACGGTTCAGCGCCTCTCGGATGGTGGAGCGTCCGACGCCAAGCGCCGAGGCAATCGCCACTTCCGGCGGCAGTCGGTCACCGACCCCAAGCCCTGCCCGTTCGATCATCTCGGCCATGGCGTCCAGCACTGCCGTCCCGCGTGAGGGCGTGGCAATCGGCTCCAGATAATGCAGAGCGCCGCGTTTCATGGTGGTTCCCCTTGGGCGGATCCTTGAGGTCGCAAGGTCACCCTTCGGCTGATAGCTGTGGCAGCAGGACTGTCAAGGCCGCAACCAGGTGATCCATGTCGGCTTGCGTGTTGTAGCCCTGCGCCGACACCCGCACGACGGTGTGCTGCTGCCAATTGAAGCAGGGAATTTCGATGGCGTAGTCATCCAGCAGGCGTTGCTTTAGCTTCAAGGGATCGCAGTTGGTCACCGGCATCGATACCATTTGTGGGGCGCAGAATTCGCGGCTGCAGAAGCCCGGCAGACCGGTCAGGGCGGAAACCCGTGCAGCGGTATCCTGCGCCAAGGCGCGACAATCACGCGCCACGGATTTCCAGTCATGCTGATGGGCGAAGCTGATGGCCGCCGGCACTGCCAACCACGCCGAGGGATCGCGGGTGCCCTGCACTTCCAGCTCGTCGATGAAAGCCGAGTTGCCGAACGGACCCTGCGCGCCGGGGCTATTGGACCCTTCGGTCCAGCCATGGCTGATGACCAAGGGGTTCAGCGCGGCCTGCAACTCTCGCCGGACATGCAGGAAGGCAGCCCCCTTCGGCGCCATCATCCACTTGTGGCAGTTGCCCGCGTAGTAGTCCGCGCCCAGCGCATCGAGGTTCAAGGGGATATGGCCCGGCGTATGCGCCCCGTCGATCACCGAGATGATGCCGCGCGCCCGGGCTTCGGCCACGGCACGCTCAATGGGGAAGACCAGAGCCGTGGCCGAGGTGATGTGGCTCAGGAACAGGACGCGGGTCCGGTCGGTGATGCCCGCCAGCACGGCCTCGGTGAACTGCGCCTCGGTCGTCAAGGGCAGCGGGATCGTCACATGTTTGACCACGGCACCGCTGCGGCGGCAGACATAGGCCCAGGTCTTCTCAAGGGCGGCATATTCGTGATCGGTTGTCAGGATTTCGTCACCGGGGCGAAGGTCCAGTGACTGGATGGCGATGTTCAGTCCGGTGGTGGCATTGGTCAGGCCGACCAGATCGTCGGGCGAAGCACCAACCTCGGTCCCGACCGCAACCCGGCCGTCGCGCATCCAGCCGGTCAGGCCGCGGGCGGGGTCAAGGAAAGCCACGGGCTGGCGTTCCAGCTTCATCTGCCAGCGCTGATAGTCTTCGAACACCGGGCGCGGGCAGGCTCCGTAAGACCCGTGGTTCAGGAACGTGACATCCGGGTCCAAAAGGAACAACGAGGACAAATTTTCGCGCAAATCAGCGGCCTTTCAGGGTCGGGTCAAGGGCATCGCGCAGACCATCGCCAAAGAGGGTAATGGCCAGCACCGTGATGGCAAGGGCGGCGGTCGGGAAGACCGCCAGATGCCAGTAAAAGTACATGAAGTTCATCCCCACATTGATCATCTGACCCCAGCTTGGCAGCGGCGGTGGGACGCCGATGCCCAGAAAGCTCAACGAAGCTTCCAGCATCATCGCCAAGGGAATGGCCAGCACGAAGCCCACGATGATCGGCGACACCGAGTTCGGGATCAGGTGCCGCCAGATGATATAGCCCGGCGAGGCTCCCAGCGCTTGGGCCGCCCGGATGAACTCTTTCTCGCGGACGGCTTTCACTTGCGCGCGGACCAGAAGGCAGACCTGCACCCAGCCGAACAGGGCCGCGACCAACACGATGGTGAAGAAGCCGCCGCCGGTCAGCGCGCCCAGCAGCATGGCGGCCAGAAGCGACGGGACAACCGAAAACAGCTCGATCAGGCGCATCACGGCCCAGTCGACCGCGCCGCCATAGTAACCGGCGGCGGCGCCCAGCGGGATGCCGATCAGCACCGAAAACAACGCCGAGGAAAAGCCGATGGTCAACGATATCCGCGAGCCATAGACGATGCGCGAGAAGAAATCCCGCCCCAGATCATCGACGCCGAACCAATAGGTTGACGACGGCATGGCATAGGCATCGGTCAGGAACTTTTGCTCGTCATAGTTCGTCTTGGTGATCAATGACGCAAAGATCGCCATCAGGACAAGGATCATCAGGACAAGGCCCGATACCACCGCCGCCTTGTTGGCCGCAAACCGCCGCCATGCAAAATACAGCGGCCCGTGCTGGCGCGGCGTGGCTTGGGTCATGATTTGCCCCCAAAGCGGATGCGCGGATTGAGCAGCGCATAGACGATGTCGGTCAAAAGGTAGGCGAGGCAGAACATCATGGTGATCATCAGGATCAGTGCCATCTCCAGCGGGTAGTCGCGCAGGGTGATGGAGGAGACGAAATAGGCCCCCAGCCCCGGCACGCGGAACATCGCCTCGACGAAGATCGAGCCGGTGGCGGTGCCGATGAACATCGGCAGGAACACGGCCACCATCGGCAGGGCGGCATTGCGCAGGACGTGCTGGAAGATGATCCGCCGTTCGGACAGGCCCTTGGCGCGCAGGACGGTGACGAAGGGCTTGTTCAGCACGTCCAGCATGGCCGAGCGGGTGTAGCGGGCATAGGTCGCCATCGGGATCATCGCGTAGGCGGCAATCGGCAGATACCACGAATTGGGTTTGTCCCAGCCCTTGGCGGGCAGCCAGCCGAGGAAGACGGCAAACATCAGGATCAGCATCATCGAGATCACGAAGACCGGAATCGTCAGGCCAAGGGTGGCCAAAGTCGAGGCGACATAGTCGATCCAGCTGTTGCGGCGCAGGGCTGCGGCGATGCCCAGAAGGATGCCGATGGTCGCACCAATCACCACGCCAAGCCCGCCGAGGATCAGGCTTGGCGGCCAGGCGCGCGCCAGAAGTTGCAGGACCGTCTCACCGGGGCTTTGGAAAGGTACGCCAAAGTCAAAGTGAAAGACGCCCCACATGTATTTGAAATACTGAACGTAAAGCGGCTTATCGAGCCCGAGGCTGGCCATCAGCTTGTCGCGCACCTCTTTCGACACCGGCATCTCGTTGCCATCGAAGGGTCCGCCGGGCACCGCATGCATCATCAGAAAGACGATGACGGACACGGTCAGAAAGGTCAGCAGGATCGAGACGGCGCGTTTCAGGACGTACCGGATCATGGCCTCACCACGGCTTCGACAAGGTGATCGGGTGATACCTGCACCAGACCCGGGACATCGGACGGCGGGATGCCAAGGGCCGCTGCCGAGTAGCGCGGAGTCCCGGCTTCAATCTGAGCCGGGCTGATGAAGCTGCGACGCTGGCGGTCCTTG
>CANGHD010000158.1 GCA_947453525.1 Paracoccaceae bacterium | reverse complement strand
TGTCGGATTACGAGGGCAAGCTGCGCCACCATGGCTCCTTGGTCGCTCCGGTGGTCAATCGGTTTACCGATGGCAAGGCCACGATCGGCGGCGTGGCTTATGAGTTTGAAAAGAACCAGAATGGCATCCATACCCTGCATTGCGGGGCTGTCGGCACGCAGCACAAGATCTGGGAGATTGTCGAGGCTGACGAGACCAGCGTCACCCTCGGTCTTGATCTGCCCGATGGCGAGGGCAACTTCCCCGGCAACCGCCATGTCGAGGCGCGCTTTTCCGTGCATCCGGGCCATGTCCTGCGGATGGAGGTGACGGCCACGACCGACGCGCTGACCCTGTTCAACGCCGCCAACCATTCTTACTGGAACATGGACGGGTCCGAGAATTGGGCTGGCCACTCGCTGCAGATCGCCGCTGGCCAGTACCTGCCCACCACCGAAACCTTCGCCCCCACCGGCGAGATTGCCGATGTCACCGGCAGCCAGATGGACTTCCGCCGCGGCCGCAAGATCACCCAAGCCGACACCGTGCTGGACCACAACTTCTGCCTTTCCGGCGGACGGCAGAGCTTGCGGGATGTGCTTTGGCTGACGGGAACCTCTGGCCTGACGATGACCATCGCCACCACCGAAGCCGGCATTCAGCTGTACGACGGCCGCGCCGCCCAGCGCCCGGGTCGTGGGGTCTACGAGGGCCTGGCCATCGAGGCGCAGAACTGGCCCGACGCGCCGAACCATGCAGGCTTCCCCTCGATCGAGCTGAAGCCGGGTGAGACCTATCAACAGGTCACCGAGTGGCGGTTTACCAAGTCCTGACCGGATAGGATGCGTGCAAGCACGCATCCTATCCAAGTGCCTGCGGGCGCTGGATTAATCCGGCGGTTTCAGGGCAAATCCGGTGTCTTCTTCGCGTCTTCCTTCTGTCTTCCTTGCGTCTCTACGCGCCGGAAGACAGGAGACTGTTAACCATGATGCAGCGAATCGGGGAGCCCAAGATTTTTCGCCGAAAAATCTTGGGGTGCGGCCGTAGGGTGCGTCTGTGTACGCACCTTCCTTCAGCCTTGGAGCGCCTCGGCAAACAGAACCTGCAGCCGCCGCCAGTGCCGTTCCGCCCCGTTGGCGTCATAGACCGAGTGGTCCGGCACGCACCAGCCGTGCTGGCAGCCGACGTAATTCTCGATCACATGGTTGACCTCGGCCTCCCGCAGGGCCTGCGCCAGTTTGGCGGATTGTTCCGGCGGGAAACTGCGGTCCACCCCGGCACTGCCCACATAGACCTGACCCTTGATCAAGCCCACCCTTGTGTGCGGGCTGTCAGCGGCATCGCTGGCGAGGTTGCCGCCGTGCAGGCTCGCCGCCGCCTTGATGCGGTCGGGGTAGGCCGCCGCCGCGTTCATGGCCCGGCCACCGCCCATGCAATAGCCGACGGTCGCGACCGATCCGGTAGCGCCCTCGGCAGACAGCAGGTCAAGGAACGCTGCCGTATCGCGCACTGTCAGGTCCTGCGAGGTTGCCCCCATCAGCCCCATCAACTGCGTCCTTGTCGCGTCATTGCCAAAGGCCGTCAAAGGATCAAACGGCCCGTAAGTCCCGGCGCGGTAGAACAGGTCCGGCAAGACCACCACATGCCCCATCGCAGCCATCCGCGCCGCCATGTCCTGCATCGCGGGCCGTGGCCCGAAGGCATCCATGTAAAGGATCACCCCCGTCGTCGAGGGCCTTTCCGGATGGAACACCCAGACCGGAGCCGTCCCATCTGCCGTCACAACCTGCTTGATCTCGCTCATGCCGTCCTCCGTTGAAACCTCAAGACAGCTAGCCCGTCCGGCGGCATAATCAAAGCCTTAGCCTTGAAGGCCCATCACACCCGCGCTGCGAAACCACTTCACAATCGCGTCACGTTCAGGCTGTTCCATGTAGGACAGGTTGGCGGGCGGCATGGCGTGGGTCAGGCCCGCCTGTTCATAAATCCGCCGCGCCTCGCGCGCGATGTCGTTGGGTGTCTCCAGCACCACGCCTTTGGGGGCCCAGTTGATCCCTTCATAAGCCGGCTCGCGGGCATGGCACATCGAACAGCGGCCCTGGATGATCGTCACCACATCGTCGAACCCCGTGGCCGAGGCATAGACCAGCGAGGGACCCTCGAGCTTGGCATCCTCGGCCGGGTGGTACATCGTCGCGGTCGAGAGCCAGGCGATGATCAGGAAGAGGATCCCCGTGACCGCCCATGTCCAGTGCGGCGAGCCTTTCTTGGCGTGGCGGGTGTTGAACCAATGCCGGATCGTGACGCCCATCAGGAAGACAAGACTGGCGATGATCCAGTTGTATTTGGTGGCGAAGATCAGCGGGTAGTGGTTCGACAGCATCAGGAAAATGACCGGCAGCGTCAGGTAGTTGTTGTGGGTAGAGCGCTGCTTGGCGATCTTGCCGTACTTGGCATCCGGCGTGCGGCCCGCCTTGAGGTCCGCCACCACGACCCGCTGGTTCGGCATGATCACGAAGAACACGTTGCCCGACATGATCGAGGCGGTGAAGGCCCCCAGATGCAGCATCGCGGCGCGGCCACTGAAGACATGCACGTAAAACCAGCTCATCGCGACCAGAACGAAGAACAGGGCCACCATCACCGCCGTCTGGTTGGCGTTGACGAAGACCTTGCAGATCGTCGTATAGGCCACCCAGCCGAAGGCCAAGGATGCCAGCGAGATCGCCACGGCCTGCCAGACGGTCATCTCCATAACCTCTGGATCGATCAGGAAAAACTGCGCGCCCATGTAGTAGACCAGCACCAGCATGGCAAAGCCTGACAGCCAGGTCGAATAGCTTTCCCACTTGAACCAGATCAGGTGATCGGGCAGCGCGGCGGGGGCCACCATGTATTTCTGGATGTGGTAGAAGCCGCCGCCATGGACTTGCCATTCCTCGCCACTGGCGCCCGGCGGCAAGGGCACGTCGCGCCGCAGGCCAAGGTCCAAAGCGATGAAGTAGAAGCTGGACCCGATCCACGCCATGGCCGTGATCACATGCACCCAGCGCACGGCGATCTGCACCCAGTCCCACAGCACTATCCAGTCATACATCGCGCATCCCTCGTGTTTTCAAAAACCTATACCGGGGCGCACTTAACTGTTAATCCGTCAAATGCCGGATCACTTTCAAGATTGGCAAAAGAACTGGCAATACAGGCAAAAGGACCACCCTCCGCATGTCCTATGTCAACAATTTACGCATGTTCGTGCGGGTCTACGAACTGTCCTCGATGTCAGCCGCCGCGCGCGACCAGCGCACTTCGCCCGCCGTGGCCTCGGCGCGAATCTCGGAGCTGGAAAAGCACCTTGGCGTGCGGCTGTTCAACCGCACCACCCGCAGCCTGCAACCGACCGAGAACGGCCGGATCTTCTATGAAGGCGCCCGCAAGGTGCTGGAGGCGATTGACGAAGCCGAAGCGTCGGTGATGGAGACCGCGCAGAACCCGCGCGGCGTGGTGTTTGTGGCGGCCCCGCTCGGGATCGGTCGCCGCTTCATCGCCCCGCATGTGCCCAGCTTCAAGGACCAGTACCCCGCCATCGACGTGCGCCTGCGCCTGTCGGATCGGGTGATCGACCTGACGGCCGAGGGTCTGGATATCGCCTTCCACCTTGGCATCCTTGAGGATTCTACGCTGAAGGTCCGCCTCATCGCCGACTGCCCCCGGCTTTTGTGCGCCGCCCCGGCCTATATCGCCCGGCGCGGCATGCCGCTGGACGGCGAGGCGCTGGTGCGTGACAAGCACGATTGCCTGAACCTGCGTTTTCCCGGTGCCAAGGAATTCCAATGGACCCTGCAAACCCCAGAAGGCCCGCGCCGCTTTGAAATCTCGGGGCCTTACGAATCCGATGACGGCGATGTGCTGACCGGCTGGGCGCTGGACGGGCGCGGCGTGGTGCTGAAACCGGCGTTCGAGGTGGCAGACCATCTGCGCCAAGGTCGGCTCATTCCGGTTGCCACGGCCACGCCGCCCTTGCCCACGCAACTCTCGCTTCTGTCGCAGCAGCGCAGCGCCAAGGACAGCAAGGTGCGGCTGTTCACCGACTATATGGTCGCCCGGATCAAGGAGGAGATGCGCCGCGCCAACGGGGGCCTCGATGTCCACACCTGATGCGCCCGCTCCGGATGCACCAAGCCTCGAAACCCTGATCGACCTGCCGCCCTACCGGATCCTGCATCTGGCCGGGACTTCGCCCGACCTTGTGCTCTCTTTCGCCTCCATCGGTCACGATGCCACCCGGATGCCCTCGCCCGAGTTCGTCCGCGCGGCCTCCGTCCAGAACCGCACTGCCCTGTTCGTGCTTGACCGCTCGCGCAGTTGGGCCAGCGCCCCCGGCTTTGCCGGAAGCCTGATCGAGGCGGTGGCCAAGCTGCGCGCCCGGCAGACCATCGAGAATACCCTCGCTATCGGCACCTCGATGGGCGCTTTCGCGGCGCTGCGCGCCGGAGAGATCCTGCCGCTGACCGCCATCCTCGCGATCGGCCCGCAGCACCGCCCTGCCGCCGCAGAGGAGACCCGCTGGCGCGACTGGACCGCAAGCTTGCCCGCAACCCTGACCGCCGCGCTGCCGCAAGGCCCGCAGATCACTTTGCTGCACGGACTGCTGGACGACAGCACCCAAGCCCGCGCCTTTCCGCAGGCGAGGGGGTGCGATCACGTGCTCTTCGCCGATCAGACCCATTCCAGCCTTGCCCCGCATCTGAAACTCCGGGGTGTCATGGCGGGCCTGATCGAGGCCGCCCTCGCCCGCGACCGCCGCCGCCTGCTGCGCATCCTGCAATCCGCAGGCGGACAAAGGCGCTGACCCATCCGTCTGCGGCAAGACCTTAAGTCCGCGCGAATCTGGGGAATAGCGTGCAAGCTTGCCTTGCTCGACTCAGCCGCCGAAGCCTAAGCTCGCGGCATTCCTGTTGAACTTTTGTAGGTACGCCATGACACGTTTTGCCCTTGCCGTCCTTGCCAGCCTGATCGCATCCGCCGCCCTCGCCGGACCCTATTGCAACCCGCCGCCGCCGGGCCTGTCCTTTGATGACTGGGCCAATGCCTGCAGCGACGAGATCGACAACGCCTATCAGATCTATGGCGGCGGCATGAACTACGACTACTTCATCACAAACCTGTACGGCATGTACCAGAACGCCGCGCAGGGCGGCGGCGGCTACAACGGCGGCGTCACCCCGCTGGCCGCCTGCTCGCCCGAGGGGTCGACGACCTGCAATTCCTCGGGCTGGCTTTACACCTGTACCAATGGGCAATGGCTGACCGGTTCGGTCAAATGCGGCAACTAGGTCAACTGCCGCGATAGGTGGAATAGCCGAAGGCAGACAGCAAAAGCGGCACGTGGTAGTGCGAGGTCTCGTCGCTGATGCCGAAGCGGATCGGGATTTCGTTCAGAAACAGCGTCTCGCCGGTCACCTGACCGGAGGCGCGAAGGTAGTCGCCCGCGCAGAAGACCAGTTCATAGCCGCCCACCCGAAAGTCCTTGCCCTTCAGCAAAGGCGCATCGGTGCGGCCATCGGCGTTGGTCACCACCTCGGCGATCTGTCGGTGGCTGTTGCCCGTCACCCGGTAGAGCATGATCTTGATGCCGCCCGCAGGTACCCCGCGCGCCGTGTCCAGCACATGTGTCGTCAGCCAGCCCTCTGCCATCATCGCCCCCTTTTTCGCCACCTTGCCGCATTTCGCCAAGGCCCGCACCCCGGCACCGGCGCAAAGCACTTTCCGGCTTTATTTGATACCGGAGCGTGCTTATCCCGCATAGTCTAAGCCTGTCAGGTTGAGGTGCCCCATGCAACGCTACCCCCGAGATTTCCGCGGCCACGGCCCGACCCCGCCCAATGCCGCTTGGCCCAATGGCGCGAAAGTCGCCATTTCGCTGGTGCTGAATTACGAAGAGGGCGGCGAGAACAACATCCTGCATGGCGATGGCCAGTCCGAGGCCTTCCTGTCCGACATCGCCGGGGCTGCGCCCTGGCCCGACAAGCGCCACTGGAACATGGAGTCGATCTACGACTATGGCGCGCGGGCTGGCTTCTGGCGTCTGCACCGGCTGTTCACCGGGATGGAGATTCCTGTCACGATCTACGGCGTCTCTACCGCCTTGGCGCGCAACCCCGAACAGGTGGCGGCGATGAAGGCGGCAGGGTGGGAGATCGCCTCGCATGGGTTGAAATGGATTGACCACCGCGACATGGCCCCCGAGGAAGAGGACCGCCAGATCGCCGAGTCGATCCGCCTGCACACGGAAGTGGTGGGCGCGCCGCCGCGCGGCTGGTACACCGGGCGCTGTTCCGTCAACACGGTGGACCTGACGGCCGCCACGGGGCAGTTCGACTGGATTTCGGACACCTATGACGACGACCTGCCCTATTGGCGCGAGGTGGGCGACCGGGATCAGCTGATCCTGCCCTACACCCTTGAAGCCAACGACATGCGCTTTGCCACCGCGCCGGGCTATATCGAGGGCGAACAGTTCTTCACCTATCTGCGCGACACCTTCGACACGCTGTATGCAGAAGGCGAAGCGGGCAGCCCCAAGATGTTCTCGGTCGGCCTGCATTGCCGCCTGATCGGGCGGCCGGGCAAGATCGCGGGGCTGAAGCGCTTCCTTGACTATGCGAGGATGCACAAGGACGTCTGGTTCGCCCGCCGCATCGAGATTGCGCAGCATTGGGCGGCAATCCACCCGCATCAGCGGATCGAACGGCCCTCACAGATGACGCGAGAGCGGTTCGTGGCCCGTTTCGGCTCCATCTTCGAGCATTCGCCATGGATCGCCGACCGCGCCTTCGATCTGGAACTGGGGCCCGCCCATGACAGCGCCGCTGGCCTGCACCACGCCTTGGCGCGCATGTTCCGCTCGGCCAGCGCCGAGGAACGGCTGGGCGTTCTGAAAGCCCACCCCGACCTTGCCGGCAAACTCGCCGCCGCCCGCCGCCTGACGCCGGAAAGCAGCG
This sequence comes from Paracoccaceae bacterium, assembly GCA_947453525.1. Classification (GTDB taxonomy): domain Bacteria; phylum Pseudomonadota; class Alphaproteobacteria; order Rhodobacterales; family Rhodobacteraceae; genus Stagnihabitans. Next base: position 1,671 of record CANGHD010000158.1, on the reverse strand, counting down.
CCGAACAGGCCAGCGCCGCGCTGGATGCCCTGACCGATGCCGAACGCGCGACCTTCCAGGACTTGAACGGCCAGTATGTCGCCAAGCATGGCTTCCCCTTCATCATCGCCGTGCGGGACAACACCAAGGCCTCCATCCTTGCGGCCTTCCACAGCCGCCTGTCGAACGAGACCGTCCCCGAATTCGCCACCGCCTGCGCCCAAGTCGAGCGTATCGCCGAACTTCGCCTGAAGGACCTGCTGCCATGACCAGCTATTATGCGCCGACCGGCGGTCTGCCGCCCCAGACCGCCCTGATGACCCAGCGCGCCGTGTTTACCGAGGCCTATGCCGTCATCCCCAAGGGCTGTTTTTCCGACATCTTGGTCAGCTATCTGCCGGGCTGGACCGGCACGCGCCTGTGGCTGATCGCCAGGCCGATGTCGGGCTTTTCCGAGACTTTCTCGCAATATGTGATGGAGGTGCAGCCGGGCCATGGGTCCGATGCGCCCGACGCGGACATGGGGGCCGAACACTGGCTGTTCGTCACCCACGGCGAGGCGACGCTGACCATCGGCGGCGCCGGCCATGACCTGTCACCGGGCAGCTATGCCTATATCCCAGCGGGCACGCGCTGGACCTTCCTTGCCGAAGGATCCGAGCCCGCCCGTTTCCACTGGCTGCGCAAACTCTATGAACCCGCCCCGGGCGTGGCCGCCCCCGAGGCCTTTGTCACCAACGAGACCGATCTGCCCGTCAACTGGATGCCCGACACGGCCCGGCGCTGGGGCACCACCCGCTTCGTCGATCCCACAGACCTGCGCCATGACGCCCATGTCAACATCGTGACCTTCCAGCCAGGCGGCGTGATCCCGTTCGAGGAAACCCATGTGATGGAGCATGGCCTTTATGTCCTTGAAGGCAAGGCCGTCTACAAGCTGAACAAGGACTGGGTCGAGGTCGAGGCCGGCGATTTCATGTGGCTGCGCGCCTATTGCCCGCAAGCCTGCTACGCCGCAGGCCCCGGCCCGTTCCGCTACCTGCTCTACAAGGACGTGAACCGCCACGCCAAGCTGCGCGGCGTGCTGGGCCGGTAACATGGGCCAATGGCCCATCCTACGCGCCGGCGATGATCTCCAACGCCTTGGCAATCCGCCGCGCCCGGGTCTGCGCGGTCTTGGCCTCTTCCACCGCCCGGACATGTTCCTTGCGGTGCGAATAGGACAGAGCGGCAAACCGCGCCTGCAGCCCGGCAGACTGCAAGGCCAGCGCCAGATCCTTTGGCACAGCGACGTCGCGCGGTTCGGTGTCCAGCCTAACCTCCACCTCCACCACCTGCCCGGCGACAACCCCTGCCGCCGCCAGATGCTCCTGCGCCAAGGGCAGCTTGAAGCCGCCATCCATGGCAAAGACACTGCTGCGATAGGAGTAACCGTTCAGCGTCACCACCACCTTGGCGCGCTTGCCCCCGCCCAACGCGGCCACCACGGCTTCTGGAACCGCCAGCCCGGTCGCAGTCATCCCCGGCGCCTGCCGGACCTCCGTCGTGAATTTCATGGCACTGCCCCGCTCCCAAAGCGCCAGTCTGCCGCACATCTCAAGATCGGCAAAGCCTGCTCGCTTTCCCTTTCATTCAGGCCCAAATATCCCACGGGGGTCCGGGGGTGTGAAACCCCCGGCGCGCCCAAGCCCG
>CANGHD010000157.1 GCA_947453525.1 Paracoccaceae bacterium | reverse complement strand
CCAGCAGCACCGGATCGCCATAGAGCGCCCGTGCCAGACCGATGCGCTGGATCTGGCCACCGGAGAGGCGGCCTCCCAAGGCCTGCACGCGGGTGTCGTAGCCGTCGGGCAGTTTGGTGATCATGTCATGCGCGGCGGCCTTGCGGGCGGCATCGACCACGGCGGCGCCATCGGGGTTGGATTGCAGGCGGGCGATGTTCTCGGCAATCGTGCCATCAAACAGGGTGATGCGCTGCGGCAGATAGCCGATGTAGCTGCCAAGGCGGTCGGGGTCGTACTGGTCCAAAGCCGCGCCATCCAGACGGACCTTGCCGCCGGCGGGCTTCCAGGCGCCGATCAGGGCGCGGGCGAGGGTGGATTTGCCAGCCCCTGACGGGCCGATGATGCCAAGCGCCTGACCCGGCTCCATCCGGAAGTTGATCATCCGCAGCACGGCCTGGCTTTCGCCGGGCGGCACGACGGTCAGGTTTTGCGCCTCGAGAATCGCGCGGGGGCGGGGCAGTTCGGTGTGCGGCGGTTCGGGTGGGACTTTCGACAGCAGTTCCGACAGGCGGAGGCGTCCTTCCTGCGCGCGGGTCACCAAGGCCCATTGGCCGATCACCATCTCGATCGGCTGCAGGGCGCGGCCCAGAAGGATCGAGCCGGTGATCATCGCACCCGAGCCCATCTCGTTGTTCAAGACCAGATAGGCGCCTGCGCCGAGCATGGCCGATTGCAGAAACTGACGGAAGATCTTCGACACTGTGCCGAACACGCCGCCAAGGTCGGAGGCGGAGATGCTTTGTTCGAGCGCGAAGCGGCGGGCCACTTGCCAGCGGTCGAAGGCGGCACCAGTCATGCCAAGCGCCTGCACCACCTCGGCCTCTTGCTTGATGCCGTCGGAGAGTTGTTCGCCGCGCATCGTGGCGGCGTTGGCCTTTTGCAGAGGGGCTTTGGTCATGATCTGGTTCATGATCGTGATGACCACAAGGATCACCCCACCGGCCACCGACATCCAGCCCAGGATCGGGTGGAACACGAAGATGGCGGCCAGAAACATCGGCGCCCAGGGAATGTCGAAGAGCGCGATCAGCACGGGCGAGGCCCAGAGCCGCTGCACCGCCTCCAGATCGCGCTGGGCGGCCACGGCGAGCGGGTCGCCGGGGGTCTGGCCGATGCGCTTCATGGCGGCGGCAAAGACCCGGCGGTCGAGCCGTTCCTGCATGCGTGCGCCGATGCGGGCCATGATGCGGCCGCGCGAGTAATCCAGCACGCCCATGGCGAGGTACAAGACCGCCATCAGAGCCGAAAGCGCCCACAGAGTAGGCTCTGACCGGCTGCCCAGCACGCGGTCATAGACCTGCAGCATGTAGAGCGGCCCGGTCAGCATCAGTAGGTTGACGAAGACGGAAAAGAAGAAGGCGGCGAACAAGAGGCCACGCATATCTTTGCGGGATGCATCAAGCTCATCCCGGCCCCGTTTGAATTCCATTTGCGCCAATTCATGGCTCCTGTGACTTTTTTTGCGGCTGGGCGGGAAAACTCTTGGACCCGCAGATCAGACCGCTTGCCCGTTGTCTTGCCTCGGCTGGCAGCATATGGCTTGACGTCTGAAAGTTAAAGCCACGGCTGGTGCCTTGGCGTGATCGAAACGTTTATCATGGCCGAACCGATGTCCCAGTTTTGCTTTAGAATGGCCGCAATTGCGGGTTTCGCGGCCCTTTTCGGCCTTTCCGCCTGCGGACCGGGGCTCGCTCCGCAGGGAATCAGTGATCCGTTCGAGAAAGAGAACCGGTCGACCCACGCGCTGAACCTGGCTCTTGACAAGAATGTGATCCGCCCGATCGCGCTGGGGGCCACAAAGATCGTGCCCAAGCCGGTTGTGCAGGGCGTTTCAAACTTCGCGGGCAACCTTGATCTGCCGGGCGAGGTGGTGAACGACGTGTTGCAGTTGCGGCTGGGCAAGGCCGCGCACAACACCCTGCGCTTTGCCATCAACACCACGGTCGGGATCGGCGGGCTGTTTGACCCGGCCACGCCGCTGGGCGCGCCCGAAAAGCCGACTGATTTCGGTGAGACGCTGGCGGTCTGGGGTGTGGGGGAAGGAGAGTATCTGGAACTGCCGCTCTATGGCCCCTCGACCCGGCGCGACGCTTTGGGCAAGGTCGTTGACATCGGGCTTGATCCGGTGCGGCTGTTGATTCCCAAGAACAAGGCATGGATCGACACATTCGCGCAGGTCTTTGCAAAGATTGGTGATCGCGGCCGCTATTCCGAAACCTACGATTCGATCCTATATGACAGCGCAGACAGCTATGCTCAGGCGCGGCTTTTGTATCTGGAACACCGCCGCCACGATCTGGGCCAGGTCACCACGGACAGCGAGTTTGAGGATCCCTATGCGCAGCAACAGTAAGACGGAACTTGAGGTCGGCACCTCGCAGCACCTGACGCGACGCGCCTTTGGCGCGGGACTGGTGGCGGGCACCGGGTTTCTGGCCTTTGCCCTGCCGGTGCGCGCCCTGACGGTGGAACAGGCCAAGGCCCTGATCGACAAGGCGATTGGCGAGGTGAATGCGACGATCAACTCGGGCCGCTCAGAAGAGCAGATGTTTGGCGATTTCGAGCGGATTTTCGCCACCTATGCCGATGTGGCGACAATTGCGCGCTCGGCACTTGGGACGGCCTCCAAGACGGCCACTCCGGCACAGATGGCGACGTTTACCAAGGCCTACCAGGGCTACATCAGCCGCAAATACGGCCGCCGTTTCCGCGAGTTCATTGGCGGCAAGATCGAAGTCACCGACGCCAAGCCGTACAAGAGCTATTACGAGGTCGTATCGACCGCCACGCTGCAGGGCGAGGCGCCGTTTGATCTGCGCTGGTGGGTCGGCGACAAGTCGGGACGGCAGTTGTTCTTCAACATCATCATCGAAGGCGTGAACATGCTCGCCTCGGAACGCACGGAAGTCGGATCCATTCTGGACAAGAACGGCGGCGATATCGACAAGCTGATTGCGGCGCTGAACGCGGTCTGAAGGCGGCGGTCTGCGCGCCGGCGAGTGGAGGTCTGGATAGAGCAAGAGGCCGGGGCATGTCCCCGGCCTCTTGCTGTGCGGCGCGTCTTGGCCCGGTGTCAGTTGCCCTTGCCCAGAAGGTCCTCGATGATCGAGGAGATCGGGTCTTTGGCCGGTTGCTGGGCCGGCTGTTGGGAGGGTGTCGTGGGGTCGGTCAGCGGGGGGGCCATGGGCTCCGGAACGATCATGGGCAGGTCGGTGACGGGCAGGCCGTCCTCGACGCGGCTCATCACCTCGTGCCAGATCTCGGCGGGCAGGCCGCCGCCGGTGACACCTTTCAAGGGCGTGTTGTCATCATAGCCCATCCAGACGCCGGTGACGTAATCGGCGGTGAAGCCGACAAACCAGGCATCGCGTGCCTCGGACGTGGTGCCGGTCTTGCCCGCCACCGGACGGTCGCCCAATTTGGCGCGTCCGCCGGTGCCGCTTTGCACGACTTGTGTCATCATCCAGGTCAGTTCCTTGGCAGCGGTTTCGGAAATCACCCGCTCGCCGATGCCGCCGCCCTGGCCGATCAGCGGGTCGGTTTCCCCCTTCAGCGTCAGTTCACGCAAACCGTAGGGCGTTACGGAGGAGCCGCCGTTCAGGATGCCCGCATAGGCGCCTGTCATCTCCAGGAGGGTGGCTTCCGAGGCGCCGAGCGCAAGCGCCGGGCCCTGGGCGAGGTCGGTCGAGATGCCGAAGCCCTGCGCCACGGCACGCACGGCCTCGCGGCCCACGTCCTCCGAGATCTTGACGGCGGGAATGTTGCGGCTTTCCTTCATCGCCTGCGCGATGGTGATGATGCCCTTGAACTGATGATCATAGTTTTCCGGCGTCCAGGGGCCCGAGCCTTTGATGTTGATGGTCAAAGGGCTGTCGTCGACATAATCCATCGGGCTCCACCCAAGATCGAGGGCGGCGGCATAGACGAAGGGTTTGAAGCTGGAGCCGGTCTGACGCAGGGCTTGGGTGGCGCGGTTGAAGTTGCCGGCCTGCGGCAGGTTGCGCCCGCCGACCATGGCGCGCACGGCGCCGTCGGCTGACATCACCACGATGGCGGCCTGCGCGTTGGAGCCGTTCTTGAGCTTGGTGGTGAAAACAGCGGCCAGCGCATCTTCGGCGGCCTTTTGCAGGCGCGGGTCGAGGGTGGTCTTGATGATGACATCCTCGGTCGTGTCCTTGGCAAGGTAGGAGGGCGTGCTTTCCATGACCCAATCGGCAAAGGCCCCGCCGGCATTCTGCGCGGCAGCACCGGAGAGGACGGCAGGATGGGCCAGCGCCTCGTCGGCTTCGGCCTTTGTCAGATAGCCCTGGTCCTGCATTAGCCCGATGATGACGGCGGCACGGTCCTGCGCGCGTTGCAGGTTGTTGGTGGGGGCGTATCGCGAGGGGGCTTTCAAGAGGCCCGCCAGCATGGCCGCCTCTGCCGGGGACAGGTTGGCGGCGGATTTGCCGAAATAGCGTTGCGCGGCGGCTTCAAACCCACGTGTGCCGGCCCCCAGATAGGCGCGGCTGAAGTAGACCGTCAGGATTTCATCCTTGGTGTACTTCACCTCCATCGCGATGGCGTAGGGCACCTCCTTGATCTTGCGCGTCAACCCGCCCGACCGGCAGTCGTCCTCGTAAGCGCTTTCGGATTTCCATTGCTTGGGGTCATAGGCCACGCCAAGGCAGAGGAGTTTGGCGGTTTGCTGGGTGATGGTGGAGCCGCCGTTGCCCTCGAATGCGCCGCGCCCGGCGCGCAGGTTGATCGCCACGGCAGAGATGATACCACGCGGGCTCACGCCGAAGTGCTGGTAGAACCGCTTGTCCTCGGTGGCGATGACGGCGTGAAGGAGGTTGGGCGAGACGGTTTTCGGGGTGACCAGACCGCCGAAGGTCTCGCCGCGCCAGGCGAAGACAGCATCGTTGGCGTCCAGCATGGTGACCGAGCCGCGCGCCCGCCCGTCGATCAGGGCCGAGACGGGGGGAAGCTGGACGTAGAAGTACAGGACGGCGCAGCCGAGGATCATTGCCCCGATTGCACAGACGCGCCAGACTAAGCTCCAGAAGATGCGCCAGAGGAACAGCACGAACCGGGTGATCAGCCCATGTCCGCGTGGGGCAGGCCTGCGCTTGGCGGCGGGTCGCGGGCTTGGCTTGCGGCGGGCAGCGCCACCCCCGGAGCCCCCGCCTGACGACCGGCCGCCGCCGGACGCGCTGCCGCCGGAGGACCCGGCGTAGCGTTTGTCGGCCACGAGCGTCCGTCCCTTGCCTGTCGATGCCATCTGCCACCCTCGCCTGCCCGACGCCCGCAGGCGCTTGCCCATTCCGGGCTTGTTGTGCCTCAGACTAACCCGAGTGCAAGGAAATGTGGAGCCGCCGCTTGCCCCGATTCGGGCTATGAAACGATCAAATATTACGCAATTATGAAATATAGATTAAAAATAGGGCAAACGCACCGGCTGTGGCGGGCTTTCGGGCCGTCAGGCCCGGTGCTGCGCTCGCGAAGGTTTCCATTTTGCGTCAACTAAAGTGCAAAGAGTGGTGAAACCAAAACTGCGGATACTGCCGCATCGGACCAGAAGATAACGACACGGAGGTGGGTCTTGCCGCTTCAAGGAAAAAGGGGAGCAACGTGAAACTCATCGTAGCGGCGATCAAGCCGTTCAAGCTTGAGGAAGTGCGCGAGGCGCTGACGGCGATCGGCGTGCGCGGCATGATGGTCACCGAGATCAAGGGATTTGGCCTGCAATCGGGCCATACCGAGATCTATCGCGGTGCGGAATATGCCGTGAACTTCGTGCCGAAGATGCGGCTGGAGATCGTGGTGTCGGACGGTCTGGCGGATCAGGTGGTCGATACGATCACCAAGACCGCCCGCACCGGCAAGATCGGCGATGGCAAGATTTTCGTGATCGATGTGAGCCATGCCGTGCGGGTGCGTACCGGCGAAACGAATGACGATGCGCTGTAAGCGACTGGGTTAGGGGACGAACTGATGGACAGAATGCTCAAGACAACCGGCCTAGCGGCCCTGATGCTGGCGGTGGCCGCAGCACTGCCCGCCTTTGCACAGGATGCGACCACCACGGCCGCCGCCGTGGCGGCTCCGGTGATGGACAAGGGCGACGTGTCGTGGATGATGACGTCGTCGGCGCTGGTGCTGTTCATGACGATCCCGGGTCTGGCGCTGTTCTACGGTGGCCTGGTGCGCGCCAAGAACATGCTGTCGATCCTGATGCAGACCACGATCATCGCCTGCATGGTGATGGTGATGTGGGTGGCCTTCGGCTATTCGATGAGCTTCGGCGGCGGCACCTCGCCCTATTGGGGTGGTCTGGGCAAGATCTTCCTGAAGGGGGTCAACGCCAGCAGCATGTCGGCGACCTTCTCGCCGGGCTATGTCATTCCGGAATATGTCTTCATCTGCTTCCAGATGACCTTTGCCGCCATCACCCCCGGCCTGATCATCGGCGCCTGGGCTGAACGCGTGAAGTTCAAGTCGGTTCTGCTGTTCATGGCGATCTGGACGACCTTCTCGTACTTCCCGATTGCCCACATGGTCTGGGATGCCAGCGGCTTGCTGTTCAAACTGGGTGCCATCGACTTCGCCGGCGGTACGGTTGTGCACATCAACGCCGGGATCGCAGCCTTCGTCGGTTGCCTCGTGATCGGCAAGCGTGTCGGTTATGGCAAGGAAAACATGGCACCGCATTCGATGGTCATGGCAATGATTGGCGCCTCGATGCTGTGGTTCGGCTGGTTTGGCTTCAACGTCGGCTCCAACCTTGAAGCGAATGGCGGTGCGGGTCTGGCGATGATCAATACCTTCGTGGCTACCGCTGCCGCCGCGCTGACCTGGTCTGGCGTGGAAGCACTTCAGCGCGGCAAAGCCTCGATGCTGGGTGCGGCCTCGGGCATGGTGGCGGGTCTTGTGGCCATCACCCCGGCCTGCGGCACGATCGGCCCGATGGGGGCCATCCTGCTGGGCTTCATCGTTTCTGTGGTTTGCTACTTCTTCGTGACAGTCGTGAAGAATGCGATGAAATACGACGACAGCCTCGACGTCTTCGGCGTGCACTGCGTCGGTGGGATTGTCGGTGCCATGGCGACCGGCGTGTTCTCGGCGGGCTGGCTGGGTGGCGTGAAGGACGACACCTACTCGATCGCGGCGCAGAGCCTGATCCAGTTCGAGGCGGTTGCCTTGACGCTGGTGTGGTCGGGGGTCGTGGCTTTCGTTGCCTACAAGATCACCGATGTCGTGTTCGGCCTGCGCGTCGAAGCCGATGTGGAGCGCGAAGGTCTGGATCAGGCGTCGCACGGCGAAACCGCTTACCACATGTAATCCTGCGGACAGACCGGAGCGTTCCTCCTCCCCGCTCCGGCAATCTGCGAACGGCCCGTGCAAATTGCATCGGGCCGTTTTTCTTATGCGGATAGGGAGGATGGGCGGATCGCCCATCCTGCACGTCAGAAATAGCCCTGCGGGATCAGCTTGTGGTGGTGGGCATCGCGTTCCAGCTCTTCCTGAAAATCAGGATGGGCGATGGAGATCAGCAGCTTGGCGCGTTCGGCCACGGTGCGGCCTTTCAGATTCACCAGCCCATATTCGGTGACCACATACATCATGTCGGTGCGCGGGGTGGTGACGATGTTGCCGCGGGTGAGGGCGGTGACGATGCGGCTGCGCCGTTCGCCGCGTTTGTCGTAGGTCGAGGCGAGGCAGATGAAGCTTTTGCCCCCGCGCGAGGCATAGGCACCGCGGACGAACTGCAACTGGCCGCCGGTGCCCGAGATGTGGCGGAAGCCGTCCGACTCGGAGGCCGCCTGACCTTGCAGGTCGATCTGGGTGGTGTTGTTGATGGCGGCCACATTGTCATTCTGCATGATCACGTGGGGCAGGTTGGTGTGGTCGACCGGGTGGAATTCGACCTGCGCGTTGTGGTCGATGAAATCGTAGAGGTATTTCGAGCCCATGGCGAAGGTGCAGGCAATCTTGCCGGTGTCGATCTGTTTGCGGCTGCCGCTGATCCTGCCGGCGCGGTAGAGGTCGACGATGCCGTCGGTCATCATTTCGGTATGGATCCCAAGGTCAGAGATGCTGCTTTCAGCAAGCAAGGAGCAGACCGCGTTCGGCATGCCGCCGATGCCGATCTGCAAGCAGGCGCCGTCGTCGATCTCACCCGCGATCAGGCGGGCCACGGCGCGGTCGACATCGGTCACCGCGCCTTTGGGCAGTTCGGGCATGGCCTGACCGTCGCCCGGGATGATGTAATCGACTTCCGAGATGTGGACGCCGGTGGAGACACCCATGACATAGGGCATCGCCTCGCATTCCTCGACGATCACCACCTTGGCGCGTTCGACCAAAGCGCGCAGCCAGAGGTTGGCAGGGCCGAAGTTGAAATAGCCGTTGGCGTCCATCGGTGCGGTCTTGACGATGGCGATGTCGACCGGGTCGATGAAGCGTCGGTAATAATCCGGGATTTCCCCGAGATTGACCGGCAGGTAATGCGCCATTCCGGCGTCATGCTTCTTGCGGTCGTAGCCGCCGAAATGGGTGGAGAACCAGTGGACATGTTTGCCCTCTGGGTCGGCCTCCAGCACGGCGCGGGGGCGGGGGGCGATGCAGGAGCGGATCTTGATGCCGGAAAGCGGGCCGATCCGGCG
>CANGHD010000156.1 GCA_947453525.1 Paracoccaceae bacterium | reverse complement strand
TGTTCGACTTCTCCCAGCTTTTGACCATATAGGGGCCCGAAGCGACCAGCGTGTCGACATTGGCGGCCCATTCGTCGCCAACCTTGTCCCAGACGTGCTTGGGCACCGGATACCAAAGCGAGACCACGCCCGGCAGATAGGGCTTGGGGGCCGAGGTGGTGACGGTGATCGTGTTGTCATCGGGTGCCGCAATGCCCAAGGTGGAGACATCGGCCTTGCCTTTGGTCACGTCATCCCAGTTCTTGATGCCGCCCGCATAGCCCCAGTACCAGGCGAAGTCATAGCCCGTGGTGGCGGCGCGCTGCATCGCGAAGATATAGTCGCCCGCCGTCAGCGGCACGCCGTCGCTCCAGACCAGCCCTTTGCGCAGCTTGAAGGTCCAGGTCAGGCCGTCTTCCGATTGGCTCCAGCTTTCAGCGGCCAGGGCGTTCAGGTCGAAATTCTTGTCGAAGCTGGTCAGCGGAATCTGGATGACTTCCGGGCTGCCCGCGCGGGCATAGACCGTTTTCATGTAGTCCATATAGGTGCCGCTGGTACTGTCGCCAGCACTGTAAACGGTGGTGTCGGCCCTCAGCGGGGCTGTTGACAACAGCGTCGCTGTGGCGAGTGCCCCCACGATCTTCAAAAGACGTCTCATTGGTTCCTCCGTGCTGACGTTTCTCATTGGCAGTGGCCACTGCAGCGAGGCGCTGCGCCCTGCGAGGCGAGGCGTGGCAGTTGATGTGGAACGTTTGATTCTCACACCAATGTCATATGTCTGACAAATACAGGTCCATTGCGCAACTTTTTTGCCACCGCTTTCGGACGAAAGCGATTGGTCAAAGCATGACCCGGCCCTGTCCACCTGCAGAAGACTGACCGCGCCATCGAGCATTGGGCATCGGGCTGACTGGCATAGGGGCCGATCTCACAGACCGCAGCTGGTTGGTGCAGGGCAGGGCGCCGACGTCAGCACTCGCTCGGGCGGATCGCGGCATGTGGTGATGAGGCGCAAAAGGTCGCTTTCCGCATCCGCGGACCGAACTCCAGAAGTTGACGCATCCAGCAAGAACCGTGCGGGTGTTAGTTGCCGACGTTCCAATCCTGCAGGGCCTGGCCCAGTCGGTCCAGACCCTCCTGAAGCCGGACTGCGGCCCCGCCGCCGACGCCCAGCCGGATGTGACCCGGAAGATCATAGGCACTCCCCGGCATCAAGAAGGTACGATAGGGCGGTGTTAGCAGAAAGCGCGCGAAGGCCGCGCTGTCGATGCCCGGTGCCAAACGGCCAAGCCCGATCAGGCCTGCCTTCGGCGGCACCCAGGTCAGCAGGTGCTGCCCGGCGACCCATTGGTTCATCTGCGCCAGATTGGCGGCCCCTTCCTGCCGGGCGCGGTCAAGCGCTGCGGCATAGCGGCTTGGCCGCAGGGCGACTTCTGCGATCACCTCGCCCATGATGTTCATGATTTCGCTGGAGTTTTCGCGCAGGATCAGGGCGTCACGCATGTGGCCGGCGTCAGGGCAGATCATCCAGCCGGTGCGAAGCCCCTGCAATCCCAGCGCCTTGCTGACCGACCCGGTGGTGATGCCGCGTTGGTAAAGCCCGGCGACGGAGGGCGCGCGGGGGCCGTCCCATTCAAGGCCGGCATAGACCTCGTCGATCAAGAGCCAGGCGCCGACCCGGTCCGCGATGGCCACGACCTCGGCCACTTCGGCCGCGCTGAGAAGATCGCCGGTCGGGTTGTTGGGATTGGTCAGGAAGATCATCCGCGTGCCGGGGGTGACCGCTGCCGCCAGCCGGTCCAGCGGCAAACGCCAACCCTGCGCCTCGTCGCGCTTTACTTTGACGATTTCGGCCCCCTTGGCCTTGGCCAGCACCTCGGCCTGCGGCCAGCCGGGGGCCTCGATGACGATCCGCTCGCCGGGCTGCAGAAGCTGCAGGATTGACAGGTAGTTGGCCTCTGCCGCCCCGGCGGTGATCAGCACATCGGCAGGGGTGCAGATCCCGGTCAAGCCCGCCTGCGCCAGCACATGGTCACGCAGCTCCGGCAGGCCGCGAAAATCGCGGCCGTTCCAGTCCAGCGACTGGTCGGGATTCAGATCCGCCAGATAGTCGCCCAGCCGGGGCGATGCGGAGAGGGAAAACCCCACGATGGCCTCAGGGGTGGCCTCGGTGGTTTCCAAGAGGTATTCGAACAACGCGTGGATCTTGACTTTCAACCGGGGGCTCCGCCTCATCTGACATTGGGGGTGCGGGCATGATGGATGAGATTTCGTTGAAGGGGAAACCCCTTCGGCTGGCGGTTCTGGATTATGGGCTGTTCAAGGTCCGCTCTGGTCCGCGCACGATTGGTATCTGCGGCTTTGCCCTGCAGACCGACGCGGGCGAGGTGGTGCTGATCGACACCGGGTTTCCGGCGAAATATGTGGAGGATGCGGAGGCTGCGACGGTGGAGGATGGGCTTGGCAGCTTTGGCCGCGTGCTGCGGATCACGGCCCAGAACACGCCGGAGGCGCAGCTGGCCAAGCTGGGCTTGGCCAAGTCTGACGTCAGCCTGATGATCCAGAGCCACACCCATATCGACCACGTCGGCCATATGGACGGCTTTCCCGGCGTGCCGATCCTGATCGCGGCGGCCGAGCGCGCCCTGCCACGCCCGCTGTATTGGTCGGGCAAACAGGCGATGGAATGGCCCGCCCGCGACTATCATCTGGTCACGCAGGACATGACCCTCGCGCCGGGGTTTGAGGTAATGCTGTGTCCAGGCCATGCGCCGGGGCAGTTGGCCTTCCTGATGAAGCTGCCGCAGACCGGCTGGATCCTGCTCACCTCGGATGCGATCAGCCGGGCGGCGGAGATTGACGAGTGCTTTGCCGGGTCATGGGACGTGCCCTTGGCGGTGCATCACGGAGACAGGTTGATGCGGCTGGCCCGGGATCGTGACGCGCTGGTGATCTTCGGTCACAGCCCGCAGCAATGGCCCGGCTTGCGCAAGGCCCCCGAATGGTTCACCTGACGTCGCGGCCTTGGTTGAGGATGATGACATTTCCGCTGCAGATATCCCCGGCGGGCGAGATCAGGAACCCGACCCAGGCCGCGATTTCGGACGGTTGCATCGCATGGCCGTGCGGCATGGCGGCGATGGCGCGGGCCAGCACATCCTCGGTCAGCACCTTGAACAGGGGCGTCTCGGTCATGGCGGGGGCAATCGAGTTCACAGCGATCTTGTCACGCGCATAGCGGCGCGCCAGATCCTTGGTCAGCGTATCCAGCGCCGCCTTGGAGGCGCGGTAGTGCGGCGGGTCGAAGACGTCGAAGTTATAGGCCCCGTTCGAGCTGATGTTGACGATCTTGCGCACGCCTGCACGCCCCTCCATCAACGGGATCGCCGCCTGACAGCAATGAAACGCGCCCGAGAAATTGATCGACATCTGGCGGTCCAGTTCGCTGGCAGGGATGTTCGGGAAGTCGGACATGAAGCAGGTGCCGGCGTTGTTGACCAAGGCATCGAGGCCGCCATGATCCCTGGCGATCTGCGCGAAAGTCTCGGCAATCGCGCGGGCGTCGGTGAGGTCAACCACAAGACCCGTGAAGCCCTCCGCCGCCATGCTGGCCAGACCCGGCGCATCGATGTCGAGACCGACCACATGCAGCCCGTCCGTCCTCAACTGCGCAGCAATCGCCCGCCCAAGGCCACCCGCCGCCCCTGTTACGACCGCAATTCTCGTCATATCTTACCCCAACTGCCAAATCCGTCCGGCCTTGGGCACTATCGCACCAACGATGCCGGTCCTGCAACTCCACCTCGCCGATGGCACCTCCTGCTGCCGAGTGGTGGTAAGATCAGTTTCTGACGGCCCAAGCTGGAACCCGAGCCGGTCGTCTTTCCGTCTAAGGATGGCCGCATGGGATGCCCGAGAAGGAAAGCCTGGATTGCGATGACCGCCGGCTTCCCCGCCCAGGGCTGCCGATCGAGGCTGACCGGAAGTTCCGGGCTACTTCCCGAAGTCGGCCCCAGATACCTCCGACAAGGAAACCGATCACCAGGCGCGAGCGGTATCCCAGCAACTGAGTTTATGTGACGGGGTTGCGTTGCCAAAGAACGCCCGTATTGAGGATTGCGTTTGCAGTGGTGACCTGTCTGGGGCGATGGCGACGATGACGAAATTGCGCGGCGTGCCACGCATCTTGAGGCGCTGCACGACAGGCTTCAGAACCCGATTGTGACAAGCTGCGGCAAGTGCGGCGTGGAACAGGACACGTCGCAATGCCCGCCTTCCTCCACCAAGTGCTCGCTTGCCCCGCATCGTTCCGCTGTCGTGCGGGACAGGTGCAAGACCAGTCATGGCTGCGGTCTCGCCGGATGTCATTCGGCCGAGTTCCGGCATATCCGCGATCAGCATAGCCGTGGAAACTGGTCCAATCCCGGGAAAGGATCGCAGAAGCCGCGCCTTTGCCGCCGAGGTTTCCTCCTTTGCGATAACGCTTTCGATCCGTCGCTCAAGATCACCGATCTGGCTGTCCAGCATCCATCGGCGCGGTCATCATATCCTCGACCGCCGCTCGCGCTTGCCATTTCGCCACCGTCTTCGAGTTGAGAACCCGTATTGTCAGCATTTCACCGGCGAGGCCTTCGTCCAGAACCGCTTGCCGTTCGATCCGTCGTCTTTGACACGCTGGCGCAATCGGATTGGCGGGGGAGGCGCAGTGCGGAACGAGTTCGGCTGCAAGGTCAGCGTCGCCACGACATTGGACGAGGGCTGCGTGGTCGGCATGCGCAGCTTCGCTGGCAACCCTTATGACGGCCACACCCTCACTCCGGCACTTGAACAACTGAAGATCCTGACTGATCAGCGCCCAAACCGCGCCGTCGTCGACCCTGGCTATCGCGGTCATGACGAAGTCAAAACCCGCCGGCTGATCAGCGGCACCCGGCGCGGCCTGACGCCAAAACTCATCGCCGACCTGCGATGCCTTCTTTGCCGCGCGCTGCGGCGGCGACCGCAACAGCCGCAAGATCCATGCCCACCTACGGGTTCTCTTGGCCCTGATCATAGCCTCGATCCTGAACGCACTTTGCTGGACGAACTTGGCTCAGATACCCACCGAAACTGGCTGATCGGGTTGTTCAGGCAGAACGACCCAAGTCCGACGCGCTGGCCCTGCCGAGGATGACCCGGTCCATGGACTTCATGGCCGATCGGTTGAGTGATGGTCGCAAGTTCCGGCTGCTGAACCTCTGGACGCGTCCAACCGCGACAACTCAGGCATCAAGGTGGGCTTTTGCAGGCCTGCCAAACCCGAGATCCGGATCGCTATCCACCCTTTGGGAAATCGGTCTCCCAGACCAATTCCTGGCCCTCCTCAAACATAGAATGGCGCTGTAAGTCCGGCATAATCCGGGTCGACAATTGCCCCGAACACATTTGCGGTAGCCTGCTGGAAGGGGCGGAAGAACAAGAAGTTCCCATCTGGCACATCCAACCGGGCCGACCTTAACGGAACGCCTGGATCCGGCGCTGCAACCGCACGGTCAGGCATGACTGGCTGGGTAATACGTCATCGACGCCATCGAAGAGGCTCAGGGCTTCGGAACGCAATGGCTCGGCATTTGCAACAGCGACCGCCCAAAAATGGGTGCGGGCGGCATCACACTCACCTGCAAACTGAACATGGCCGCGTGAATCCTGAGGATGCGATCTACTGGTAATGAGGGGATCGCCGTCGCGATGGGCGTTTTCATCGAATTCCAATTCAACCGAATCAGAAGGATCAGGGATGACGTTCAAAATCATCAGCCGCATCCGGTTCAGGCAGGCCCGAGACCAGCACGACTGCCGGTCTGGACGACCCAAGCCACCTGAGTTACACAGGCCTCCATGACCAAGGAGACCCAGTCCGCCCCCGGCAAACCCGACAAAAGCCCGCGTGTGCAGCAACGCGAAGCGCGGTTAAAGGCGGCTTTGAAGGCCAATATGGCCAAGCGCAAGGCGCAGGTGCGGGCGCGGGAAGATGCTGCGACGGACGACAACGACAAAGATAAAGAGTGAGGCAGGCAAATGGATTCGATACTGGTGCGGGGCAATGGGGCTTTGTCGGGGGCGATCCCGATTGCGGGGGCCAAGAACGCCTGCCTGACGCTGATGCCGGCAACGCTTCTGTCGGATGAGCCGTTGACGCTGACCAATGCGCCCCGCCTGTCGGACATCGCCACCATGACACAACTGCTGCAATCGCTCGGGGCCGAGGTGGCGGCGCTGGCCGATGGGCAGGTTCTGGCGATGTCCTCACACAAGATCTCCAACCACACCGCCGACTATGACATCGTGCGCAAGATGCGCGCCTCGATCCTTGTGCTGGGGCCGATGCTGGCGCGCGATGGCCATGCCGTTGTCTCGCTGCCCGGCGGCTGTGCGATTGGCGCCCGTCCGGTGGACCTGCATCTGATGGCGCTGGAGGCGATGGGGGCCGAACTGGACCTGCGCGATGGCTATGTCCATGCCAAGGCCATCGGCGGCAAGCTGAAGGGCGCGGTGGTGGACTTCCCCTTCGTGTCGGTCGGCGCCACCGAGAACGCCCTGATGGCCGCCACCCTCGCCAAAGGCACCACTGTCATCAAGAATGCCGCGCGTGAGCCCGAGATCGTCGATCTCGCCCAATGTCTGCGCAAGATGGGCGCGCAGATTGAAGGCGAAGGCACCGCGACCATCACGATTCAGGGCGTCGACCGCCTGCATGGGGCGACGCACCCTGTAGTCACCGACCGGATCGAGCTCGGCACCTACATGCTTGTCCCTGCGATCTGCGGCGGCGAGGTAGAATGCATCGGCGGGCGGCTGGATCTGGTGGGGGCTTTCGCCGAAAGGCTGGATGCCGCCGGGGTTTCGGTGACGGAAACGGCGCGCGGCCTGAAAGTCTCGCGCAAGAATGGCCGGATCAACGCGGTCAATGTGATGACAGCGCCCTTCCCCGGCTTCCCGACCGACTTGCAGGCACAGATGATGGCCCTTCTGTGCACCGCCGATGGGGTATCGGTTCTGGAAGAGCGGATTTTCGAGAACCGCTTCATGCATGCCCCCGAACTGACCCGCATGGGGGCCAAGATCGAGGTTCATGGCGGCACGGCCAAAGTCACCGGCGTGTCCAAGCTGAAAGGCGCGCGTGTCATGGCAACTGACCTGCGCGCCTCGGTCAGCCTGATCCTCGCGGCCCTCGCCGCCGAGGGTGAAACCGTGGTCAGCCGGGTCTACCACCTCGACCGCGGCTATGAGCGGGTCGAAGAAAAACTGCGCGCCTGCGGTGCCCAGATCGAGCGGATCAAGGCATGAGTGACGCCCGGTTCGAGGACGCCGACGACGCTCCCCTGCGCCTGATCGCGCAGAGTGCTGATGATCTGCAAGTCCTCGCGGCATTGATTCAGGATGCGGTGTTCCCGATTGCCGAGATGACCTTTTCCAAGCGGCAGCACCGCTTTGCCCTCCTGCTGAACCGGTTCCGCTGGGAAGACAAGCCAGCGGCAGAGCGCGAGGGCCGTGCGTTCGAGCGTGTCCGCAGCCTGCTGGTGTTTGACGACGTTCTTGGGGTGCGCAGTCAGGGGATCGACCGGGGCGACACGGACACGATCCTGTCGGTGCTTTCCATCACGTTCAGCCCGCGCGAGGAGGGCTCAGGTATCGTGGAGCTGGTTCTGGCCGGCGACGGCACCGTGGCTCTGCAGGTCGAGGCGCTGGAAGTGACCTTGACCGACGTCAGCCGTCCATACCGGGCGAACTCGGGCCATGTGCCGCAGCACGGGCCGGATGAACCGCTTTGATGCGACAATTCCCCTGTTCCCTAAACTGACATGTCAGTTTAGGAAGGCATGAAGATACGGTTGCGGGAGATGGCATGGGCAGGCTTTCAGGCAAAAAGGCGCTGGTGACGGCGGCAGGGCAAGGGATCGGCCGGGCTTCAGCCTTGGCCATGGCGCGCGAGGGGGCGGAGGTGATTGCGGCTGACATCAACGCCGCAGCCCTGGAAAGCCTTGCAGTCGAGGGCATCACCACCCGCCTCTTGAACGTGCGCGACAAAGCTGCCGTTGAGGCCGCCGCCGCCGAGATCGGCGCGCTGGATGTGCTGTTCAACTGCGCGGGCTTCGTGGCCGCAGGCACGATCCTTGACTGTGACGAGGATCAATGGGCCTTCTCGATGGACCTCAACATGACGGCGATGTTCCGCATGTGCAAAGCCTTCCTGCCCGCGATGATCGCAGGCGGCGGTGGGTCGATCATCAACATGGCTTCGGTGGCAGGCTCCGTCATCGCCGCCCCGAACCGCTTCGTCTATGGCGCGACCAAGGCCGGCGTCATCGGCCTGACCAAGTCGATCGCGGCCGATTTCATCTCCAAGGGCATCCGCGCGAATGCGATCTGCCCCGGCACGGTGGAAAGCCCCAGCCTTGACCAGCGCCTGCGCGACACCGGCGATTATGAGGCCGCCAAGAAGGGTTTCATCGCCCGCCAACCCATCGGCCGCATCGGCAAGCCCGAAGAAATCGCCGCCCTCGTGGTCTATCTTGCCAGCGACGAATCCAGCTATACCACCGGAGTCGCCCATGTGATCGACGGCGGTTGGGCCAATATCTGAGGAGATGACATGAAACTTCTGCGCCACGGCCCCTCGGGCTCCGAACACCCCGGCCTTCTGCATTCCGACGGCACGATCCGCGACCTGACC
>CANGHD010000155.1 GCA_947453525.1 Paracoccaceae bacterium | reverse complement strand
CGCTTTCTGCGCGAGGTGCTGGAGGGCATCAGGGCTGCGACGGATGAGCGGTTCGTGGTGGGCCTTCGGATCAGCGGCGGCGAGCGGGACGACGAAGGGCTGACGCTGGACGAGGCTTTGGCCGCCTGTGTCGCGGTGGAGCCGGGTCTGGATTATGTGAATGTGACGACGGGGACTTCGGCCTCGGTCGGGGGGGCGGTGCATATTGCGCCGCCGATGGCCTTCAGCCCCGGTTATGTGGCGGCGGATGCCGGGGTGTTCCGCAAGGCGTTGCGGGTGCCTGTGTTTGTCGCCGGGCGGATCAACCAGCCGCAGGAGGCTGAGGCCATTCTGGCCAGTGGCCGGGCGGATATGTGCGGCATGACGCGGGCGATGATTGCGGACCCTCAGATGCCGGTCAAGGCGCTTGCGGGGGCGGTGGATGATATCCGCGCGTGCATCGGGTGCAATCAGGCCTGCATCGGGCATTTCCATCGGGGCCTGCCGGTGTCTTGCATCCAGCATCCCGAGACGGGGCGGGAATTGACCTATGGGGACGTGGCCCCTGCCCTGTCGCCGAAGCGCGTGATGGTGGTGGGCGGCGGGCCTGCCGGGATGAAGGCGGCCATCACGGCAGCCAAGCGCGGGCATGTGGTGACGCTGTACGAGGCCGCACCTCAGGTCGGCGGGCAGGCGTTGAAGGCGCAGTTGCTGCCGCGGCGGGCGGAGTTTGGCGGGATTGTCACCAACCTGGCGCGCGAGATGGAACTGGCGCAGGTGCAGGTGCGGCGTGGCGTGCGGGTGACTGTTGAGATGGTGCAGGCTGAGGCGCCGGATGCGGTGATTATTGCGACGGGGGCGGTGCCCTTTGTGCCGGAGTTGCCGACAGACGGGCAGGTGCAGATCGTCACGGCCTGGGATGTGCTGGAGCGCAAGGTGAAGCCCGGCGCGCGGGTTCTGGTGGCCGATTGGCGTTGCGACTGGATCGGGCCGGGGGTGGCGGAACTGCTGGCGCGGGAGGGGTGCCGCGTGACCCTGGCCGTAAACGGCACCCATGCCGGAGAGGCTTTGCCCTTGTATGTGCGGGATAATATCGTGTCCGAACTGCATCGGCTGGGGGTGGAGGTGCGGCCCTATTCGCGGCTGTTCGGCACGGCTGGGGATACGGTCTATCTGCAGCACACCGCCAATGGCGACGCGGTGGAGGTCGAGGGCGTGGATACCGTGGTGCTGGCTTTGGGGCATGCTCAGGTTGATGACCTGTCCGAGGCGGTGGCGGCCTTGGGCATTCAGGTGCTGATGGCCGGGGACTGCCTTGCGCCAAGGACGGCCGAGGAGGCGGTGTTTGAGGGCTTGAAGGCGGGCGTTGCCGTTTAGCCTTTGCGCTGGCTGATGACGTAAATCTTGCGCACGGGTTCGGTGCTGCGCCAGCCTGCAGTCGCACCGGTCAGGATGATGAAAACATCACCCTTGGTAAAATGCACAGAATTGCCCTCGTCGTCATAGGGCGTGACGGACCCCTCCAGCAGATACATGGCTTCTGTGAAGGAATAGACCATCGGCGCGCGGTCGTAGGGCGTGGCGGACCAGAGGCCGGAGGACAGCTCCCCTTCCGCGATGAGGCCGTGGTGGCCGATGCTGGGCATGGGCGAGCGCAGGAGGGCAGGATTGGGGCCGGTGCCCGCGCCCAAGGCTTGGGTTAGGTCGTGCTTGGCCACAAGGTTGCGCGGCTCGGCGGCGAAGTCGCAGATCAGTGTGAAATCAGCCTGTTGGGCGGACCATGCCAGCGCCGTACCCTTGCCGATCAGGGCGGCCTCGCCGGGGTGCAGGGTGATGTCGGCGGCGGCGCCCTCCAGAATGATTGTGCCGGCGCGCAGGATCAGGGTGATTGTGGCGGCGACGGCGGTGGAACCCTTGCCCTGCGCTGTCAGGTGACCGAAGCGCAGGTCCGGGTCGGTCCCATGGGCGAGGGCAGCAAGGGCGGGGCCGAAGGTTTGCGCGCCCGTGGTGGCCGTGGCGGGCAATGTGCCGAGGTTGATGATATGCTGCATGGTGGCTCCGTTTTCCCGCAGCCTGCTGCAGCGGCGGGAAAGGGGCAAGGGGCAAAGGGCTGGCGTTTGGCAGTTCCGGCCCGTAGACATGCCCGACCCCAAGCAAAGGCCGCCAAATGCCGCTGATCGAACCACGCCACCGCCTGCTGTTTCTTGCGCTGTTCGGCGTGTTTACGGTGTTTGGCACCTCGATGACGATCATCGGGGCGGCTTTGCCGAAAATTCTGGCCTCGTTCGGCTGGAGCTATCTGGTGGCGGGCTTGGTGCTGGGGGCCAATGCGGTGGCCTATTTCAGCTTCACCTTCGTCGGCGGCTTTGCCATCAAGCGGCTGGGACCGAAGCGGACGATGGTGGGCGGGCTGGCAATCTCGGCCATGGGGCTGTTGTTCTTTGGCTCGACCGCCGATCCCTTGACCAATATCCTGCTGAGCGGGTTGATCGGCGTGGGGCAAGGCTTTGTCGAGATCACCGTCAACTGGTCGACGCTGCGGATTGATACGGCCAAGTCGGGGCGGCCGATGAATCTGATGCATGGCGCCTTTGCGGTGGGGGCCATTCTGGGGCCCTTGGCCTTGGGCGTGCTGGTGAAGGCCGGGTTTGACTGGATCAGCGTCTACCACGGCATGACGGGGATCTTTGCGGCGCTGGCTGTGGCTATCGCGTTGATTCCGATGAATCTGACCGCGCAGGACGATGGCTTGGGGGCCAATCCGCAACGGCTGTCGGCGCATCCGGCCTATTGGCTGTCGTTTCTGGCGCTGTTCTTCTATGTCGGCGTGGAATTGGGCGTGTCGAACTGGGTGGCGGAGTATTTCGTCAAGGTGTTCGCCACGCCGGCGGCGGAAAGCGCGCTTCTGGTGTCGTTGTTCTGGGCGGGTTTGCTGGCGGGGCGGTTTGGCGTGCCGCTGATGTACCATGGCACGCGGCAGGACCTGGTCTTGCTCGGGTCCTCGGCGCTGGCCACCTTGTCGATTGTGGGCCTGAGCCTTCTGGGCTTTGCCCCGCAGGGCGATTTCACCCATGTCATTGGTTTGTCGTTGGTTTTCTTGTCAGGACTTGGCTGTTCGGTCTATTATCCCGCTGTCATCACGTTCTTGGGCAACTGTTTTCCGCAAGCCCAAAGTCAGGCGATCGGCTTTGCCGCGACCGGCGGTGGGGTGGGTGCCTTCCTGTTCCCGTTTGCCATGTCGGCACTGGCGCAAGGCTGGGGGATAAGGGTCGGCTTTGCCACCTATGCGGTCTTCGGCATTGCCATGACCGGCGCAGCCCTTGGCCTGTCCTTGGCCGCGCGCAAAGGCTGACCCCTTTCATTCTTGCCCAAATATCCCCGCCGGAGGCTCCTCCGTCGGGCCGGGGTGCTGCGCTTACAGACCCAGCACATCCATCATGTCATAGCGCCCCGGCTTCTGGTCGAGGCCCCAATGCGCGGCTTTCAGCGCCCCCCGGGCGAAAATGCCCCGGTCGGTGGCGACGTGGCGCAGGGTGATGCGTTCACCATCGGCAGCGAAGATCACGTCATGCTCGCCGACAATGTCACCGCCGCGGATGGACGAGAAGCCGATGGAGCCGCGGGTGCGCGCGCCGGTGATGCCGTCGCGGGCGGCGGTCTTGGCCTCTTCCAGCGTGGTGCCACGGCCAAGCGCTGCGGCCTGGCCCAGCATCAGGGCGGTGCCAGAGGGGGCGTCGACCTTCATGCGGTGGTGGGCTTCGACGATTTCGATATCCCAATCCAGATCAAGGGCTTGGGCGACTTTCTGGGTCAGGCGGGTCAGAAGGTTCACGCCAAGGCTCATGTTGCCGGCCTGAATGATGACGGCGTGCGGGGCGGCGAGGTCGAGGCGACGGTGGTGTTCGGCCTCCAGCCCGGTGGTGCCCACGACATGCACGAGGCGGGCTTGGGCGGCGAGGGCGGCGAATTCCACGGTGGCGTGCGGTGCGGTGAAATCGACCAGCGCGCGGGCACGGGCGAAGGCGGGGAGGGGGTCATCGGAGACGGTGACATTCAGGGTGCCGATCCCCATCGCCTCGCCCACGTCACGGGCAAGCCAGGCGTTGCCGGGACGCTCGATGGCGCCCGCGAGGTGCCAGCGGTCGGAGGCGAGGATCAGTTTGATCAGGGTCTGGCCCATCCGTCCGGATGCGCCGGTGACCACGATGCCGGGCTTGTCGCTCATGGATGCCTCCCCAAGGTTTGGCTCGGTTTATGCCTTGGCGGGGGGCTGGTGCAAGCTTTTCGGGCTTCGGGCGGCTAAAGCTTTGGGAACGGTGGGTTAATCTGACGTCCGTGCGAAAATCGCCGGAGGTTTCGTGTCTGGCGAGTGTATGGTTCGCGTCTGGCATCTGTACCGACACGCGCCGGCGGGCGCAGGATTAACCAATTTGCGCCGAATCGGGCCGCTGTCCGTCCGGATCGGGGCCGGGCCGTTGCGGAGCGGCGCGTTTCGGCCTAAAGGGGCGGCATGGTCAAACAAACATCCAAGGGGCCCGGCCAGCGTCAGCTGCGCGTGGGCGAAATGATCCGGCGGCGTCTGTCGGAATTGCTGTCGCGCGGCGAGATCCATGATCCGGCCTTCGACGCCATGTCGATCACGATCGGCGAGGTCTCGGTGTCGTCTGACCTCAAGATCGCGACGGTTTATGTGATGCCGCTGCTGGGCAGCGGCAATGTCGATCTGGCGATCGAGGCCTTGTCGCGGCACAAGGGCATCATCCGCAAGAAGGTCTCCGAAGAGGTCATCCTGCGCCATGCGCCGGACCTGCGCTTCCGCCGGGATGAGACCTTTGACCGGCTCGACGAGACGCGGCGGATGTTCTCGGACCCCACGGTGATGCGCGATCTGGCGGCGCCGGATGTGCAGGACGACGGCCCTGAAGCCGACCCATCAGAAGACTGAGCGATGCGACATCTGCTGTTTGCCCTGACCGTGATGGCAAGCCCTGCGGGCGCGGGCTGCAGTTCCACGAGCTTCGAAGGCACGTCGATCAGCTATTGCGAAGCCCATGCGGGGGGAGATGTCCGGCTGTTTCTGAATGGCGCGGATGGGATGCCTTATGGCGGGTTCGCAGGCATTGATGCGGCTTTGGCGGACAAGGGCCAGCATCTGGTCTTTGCGATGAATGCGGGGATGTATCAGCCGGATCAGTCGCCGGTCGGGCTGTACATTGAAGACGGCGTTCAGGGGCACAAGATCGTCACGCGCGACGGGCCGGGGAATTTCGGGCTGCTGCCGAATGGCGTGTTCTGCATCGGCAAGAGATTCTCGGTGGTGGAAAGTCGGGCCTTTGCGAAGAAACCGCCGGCCTGCCGCTATGCGACGCAATCGGGGCCCATGCTGGTGATTGACGGCGCGCTGCATCCGGCGTTTCAGGCGGATTCGGCATCGTATCACATCAGGAACGGGGTGGGGGTCAGCGCGGATGGCACGGTTGCATGGTTTGCCATCTCGGATGACCCGGTGACGTTTGAACGGTTTGCGCGGTTCTTCCGGGATGGTCTGGGGGCTGAGAACGCTTTGTATTTCGATGGCTCGATCTCGCGTTTTTATGCGCTGGAGCTGGGGCGGATGGGTTCGGGGTTCCCGGTGGGGCCGATTGTTGGGCTGGTGGAGGGGAACTGAATGGCGCGGGGCAAAAAGGGGCGCAAGCTGTCGGGGTGGCTGATCGTCGACAAGCCGGCGGGGTTGGGCTCCACGGATGTGGTCAACAAGGTGAAATGGCTGTTGAAGGCGCAAAAGGCGGGGCATGCGGGGACGTTGGACCCTGCGGCGACCGGGGTTCTGGCGCTGGCCTTTGGCGAAGCGACCAAGACCGTGGCGGTGCTGACCGATGCCTTGAAGTGCTACCGGTTCGAGGTGCGGTTCGGGGCGGAGACGTCCACGGATGATGCCGAAGGGGAGGTTGTTTCGGTTTCGGAGCTGCGCCCCTCGGATGCGGCGATCGAGGCGGCTTTGGGGGCGTTTCGCGGGGAGATCATGCAAGTGCCTCCACGTGTGTCGGCGGTGAAGGTGGATGGCGCGCGGGCCTATGATCTGGCGCGGGAGGGCGAGGCTTTCGTGCTGGAGGCGCGGGAGTTGTGGGTGGAGAGCCTGGAGATGATCGAGCGGGTCGATGCGGATCATGTCATCCTTGAAATGGTGTGCGGCAAGGGTGGCTATGTCCGCTCGATTGCCCGCGATCTGGGGCGGGCTTTGGGGACCATGGCGCATGTCAGTTGGCTGCGGCGGACCTGGTCGGGGCCGTTTGATGCGGAAGACGGGCTGACCTGGGACGCGGTGCTCCGGCTGGGCGAAGAGGGCACGCTGGAGGACCGGTTGTTGCCGATCGAGGCGGCTTTGGCGGATATGGAACGGGTGGAAGTGACCGCCGATGGGGCACGCAAGATCGCCGTGGGCAATCCGGGGGCGGTGTTTCAGAGCGTTGAAGGCGAGTGCTGGGCCTCGCATCAGGGCGTGGCTTTGGGCTTGGGGGAAGTGAAGATGGGCATGTTCCATCCGAGCCGGGTCTTCGTGCAGGAGCCGGAATGATCCGGCGGGCGCATCAAAAGGGCGATGCGGCGAGTTGGGCGGAGTATTCCGACGACGAGGCCTATCGGTATCGGCTGGTGCGGGTGTGGGAGCCGGGGCCTCGGGCATTGTTTGTGATGCTGAACCCCTCGACCGCGACCGAGACACAGAACGATCCGACGGTGGAGCGCTGTGAGCGGCGGGCGCGGGCGCTGGGGTTCGGCAGCTTCGCGGTGGGGAATATCTTCGCCTATCGCGCAACCGATCCCAAGGTGATGCGTTCCGTTGCCGACCCTGTGGGGCCGGGCAATGATGCGGCGATTGTGGAAATGGCTTCTGAGGCGGACCGGGTGATTTGTGCCTGGGGCACGCATGGGTTGCATCTGGGGCGCGGGGCCGCGGTGGAGGCTTTGCTGCGCGGGGCGGGGTTGGAGTTGTGTCACCTTGGGCTCAGCAAGGGCGGCTTGCCCAAGCATCCGTTGTATATCGGATATGAGATCCGGCCGGTGGTTTGGGGTTGAGAGGGCGCAAGCAGGGGGTTTCACACCCCCTGCACCCCCGTGGGATATTTGGGCCTGAATGAAGGGGGGCCGGGGGGATTGCCGTCAGAAGTCGACGGCGAGGCCTTTGCGTTCCCAGTCGCCGTAGCGCACGGGCTCCAGGCCTTTGGGGCCGCCAAGTTCGGGGGGGAGCGGCCGGGTGATGTCGGCGGCGCGGCGCGCCTCGGCTTCCGCGAGGGCGCGTTGGGCGGCGGGGGGCAGGTCTTTGGCAGGGGTGTCTGACACGGGGCCGCTCCTTGGCATTGTTGGGGCTATTCTATAGGACGCAGGGAACCAGGGACAAGGGCGAGTGATGGCAGAGGGTTTGACGGCGCGGCGGGCGGTTTTGGCTTTGTTGGGCGGGGTGCTTGAGAAGGGGCTGTCGCTGGCCGAGCAGGGCGATGCGCCGTTGGCGGGGTTGTCGCCGGGCGACAAGGCGCGGGCGCAACGGTTGGCCTCTGCCGTGCTGCGGCAGGCGGAGCCGATTGACCGGATGCTGGGCGCACATCTGCACAAGGAGCCGCCCTTGGCCGCGCTGAACATTCTGCGGTTGGCCGTGACGGAACTGGCGGAGGGCGGGGCTGCGCATGGCGTGGTGAACTCGGCTGTCGAGCTGGCGCGGCGGGACCGGGAGACCAACGGGCTGGCGGGGATGATCAACGCGGTGCTGCGGAAGTTTGTGCCGCCGGTGGTGGTGGCCGGGCCGGTACAGCGGATGCCGGGGTGGTTGCGGTCGGCGGTTGTGGCAAGGTTTGGCAAGGTGGCTGTGGGGCGGATGGAGGAGGTGCAGGCGGGCACGCCTCCGGTGGATTTGACGTTGAAGGCGGGGGTTTTGGCCGAGACGATTCCGGGGGCGGAGGTCTTGCCGACGGGCAGCCTGCGGCTGGCGGCGGGGGGGCAGGTTTCGGCTTTGCCGGGGTTTGTTGAGGGCGCGTTCTGGGTGCAGGATGCGGCTGCTGCGCTGGCGGTGAAGCTGCTGGGGGATGTGCGCGGGCTTGCCGTGCTGGACCTGTGCGCGGCGCCGGGGGGCAAGACCTTGCAACTGGCGGATGGCGGGGCGGAGGTTGTGGCGCTGGATATTTCCGGGCCCCGGCTGGCGCGGCTGCGCGAGAATTTGGCGCGGACGGGGTTGAAGGCCAAGGTTGTGACAGCGGATGCGTTGCAGTGGGAGCCTGAGGCGAAGTTCGACGCGGTCTTGCTGGATGCGCCGTGCTCGGCCACCGGGACGATCCGGCGGCATCCGGATTTGCCGTTTCTGCGGCAGGCGAGCGATATTCCGGGCTTGGTGGAGTTGCAGGCGCGGTTGCTGGACCGGGCTTTGGGGTTTCTGAAGCCGGGGGGGCGGCTGGTCTATTGCACCTGCAGCCTGCTGCAGGATGAAGGGGAGGCGCAGGTGGCTTCTGCTTTGGCGCGGCATGAGGGCTTGTTGATGCTGCGGCCCGAGATGGCCGGGATTGAACCGGCGTGGATGGGCGAGCGCGGGTTGCGGCTTCGGCCGGATTACTGGGCGGAGCGGGGCGGAATGGACGGGTTCTATATGGCTTGTCTGCAGGTTCCGGGCTGATGTGCCGGAAGTGCTATTTCTTTGGCGCGAAGAGGCGGTAGTAGGCCCAGTCGGGCAGGAAT
>CANGHD010000154.1 GCA_947453525.1 Paracoccaceae bacterium | reverse complement strand
TTCCGCCACCCCGCGCCATGCCTATGTGGCCTTCTATCTCTGGCTGCGCGCCCAAGGCATCCACGCCCTGATCCACATGGGCGCGCATGGCACGCTGGAATGGCTGCCCGGCAAATCGGTCGCTCTCTCGGCCACCTGCTGGCCCGAGGCGCTGATCGGCCCGCTTCCGGTCATCTACCCCTTCATTGTCAATGACCCCGGCGAGGCCGCTCAGGCCAAGCGCCGCATTGGGGCCGTCACCCTCGGCCACATGCCGCCGCCTTTGGCCGTGTCGGGCATCCCTGACAACCTTTCGCGTCTGGAACGCCTGCTGGATGAATATTCCACCGCCGATGGCATCGACCCCGCCCGCCGCGACCGCCTGATCCGGGCCATCCGCGAGGAGGCGCAGGCGCAGGGCGTCGAGGCCGATCTTGCCATCCCCGCCAATGCTTCGCCCGCCGAGGCCATCACCCGCATCGACCGCTTCGTCTGCGACATCAAGGAAAGCCAGTACGGCGACGGGTTGCACATCTATGGCCGAGGCCCGCAGGGCGAGGCCGAACGCCTTGGACTGCTGACCGCCCTTGACGGCAAGCGCGTCAACCCCGGCCCGGCAGGCTCCCCCAACCGGGGCCGTTCGGATGTGCTGCCCACTGGCCGCAACCTCTATTCCGTCGACCCCCGCGCTGTTCCGTCTCGCGCTGCCCATGCCCAGGGCGTCAAGCTGGCCGAGGAACTGATCCGCCGCCACCTGCAGGACCAGGGCGATTATCCCAAGGGCTTGGTCGTCGACCTGTGGGGGTCCGCCACAATGCGCACGGCGGGCGAAGACTTCGCCATGGCCCTGCATCTTGCTGGCTTGGCCCCCCTGTGGGATGACAATTCCGCCCGCGTCTCGGGCGTCGAGATCATCCCTCTTGCGCTTATGAACCGCCCGCGGATCGACGTCACCCTGCGCGTCTCGGGCCTGTTCCGCGACATCTTCCCCGGCCTTGCACAACTGTTTGAGACCGGCGCCGCAGCGCTTGGCCAGCGCGAGGAAGCGCCCGAGGACAACCCCTACATCACCGCCACCCCGCGCGTCTTCGCCCCCGAACCGGGCCGCTATGGCCTTGGCATGGGCACCGATGACTTCTCGGATGAGGCCCGCACCGCTGCCGGAGAAGCTTGGCTGCAAGCGTCAAGCTGGGCCATCGGCATCGACGGCGAAAGCCGCGAGGATCGTGCGGCGCTTGAAGCGCGCCTGACCAAAGCCGACAGTTTCATCCATAGCCAAGACCTTGCGGAAACCGACGTGCTGGTGGCGCAGGACTACGCCGCCCACGAGGCCGGGTTTGCCGCCGCCATGGCGCGCCTCGGGGCCGCAAAACCGACGCTGTACCACCTCGACGCCACAAAGCCCGACACG
Organism: Paracoccaceae bacterium; assembly: GCA_947453525.1. Taxonomy (GTDB): domain Bacteria; phylum Pseudomonadota; class Alphaproteobacteria; order Rhodobacterales; family Rhodobacteraceae; genus Stagnihabitans. The sequence continues at coordinate 7,338 of CANGHD010000154.1, read as the reverse complement.
CCCCGCGCCCGCACTCTGTCGGAAGAAATCGGCCGCGTGGTGCGTGCCCGCGCCGCCAACCCGGCTTGGGCCGATGGCATGATGCGCCACGGCTTCCGGGGCGCTGCCGAGATTGCCGCCACACTCGATCACATGGCCGCCTTCGCCCACTTGGCCGAGGTCGTGCCGCCGCATCTCTTCGACCTCTACCACGATGCCACCCTTGGCCGCGACGCGTTGCGGGAGTTCCTTGGACAGGAGAATCCCCAGGCACTGGCCGCGATGCAGGACACCTTCCTGCGTCTGCGCGAGGCGGGTCTTTGGCGGACCCTGCGCAACTCCATTGCGGTGGAACTGGAGGCGCTACATGGCTGACTATTCGATAAAGGGCTGGTGCCCCGGCGCGCTGCGCCCGATGCAATCTGGTGACGGGCTGGTTTTGCGCATCCGTCCGCGCATGGCCCGTCTGACTGCAGCGCAACTGACGGGCATCGCAGAGGCCGCGCTGACCCATGGCAACGGCATCATCGAACTGACCGCGCGCGCCAATCTGCAACTGCGCGGCGTCACGTCGCAAAGCCACGCGCCGCTGATCGCCGCCTTGGACGCCCTTGGCCTGATCGACCCCGACGCCCAGACCGAAAGCCACCGCAACGTCGTTCTGACCCCGTTCTGGCAGGGGGCCGAGACCGAGGCGCTGGCCACCCAACTCTACACCGCGCTCCTCCAAGGCCCTGACCTGCCCGGGAAATTCGGCTTTGCGCTGGATACGGGGGCGACACGGGTTCTGGCGGACACCTCCGCTGACATCCGCATCGAACGCGCAGCTTCCGGAGGTCTGATCCTGCGGGCCGACGGTGCTGCAGGCGGGCAGATGGTGACGGCAGAGGAGATCGTGCCCATGGCCATGCAAATGGCCCTTTGGTTCGTAGCCTCAGGTGGCATCACTGAGGGGCGGGGCCGCATGGCCGCCCATCCCAAGATCGACATGCCGTTTGACACCTCGCAAACCCCGGCACCGAACGCCGCTTTCGCCCCCGGAGCCGTGCCGGAAGGCACCCTCGTCGGTTTTGAATTCGGCATCCTGCGCGCTGAGGTTCTGGCCGAGATTGCAAGCCTTGCGCCTTGCGTCCGCGTTACCCCTTGGCGCATGTTGCTCCTGCAGGGCGGAGGCGTGCCTAAGCATGCCGCCCTGATCACCGTCGCCAACGACCCGCGACTGCGCATCTTGGCCTGTACCGGAGCGCCCGGCTGCCCGCAGGCCCTGCAAGAGACGCGGGCCTTGGCGCGTCGTCTGGCCGCCGATGTGCCGCAGGGGAAGCTTCTGCATGTCTCGGGCTGCGGCAAGGGCTGCGCGCATCCCGGCGTGGCGAACCTGACGCTTTCCGCCACCCGCCACGGCTTCATGATCCTACCGCAGGCCAGGGCGGGTGGCCTTGGCCCGGTGCTGGCGGCACAGGACATCACCTCTGAAACCCTCCGCAAGGCCCTGTAAATGCCCTATCTTTACGAAACCAACGGTGCCGCGATCTATCTGCAAAGCTTCGCCATGATCCGGGCCGAAGCCGACCTTCGCTGCTTTTCCCCCGAGGAAGAGGTGGTCGTCGTCCGCATGATCCACGCGGCGGGCATGGTGGGGCTGGAGAAGTTCGTCCGCTTCACCCCCGGCATGGCGATTGCGGCCCGGGCGGCACTGGAGGCGGGTGCGCCGATCCTGTGCGATGCGCGGATGGTGTCGGAGGGCATCACGCGGGGGCGGTTGCCTGCGCGGAACGAGGTGATCTGCACCCTGAACGACCCTCGTGTCCCCGGCATGGCGGCCGAGATGGCCAACACGCGGTCAGCGGCGGCCCTGGAGTTGTGGCGGCCGCATCTGGCGGGTGCCGTCGTGGCGATCGGCAATGCGCCGACCGCTTTGTTCCATCTTCTCAACATGCTGGAGGACGAAGCTTGTCCCCGCCCGGCCGCTATAATCGGCTGTCCGGTGGGGTTTGTCGGGGCTGCGGAATCCAAGGCCGCGCTGATCTCGTCGGCGCCGGTGGCGGCTGTGGTGGTCGAGGGGCGGTTGGGCGGCTCGGCCATTACGGTGGCTGCGGTGAATGCCCTGGCGAGCCGGAAGGAGTAGGATGGGCAAGATCATCTGCGCGGGCCTTGGCCCCGGCGACCCCGATCTGATGAGCCTGCGGGCGCACCGTGCGGTGACCTCTGCCACCCATGTCGCCTATTTCCGCAAAGCCGGTCGGGCGGGGCAGGCGCGGCGGATCGTGAACGGGTTGCTGCGGGCCGATGCCGTGGAACATGCGATGGAGTATCCCGTCACCACCGAACTCCCCTTCGACGGGCCGGAGTACAACGCTGCGCTGGCGCATTTCTATGACGATTGGGCGGCGCGGTTGCAGGTCGTGGCAATGACCTCGGACGTGGTGGTCCTGTGCGAGGGCGATCCGTTCTTTTACGGCTCTTTCATGCATCTTTACAGCCGCTTGTCGGGTATTGTTGAGATGGAGATCATCCCCGGCATAACAGGAATGTCGGGCTGCTGGACGGCAACGGGCATGCCTATCACCTGGGGCGACGATGTGCTGACCGTCCTGATGGGGACTTTGCCGGAAGACGACCTGATCCGCTTCATGGAACAGGCGGACGCGCTGGTGGTGATGAAGACCGGACGCAACCTGCCGAAGATCCGCCGCGCGCTGGAAGCTTCGGGCCGGCTTGACGCGGCTTGGCTGGTTGAAGCCGGAACCATGCCCAACCAGCGCATCCGGCGTCTGGTTGACGCCAAGGCCGAAGACTGCCCCTACTTCGCCATCGTCCTCGTCCACGGCCACGGCCGCCGTCCAGAGGTGCTGGAATGAGCGGACGGCTGGATATCGTGGGCCTTGGTCCGGGGGCTGAAGCCATGGTGACACCGGAAGTCTCGGCGGCGCTGGAGCAGGCAACGGATGTCGTGGGCTATATCCCCTATGTCGCGCGCATCGCCCCGCGTCCGGGCATGACACTGCATCCTTCCGACAACCGGGTGGAACTGGACCGTGCGCACCATGCTTTGGAAATGGCGATCCAAGGTCAAAGAGTTGTGGTGGTTTCCTCCGGCGATCCCGGCGTGTTCGCCATGGCCTCGGCGGTGTTCGAGGCGCTGGAAGGTTGGCCGGAAGCGCAGGCCCTGCCGATCTCGGTTCTGCCCGGCATCACCGCGATGCTGGCGGCGGCGGCGGCTTTGGGCGCGCCTTTGGGGCATGATTTCGCCTGCATCAACCTGTCGGACAATCTCAAGCCTTGGGCCCTGATTGAACGGCGTCTGCGGCTTGCGGCAGAGGCCGATCTGGCCATGGCGTTTTACAACCCGCGCTCGGTGAGCCGCCCGGAAGGCTTTGCGAAGACGCTGGAGGTTCTGCGCGCAAGCTGCGGACCGGAAAGGCTTATTTCCTTTGCACGCGCGGTCTCTACGCCCGAACAGACCTTGCTAACGGTGACTTTGGGCGATGCCAGGCCCGAGATGGCGGATATGCGGACTTTGGTGATCCTCGGCAACTCGGCCACACGGCGGATCGGGAATTTCGTTTATACGCCTCGGTTTGCAGGATGAAGCCAGGCCAGAACCTCGGCCACCGTCTCAACGCTTTGCCGTTCGGGTATGGCCGGGCGGTCGATGAGGATCACCGGCAAGCCAAGTTGGCGCGTCGCATCCAGCTTGGCGCGTGCGCCGAGGCCGCCGGCGTTTTTCGCGACGATATGGGTGATCTGGTGGCATTGCAGCAAGGCAAGGTCGCCTTGAAGAGTAAAGGGGCCTCGCGACACAATCGCGCAGGCCTGTGGCAGCGGCAGGCTTGCGGGCGCATCGACAAGGCGCAAAAGGTAATGATGCTGAGGCTTTGCGGCGAAAAGCTCAAGGTTCTGGCGGCCAATGGCGAGGAAGACTTTGGCAGGCTCGTCGGGCAGCGCCGCGACAGCGCCGGCCATGTCGGGGACCGACTGCCAGCGGTCGCCGGGGCCGCGCTGCCAGGGCTGACGTTCCAGTGCCAGCAGGGGCAGGCCGGTGATTTCCGCCGCCTTGACGGCATGGGTGCTCATCTGGGCGGCGAAGGGGTGGGTGGCGTCGATGATGTGGGTGATGGCTTGGGCGCGCAGGTAGGCGACCAGTCCTGCAACGCCACCGAAGCCGCCTATGCGTTGCGGCAGGGGTTGCTGCACAGGGTTTTCGGTTCGACCAGCGTAAGAGAAAATGCCTGCAATACTATGATATATCAAAGCTTTGGCGAGCAGCGAGGCTTCGGTGGTGCCGCCAAGGAGAAGGACGCGGGTCATGGCTGAGGTTTGGCTTTCAATCATCGGGCTGAATGAAGATGGACTGGCGGGGCTGTCCTCTGCAAGCCGTGAGGCCTTGGAACGGGCGGAAATCGTCTTTGGTGCGCCAAGGCATCTGGCTTTGGTGGGCGTTGCGGGGCGGGAATGGGGTGTGCCCTTTTCGGTGGTGCCGGTGCTGGCGGAGCGGGGGAGACGGGTGGCGGTTCTGGCCTCGGGCGATCCGTTCTGGCATGGCGCGGGCGGAAGCTTGGCGGGCTATCTGGAGCCGGGGGAATGGATCAGCTATCCGGCTCTGTCGACCTTTGCGCTGGCCTGCAATTGCTTGGGCTGGCGGATGGAGGAGGTAATCTGTCTTGGCCTCCATGCCGCCCCCTTGGCGCGGCTGCGTCCGGCGCTGGCGCGGGGACAGAAGGTGATCTGCCTGTTGCGCGATGGGGCGGCGGTTGCGGAGTTGGGCGCGTTTCTGGTCTCGACGGGGTTTGGCGCCTCGGGCTTTCAGGTGCTGGAGGCGATGGGCGGGCCTCGGGAGAGAATCGTCAAGATCGCGCCGGAAGACGCTGTTACGGAACGGTTTTCGACACCTGTGGCGGTGGCGTTGGACTGTGTCGGGCGCGGGATGCCAAGAGCCTCGGGCCTGCCGGATGATCTGTTTGCACATGATGGGCAGATCACCAAGCGGGCGGTGCGGGCGTTGACGCTATCGACCTTGGCGCCTCGGGGGGGCGAGATCTTGTGGGATCTGGGCAGCGGGTCGGGCTCGGTGTCCATCGAGTTCCTGCTGGCGGCTCCGGGCTCGGTCGCCCATGCGGTGGAGGCGGACAAGACGCGGGGCGAAAGGGCCTGGGGCAATGCGGAAAGCTTCGGGCTGACGCATCGCTGGCATCTGCATTCGGCCAAGGCAGCGGAAGTCGTCGGCGATTTGCCTGCGCCGGATGTGGTGTTTGTCGGCGGCGGCGCCTCGGAAAGCATGTTGGAGCGGGTTTGGGGGCTGCTGCCGCAGGGTGCCCGGCTGGTGGTGAACGGGGTGACGCTGGAGACGGAGGCGCTTTTGTATCGTTGGCACGGGTTGCACGGCGGCGCGCTCTTGCGGATTGATCTTGCGGAGGCGGGGCCCTTGGGGTCCAAGCGCGGCTGGGAGGCCACACGGCCTGTCGTGCAGTGGAGTGTGGTGAAATGATCGTGGCAGGGCTTGGGTTCAGGCGAGGGGCCTCGGCGGAAAGTCTTGGCGCGGCTTTGGCTTTGGTGGGCAAGGCCGAGGCTTTGGCCACCGCGGAGGACAAGATGCATGAGCCGGGGTTGGTGAGGCTTGCCCTGAGCCTGGGGCTGAAAGTCTACGGGATTTCCCGCGCGGCTTTGGAGGCGCAGGGGGTTGAAGGCTCGGCCCGGGTGATGGCGGAATATGGCACGGGGTCGGTGGCGGAGGCCTCGGCTTTGGCGGCGGCCGGGCCGGGGGCGCGGTTGATTGCCGGGCGGCGGACTGGGCCGGATGGGATGGCGGTTGTGGCCTTGGCGGAGTCGGCAGCATGACGGTGCATTTCATTGGCGCGGGGCCGGGGGCTGCGGATTTGCTGACGCTGCGCGGGCGCGATCTGATCGCTGGGTCGCCGGTGTGTTTGTTTGCGGGGTCTTTGGTGCCGGAGGGGGTACTGGCGCATTGTCCGCCGGGGTGCAGGATTGTGAACACGGCGCCGATGTCGCTGGATGCAATCATGGCGGAGATTCAGGCGGCGGATGCGGAAGGTCTGGATGTGGCGCGGCTGCATTCGGGCGATCTGTCGATCTGGTCGGCGATGGGCGAGCAACTGCGGCGGCTTCGCGCGCTGGGGATTGCTTATGACGTGACACCGGGCGTGCCGTCCTTTGCGGCCTCGGCGGCGGCTTTGGGGGTGGAACTGACCTTGCCGGGACTGGCGCAGAGCGTGGTGCTGACCCGGACCACGGGGCGGGCGAGTGCCATGCCGGAGCGCGAGACTTTGGCGGCCTTTGCCTCCACCGGGGCGACGCTGGCCATTCATCTGTCGATCCATGCCTTGGGGCAGGTGGTGGCGGAACTGGTGCCGTTCTATGGCGAGACGTGTCCGGTGGCGGTGGTCTGGCGCGCGACCTGGCCGGATCAGCGGATTGTGCGGGGCAGTTTGGCCACTATTGAAGCGGCGGTGGGGCCGGAGATTGACCGGACGGCTTTGATCCTTGTCGGCCGGGCTTTGGCGGCGGAGGGGTTCGAAGAGAGCCGGCTTTATGCCGGCGATTATGACCGGCGCTATCGGCCTGTTGGCACGGAACCGAGGTTTCCCGAGTGACCGGTGGGGTGATCATCGCGGCACCGTCTTCGGGCAGCGGCAAGACCTTGCTGACGCTGGGGCTGGCGCGGGCCTTTGTGCGGCGCGGATTGCAGGTGCAGTGCTTCAAGTCGGGGCCGGACTATATCGACCCGGCGTTTCATCGGGCGGCGACGGGGCGGGCCTCGTTCAATCTTGAATCCTGGGCGATGGGCAAGGCCATGGTCGCAAGCCTTCTGGCCAAGGCCGAGGGCGCGGATATCGTCATCGCGGAAGGGGCGATGGGGCTGCATGACGGGGTGGCTTTGGCTGGCGAATGGGGCAGGGGGTCCAGCGCGGACTTGGCGCTGCATCTCGATTGGCCGGTCGTGCTGGTGCTGGATGCGGGGGGGCAGGCGCAGACGGCGGGGGCGGTGGCTTTGGGCCTGATGATGTATCGCCCGGGACTGCGATTGGCGGGGGTGGTGTTGAACAAGGTCGCCTCGCCTAGGCACGAGCGGTTGTTGCGCGCGGGGGTTGAGGCGGCGGGGATACGGGTGCTGGGGGCTTTGCCCCGCGTGGCGGCCTTGGCGCTGCCGGAGCGGCATCTGGGGCTGGTGCAGGCCGAGGAACTGCCGGAGCTGGAGGCGATGCTGGAGGAGGCGGCGCGGATTGTGGCAGCCCATGTCGATCTGGATGCGGTGCTGGCGGCGGCCGCGCCTTTGCCTGTGGGTGGGGTCCTGAAGATCACGCCGCCGGGGCAGCGGATTGCCTTGGCGCGGGATGAGGCATT
>CANGHD010000153.1 GCA_947453525.1 Paracoccaceae bacterium | reverse complement strand
GCTTGCTGGATCTGCTGCAGCATCTTGTTCGGATCCCAATCCGAGAAGTAGTAGGTCACGGTCGGCCCAAGGTCCAACTCGGCCTGCTTGAAGCCGTTATAGACGTTGTTGGCGAACACGCCGCCCTGCGGGCCACCCGGGAAGGCGGCAATCGTCACACCCGAGCACCACTTCGGCGTCGGATCGCCTGCCATGGCCGTTGAGGCCATCAAGGACAGGACAAGAGCGGAACCTGCGATTGCACGGTTCAGCGAGGTGTTGAGTTTCATGGCATCCTCCCATTTGGAAATAACCCGCACATGCTGTTAGGCGCATTTGGCGTGCAGATAGAAGCTAGGGGAAGCATATAAGTTTGTAAAGTCGGATTCCCCGATTGACCTAGATGAGGCCAAGATCGGGGTTTTTTGCGGATACTGCTGCCGCAACGCGGCGATTTGGAGGGAAATTGCTGCAACTGCAGTGCGGCAAACAGGTTTACCTTCAGAAACCTATCATATACCCTCCACGAATGTCCCGACTCGCTGCCGCCTCTGACCGCCCCACTGTGTCTGCCGCCGCCTCGGTGGCCGATGGGCTGGGCCAGCGCCTGCTGACGATTTACCGTCCCGGCGCGCAACTGCCGTCTGAAGCCGAGATGGCCGCCGATTTCGGCGTCAGCCGCATCACGATCCGTGAGGCGCTGAAGATTCTCTCGGGCCGCGGGCTGGTGGCCATCGCGCGCGGCAAGCGGGCTGTGGTGACCCAGCCGGATGGGGCCATGTTCGGGGCCTTCCTGACCTCGCTCCTCAAGTCGGATCCGAAAAGCCTGTTCGACCTGCTGCAGGTCCGCCGGTCGTTGGAAATTCAGTCGGTGATCCTTGCCACGCGGCATGCCAGCCGGGCGGGGCTTGCGGCGGTCGAGGGTGCCTTGTCGGCCATGCGCGCCGCCGCCGCCGTGATCGACGCGGGAGCTGCAGGCCCCGAGGCCGAGCAGGAGTTCCACAGGGCCGATGTGCGGTTCCACGAGGCCCTTGCCTTGTCAGGCGGCAACCGCGTGCTGACCTATCTGTTCGAAGCGATGGAATCCTCGCTGCTGGAGGCTTTTGCGACCTCGCACCGCGGCCAAAGGTTGGCGGGGCAGACGATGGAGAACCTGTGCCAGACCCATGCCCTGATCCTGCGCCATGTCAGCGCCCGGGAGGAAAAGGCGGCGGTGGAGGCGATGACGGCGATCCTCGACAACGCCGAGGCCAATCTGCGCGACGCTGTCGGCAATGTCTAAAACGGCCGCAGGTCTGCCTGCGGCCGTTCCGTAATCAAGCGTTCTCAGATCAGGCGGCGGCGTAGTCGGAATAGCCCGTGGCGCCGGGCGTGTAGAACAGATCGAAGTTTGGAGCCGCCAGCGCGATGCCATTCTTCAGGCGCGCCACCAGATCGGGGTTGGCGATGAAAGCCCGGCCGATGCCGACCAGATCGGTCTCACCGGCATCCAAAGCGGCCTGACCCGAGGTCAGATCAAAGCTGCCACCAAGGAAGAAGGTGCGCGGCCAAGCGGCGTGCAGGGCTTTCAGGAAATCCGCCGGGATCGCCGGGTTGCCCATGGCGGCGTGGTTGGCCACGTGCAGATAGACCAGACCCGCATCCGCCAAAGCCTCGGCCAGCGCCAGATAGGTTTCGTCCACTTCCGGATAGGGCGTCATGCCCGAGGCCATGCCATAGGGCGAAATCCTGATGCCGACCTTGTCGCCACCAATCGCGGCAACGACGGCCTGCGCGACCTCTACCACGAAGCGAATGCGATTCTCGACCGAACCACCGTACGAGTCGGTGCGCTGGTTTGTGTGCGGGGACAGGAACTGTTCCAGAAGGTAGCCGTTGGCGGAGTGGAGTTCCACACCATCAAAGCCTGCCGCGACGGCGTTCCTCGAGGCATTCACGAACTCGTCCCGGGCTGCGGCGATATCGGCGGCGGTCATTTCTTCTGGCACCGGGTAATCCTGCATGCCGGCAGCATCGGTGTACATCTGGCCAGCCAAGGCAACGGGCGACGGCGCCACGATCCGGGCCGAGGCTTCCATGTTGGCCTTGTGGCTGACGCGCCCGGTGTGCATCAACTGCGCGAAGATCACGCCGCCCTTGGAATGAACGGCAGCCGTCACCGGTGTCCACGCCGCGACCTGCGCATCGTTCCACAGCCCCGGCTGGCGAGTATAGCCGCGACCGTTGGCTGAAGGTGCCGTGCCTTCCGTCACGATCAGCCCTGCCGTGGCGCGCTGGCCGTAGTAGTCCGCCATGATTGCCGTTGGAACGGCATCCGCATCGGCGCGGCAGCGGGTCATCGGGTTCATGACGAACCGGTTGGCCAAGTGGTGCGAGCCCATCGTGTAGGGTTCGAAGACAGAGATATGAGCCATGTCGTTTCCTTATGGGAGATTCGCTGGCCGCAGGATGATGAGTTCGCCAGCCGCCGCAACAGCGCAATCAGCCTGTCGGCTGTGCGCCGCTGCACGGTTACCCTGCTTGAAATTCAGCGGCCTTGCGCTGCGTTAGCCCGCGCGAACCGTCTCGATCATCAGCGCCACATTGTCGGGGTTGGCATCTGGCGTGATGCCGTGGCCAAGGTTGAAGATATGCGGCCCGTTCTTGAAGGCTTGCACGACGCGCTTGGTTTCACGCACCAAAGCCTCGCCACCTGTCACCATATGTTCGGGCGCAAGGTTGCCCTGAACGCAGCCCGAAACCTGCACCTTCTCTGCCGCCCATTCCGGACTGACCGAGTTGTCAATCGCCACGCAATCGGCCCCCGTCGCTGCCGCAAAGCCGACATAGCCCTCACCCGCCTCACGCGGGAAGGCGATGATGGGCAGGCCGGGATGACGGGCCTTGAGGGCTTGGAAGATCCGCGCGGCGGGCTTAACCGCGAAATCGGTGAAATCCTGACCCTTCAGGCTGCCCGCCCAGCTGTCAAACAGCTTCACCACTTCGGCCCCTGCCAAAACCTGCATCGACAGATATTCGATGGTGGCTTCAGTTATGACATCGATCAACGCCGAGAAGGTCGCACGATCCGCCGCCTTCAGCGCATGCGCAGCCCCCTGATCCTTGCTGCCCCGCCCGGCGATCATATAGGTCGCCACGGTCCAAGGCGCTCCGGCAAAACCGATCAGCGCCGTCTCTTTCGGCAGTTCTCGCGCCAGAATCCGGACGGTTTCGTAGATTGGCGCGAGCTTTTCGTGGATGTCGCCCTTCGGCTTCAAGGCCTGCACGCCAGCCATCGTGGTGATCGTCGACAGACGCGGACCCTCGCCGGTTTCAAACCACAGGTCGGCCCCCAAGGCCTGCGGCAGCAGCAGGATATCTGCGAACAGGATCGCCGCGTCAAAGCCATAGCGGCGGATCGGTTGCAGCGTCACCTCGGCGGCGAGGTCCGAGTTATAGCACAGCGACAGGAAATCCCCCGCTTGCGCCCGCGTGGCGCGGTATTCCGGCAGGTAACGCCCGGCTTGCCGCATCATCCAGATCGGCGGAGTGGGAAGGGTCTCGCCCGCCAAAGCGCGCAGGAGGGTTTTCTGGGTCATGGCAGGCTCCGTATCGAAGTGGGTCTTTGACAGCATAGGATGATTTCACCGTCTTGTGCCAGTTGTCAGGGCAGATTGACAGCGTTATGCCTAAGCCATGACACACGCGCTTCCCAGCCCCGCCCAACCCTTCAAGATCGGCACCCGTGGATCTCCGCTTGCCCTTTGGCAGGCGCATGAGGTCCGCCGCAGTCTGATGGAGGCGTTTGCCCTGCCGATTGAGGCGTTCGAGGTGGTGGTGATCAAGGTCACCGGTGACCAGATCCTCGACAAGGCGCTGAAGGAAATCGGCGGCAAGGGGCTGTTCACCCGCGAAATCGAAGAGGCCTTGCTGGCAGGCGGCATCGACATAGCAGTGCATTCGATGAAAGATATGCCGACGATCCAGCCCGAAGGTCTGCTGCTGGACTGCTACCTGCCGCGCGAAGACGTGCGCGATGGCTTCGTCTCACCCACGGTTCCTGCACTGATGGACTTGCCGCAAGGGGCAGTCGTCGGCTCCTCCAGCCTGCGACGCCGGGCGCAACTGGCGCACCGGCGGCCTGACCTGAAGTTGGTTGAGTTTCGCGGCAACGTTCAGACCCGCATGAAGAAGCTTGAAGACAACGTGGCGCTGGCGACGTTCCTTGCGATGGCGGGGCTGAACCGTCTGGGCATGGCCCACGCGGCACGGTCTGCGATAGCCGTGGATGAAATGCTTCCCGCCGTGGCACAGGGAGCTATCGGGATCGAGCGCCGCCTCGCCGACCCTCGGGCCGAGGCGATGCTGGCCGCCATCCATCACACACCGACCGGCCAGCGACTGGCGGCCGAGCGGTCGTTCCTAGCCCATCTTGACGGCTCCTGCGAGACGCCGATTGCCGGGCTTGCGGTGCTGGAGGGCGATGGCCTTTGGCTGCGCGGGGAAATCCTGCGCCCTGATGGCTCCAAGGTGATCGCGGGCAATCTGAGAGGCCCGATTGCCGATGCCGCCGAGATTGGCCGCACTTTAGCCGCCGACCTTCTGGGTCGTGCAGGTCCCGGGTTCTTCAGCTAAACATCATAGCGCGTGACGCCTCGGCGGAGTTCATCCACCGGCTGGGTCAGGATCGCCGCCTGATGAGCGCGTTGGTCGCAACTGGCGCGCGGGCAGATGCGGCAGTTGATGCCGATCTGGGTCATGCGGGCGTCTGACATCGAGAAGCTTTCGGCATATCCGATCTCTGGCGCATACTGGATGGCGCAGCCCATCGCCACGGCGAGACGGTTGTCCTGCGCGTGCCGCTCCCATGTCGGTCGGTCGACGGTGCGCGAGAAGACGAAGAACTGGCTGCGGTCGGGCATCTCCACGAACTGGGGCATGATGCGGCCGGGGGTGCGGAAGCTGGTGTGCACGTCCAGCCGGGGACAGGCGCCGCCGTATTCGGCAAGGTGGAAGTCTGACGCGTTGAAGCGCTTGGTTACATTGCCGCCCTTGTCGATGCGCAGGAAGAAGAAAGGGACACCCTGAGCGCCTTCGCGCTGCAAGGTGGTGGCGCGGTGGCAGGCCTGCTCGAAGCTGACACCGAAGCGCGTGGCGATATGGTCGAAGTCGTATTTCGACGCCTTCGCCTCGGCCAGAAATGCCGCGTAGGGCATCAACACGGCTGCAGCGAAGTAGTTCGCCAGTTCCACCCGCAACCGTGCCACGCCACGCGGGTCCGTGATGCCGCTGCGCTGGATCAGGGCGTCCAACAGGGCGCGCTGTTCCAGAAGGCCAGCCATGTGGACCAGTTGGAAGGTCCGGTTCGGGTGATCCAGCGCCTCTGACAGCAGAATTTCCCGGCGGCTTTCGTCGTACTGGCGCAGGGCGCCGGGCAGGTCCTCGACCCGACAAAGACGAACGTTGACGCCGAGCGTATCGCGCAGGCGGCGTTTCAGGGCGACATAAAGCTCGTCGCGGTCAACTGCTTCCGGCCAGAACAACCCGGCCGCTTCCTCCAGTTCTCGGAAATGATTCCGGTTGCGGCGGAAGATGTCATGCACGGCGGCTTCCGGAGAAGCCGTCAACTGCGGCCCGCCGCTTTCCGTCAGGGACAAAAGCTGGTCCGACACCACTTGATAGCTGCGATAAAGTGTCATGAAGCTTTGCACCAGACCCGGAGCATGCACCAAGGCCGCCCGCAATTGCGGCAGGTCCGGGCGTGTCTGAGTGAACAAGGGCCCCTGTATCACCGCTCGAAGGTCGGCAAGTTGGGCCGTGCCGTCTTCCTCGGCAATGTCACGCCAGTCAACGCCGTAAGCCTCAAACACCCGCAGCAGAACCTGAACAGAAACTGATCTTTCGTTATTTTCCAGCAGGTTGACGTAAGATGGGCTGATCCCAAGCACCTTTGCCATTGCGCCTTGGGTCTCGCCCCGCTCCAGTCGCAGACGCCGCAGATGGGGGCCGATGAAGGTCTTTTGCATACCGTCGCACACATTGAGTGATTTGTCGTGTTTACAATATTACATTTCTGAAATTCTGTAAACTTTCGCATTCACAGCGCAACCTGTTTTCATTTTGCATAAATCTACGGCGGTGCGAAAGGGGGCCCAAGCAAACCGGAGGACCCCATGCGTACTGGCATCAATCACCTGTTCATTCCCGGCCCGACCAACGTTCCCGAAAGCGTCCGTCAGGCGATGAACGTGCCAATGCAGGATCACCGCGCCCATGACTTCGGTGCGCCGAATGTGGGCATGTTCCGCGACCTGAAGTCGCTGTTCCGCACCAAGGATGGCCATGTGCTCTTGTTCCCCGGCTCAGGCACCGGCGCGTGGGAGGCCGCGATCACCAACACGCTGAACCCGGGCGACCGCGTGCTGATGGCGCGGCATGGCCAGTTCTCGGTCCTCTGGGCGCAGATGGCGCAGCGGCTGGGACTGAACGTTGATCTGATCGATTTGCCTTGGGGTGCAGGCGCGCCGGTCAGTGAATTTGCAAGGCTGCTGGGAGCCGACCGCAAGGGCGAGATCAAGGCGGTTTTCGTGACGCACAATGAAACCGCGACCGGCGTCACATCGGATATCGCCGCCGTCCGTCGGGTGATCGATGAGGCGTTCCACGAGGCGTTGCTGTTCGTCGATGGCGTGTCCTCCATCGGTTGCCTGCCGTTCGAGATGGACGCATGGGGCGTCGATTTGGCCGTGACGGGCAGCCAGAAGGGGCTGATGCTTCCCCCCGGTCTGGGAATCTTGGGCGTCAGCCCTAAGGCGCTGAAAGCGTCAGAGACGGCGACGATGCGTCGGGCCTATTTTGAATTCTCCGACCAGATCAAGAATAATGAGACCGGCTATTACCCCTATACACCCCCTGTTCAACTCCTGCACGGCCTGCGCGCCGCTTTGGCCCGGATTGCCGAGGAAGGTCCGGAAAACGTCATCGCCCGTCACCGTCGCTTGGCCGCCGGTGTCCGCGCGGCTGTGAAGGCCTGGGGGCTGGAGGTTTGTGCGGAAAGCCCGTCGCTCTATTCCGACACCGTCACCGCGATCCGCACGCCCGAGGGTGTCGATGCCCGCGACGTGATCCGTATCGGCTATGACCGCTACAACGCCTCGTTCGGCTCGGGCCTTGGGCCGCTGGCGGGCAAGGTGTTCCGCATCGGCCATATCGGTGACAGCAACGAGGGCATGTGCCTGACAGCTATCGCCCTTGCCGAACTGTGCCTCGCTGCGGCGGGGGCCACGATTCAATTCGGTTCGGGCGTTGCTGCGGCGCAGGCCGTCTATGCCCAAACCCCTATCCAAGCCGCCCAGATTGCCGCTGAATAAAAGGACTTCAAGATGAGCCACACGCTTCACCCCATGCGCAAGGCGCGCCTGCAACGCTCGGAACTGGCGGTTCCGGCATCGAACCCTGCGATGATCGACAAGGCGGCGGATGGTCCGACGGATTACGTCTTTCTGGATCTGGAGGATGCCATTGCACCCTCGGAAAAGGTACAGGCCCGCAAGAACGCCATTCAGGCGCTCAATGACATCGACTGGCGCGCCAAGGGCAAGACGGTTTCGGTGCGGATCAACGGGCTCGACACCCACTACATGTACCGCGACGTGGTGGATGTGATGGAGCAGGCCGGTGACAAGGTCGACACCCTTCTGGTGCCCAAGGTCGGCGTGACGGGTGACCTGTACATGGTGGAAGCCATGGTCAACCAGATCGAACAAGCCAAGGGCTTCACCACCCGTGTGGGTCTTGAGGCTTTGATCGAAACCGCCCTCGGCATGGCCAACGTTGAAGCCATCGCCCAGTTCGGTGGTCGGCTGGAGGCTTTGCACTTCGGCGTTGCAGACTTTGCTGCTTCGATGCGGGCACGGACGACGAACATCGGCGGGCTGAACCCGCATTATCCGGGCGATCAGTGGCACGCCTCGATCAGCCGGATGGTGGTGGCCTGCCGTGCTTATGGCCTTCGGGCGATCGACGGCCCGTTCGGCGATTTCAGCGATCCGGAGGGCTACAAGGATGGCGCCCGCCGGGCTGCTGCTTTGGGCTGTGAGGGGAAATGGGCGATCCATCCTTCGCAGATCGCACTGGCCAACGAGGTCTTCTCGCCGCCGGAAGCCGAGGTGACCCGCGCGCGCCGCATCATCGAGGAACTGCGCAAGGCGGAAGCGCAGGGCAAAGGGGCAGCACAACTGGATGGCCGCATGATCGATGCGGCGTCTGAACGGATGGCGATGAACGTGCTGGTTCTGGCCGACGCAATCGCCGCGAAATAGGGGGAGGGACAGATGGACATTCACGAATATCAGGCCAAGGAAATCCTCGCCCGCTTCGGCGTGCCGGTGCCGCGCGGCGGGCTCGCGTATAGCCCGGAACAGGCAGGCTACAGGGCGCGCGAACTGGGCGGCAACGCCTGGGTCGTCAAGGCGCAGATCCACTCCGGTGGGCGTGGAGCTGCTGGCGGCGTGAAGCTGTGCAAGACGCCGGATGAGGTGCATGCCTTTGCGGCCACTCTGTTCGGCAAGCAGCTTGTCACCAAACAGACCGATGCCAATGGCAAGGGCGTATACCGCGTCTGGGTGGAAGGCGCATCCGACATTGCGCAGGAACTGTACCTCGGCTTCGTGCTGGACCGGAAATCCGAGCGGATCATGATCGTGGCCTCCGCCCACGGCGGGATGGAGATCGAGGATCTGGCCGACAACGACCCAACCTCGTTGCGCCGCATGACGATTGACCCGGCCGTGGGCTTGTCTGAGTTTCAGGCGCGTGAACTGGCTTTCCAGCTTGG
>CANGHD010000152.1 GCA_947453525.1 Paracoccaceae bacterium | reverse complement strand
GTTGCAATGCACGCAAAGCGTCTTTTCGGCGTAGAAGGGGTCCATGTAGACCGAGGACGCGTCGGGCATCAGCTTCATGTCGGACTGGTCGATCGACTTCCAGCCGGCAATCGAGGAGCCGTCAAACATGAAGCCTTCCTCAAAGAAGTCTTCGTCCACGAGGTCGGCCACCAGCGTCACGTGCTGCAGCTTGCCCTTGGGGTCGGTAAAGCGGATGTCGACGTATTCGACGTCTTCGTCCTTGATCAGTTTCAGAGCTTTTGCAACTGCGCTCATCATGCTGCCTTTCGGGGTTGAGGTTTAGGGTGGTTCAGAGGCCGGTCCTGTGATGGTCCGGATATTCGGAAGATTTCAGATGGCGTCATCGCCAGATTCGCCGGTGCGGATCCGGATCGCCTGTTCGACGGCGGACACGAAAATCTTGCCGTCGCCAATCTTGTCGGTGCGCGCCGCCGAGATGATCGCGGCAATCGCTGCATCCACCAGATCGTCCGGCAGCACCACTTCGATCTTCACCTTGGGCAGGAAATCGACGACATATTCCGCGCCGCGGTACAGTTCCGTGTGGCCTTTCTGACGGCCAAAACCCTTGACCTCGGTGACGGACAGCCCCTGAATGCCAGCCTCTTGCAGCGCCTCTTTGACTTCATCGAGTTTGAAGGGCTTGATGATGGCCTCAATCTTCTTCATGCGACTCCCCCCAAGGGCGTGGTAGCTTCGTCGTTTCGCGGTCTTGTGCCGTCTGACCACTTCCTGCTTGCAGGGACAATTGACAAGGGACGGACTGCGGCGACGGAGCGCGGAAATCTGGCGGTGTCGTCTAAATAATGTGCGTAATTGATTAAATAGTATGCATGTTGCGAATAGGAAAGCGTGAAAAATGACCGAACTGCTGACCGCCGCCCAAATGCGCGCCATTGAGGCCGCAGCCATCGCTTCCGGTGAGGTGACCGGGCTGGACCTGATGGAACGGGCCGGGAAAGGTGTGGTCGAGGCGGTGTTTTCCGAGTGGCCCGAACTGCGCGCTGGCTCATTCCGCGCGGTTGTCCTCTGCGGTCCGGGCAACAACGGCGGCGATGGATTTGTCGTGGCACGGCTGCTGAAGGAGTGGGGCTGGGAGGTTTTGGTCTGCCTTTACGGCAATCCAGAAAAGTTGCCGCCGGACGCGCGAGTGAACTATGATCGCTGGTCGGAGATGGCAGAGGTTGAACATGTGCACGTGCCATTTGATCTGGAAGGCCTTCAGACTGAGAAGCGGATTCTCGACTTTGCTAAGGCCGACAAGAAAAGCCCACTTCTCGTTGTCGAAGCGCTTTTCGGGACCGGGCTAAGCCGTCCCATCCATGCGAAGGGAGACAACGACCTGATCATGCTGATGGTAAATCTGGATGACCTCTGGATGGACGGCGGGCCAACGACTTACGGCGTTGCCATCGACATGCCGACGGGGGTCTGTGCTGACAGTGGCAAGATATTGCGTCTAGACGATACGGCGGATCCGACTTTCTATGATGAGATTGCGGATGATCCACGGTTCCACGCCTTCGTGGCGCTTCTGACAGTTACGTTTCACAGCCTGAAGCCGGGGCACCTGCTGGCAGAGGGGCCGCGCATGTGCGGTAAGCTCTGTGTGGTCGACATTGGCCTTGGCCACCGAAACCCGAGGCTCAACACGGTTGAACCGCCGCACCGCTTGGCCATAGGGAAGATCAACGGCCACAAATTCTCTTATGGCCACGCCCTGATCCTCTCCGGTCCTGCCGGCCACGGCGGTGCAGCCCGGCTCACCTCCCGAGGCGCCCTGCGGATCGGTGCGGGGCTCGTGACGCTCGCCTGCCCGCCTGAAGCTCTCGCCGAAAACGCCGCCCGGCTGGATGCCATCATGCTGAAAACCGTCGCGGATGGTGCAGGGTTGGCGGCAATTCTGTCGGACATCCGCATCAACGCTCTCTGCCTCGGGCCGGGGCTGGGGCTGGACGGGCGGGCTTCTGAACTTGTCCGCGCGGCACTTGTCGGCCAAGTCGGGGTAAAACCCCGACCTACAGTGCTGGATGCCGATGCGCTGACCTTGATCGCCCGGGATGCGTCGCTCTTTGCAAGCCTGCACCCCCAGTGCGTCCTAACCCCCCACGGCGGCGAGTTCGCCCGCCTCTTCCCCGAGATCGCCGCCAAATTGGAGGCCCCGGCCACCCACGGCCCCGCCTATTCCAAAGTCGACGCGACGCGTGAGGCCGCCGCCCGCGCCAACTGCACGGTGCTCTTCAAAGGCCCCGACACCGTCATAGCCTCCCCCGACGGCACCTGCGCCATCAACTCCGCCGCCTATGATCGCGCCGCCCCCTGGCTCGCCACGGCGGGCTCCGGCGATGTCCTCGCAGGCTTCATTACCGGCCTCCTCGCCCGAGGCTTCACCCCGCAACAGGCCGCCGAGACCGGTGCCTGGCTGCATGTCGAGGCAGCCCGCAGCTTCGGCCCCGGCCTGATCGCCGAGGACTTGGCCGATGAATTGCCGAAGGTCTTCCGTCACTTGGCTCTCTAGACAGATCTGCCATCGGAACGCAGCGCCGAAAATCGCGATGTAAATGTCTCTCCCCCCTCCTTTATTTTGGGTCAAATATCCCACGAGCGGCGGGGGTGTGAAACCCCCGCTTCTGTCGAAGGGGTCTGATCGCGGGCGTCAGACCTGCGGCCGCCCTAGGCGCAGATCTTGGTCCGCTCGCAGGCCAAAAGCAGCCCACCGGCATAGATCACGGCAGCTTCTGTGAAGGTCAACTTGAACAAGCGTGCCTCGCCCAAGGTCTCGGCCGTGATGTATCGGCCGTCGCATAGCCGGCCTGCGGCCACGAGGGCCTGGTCCGTGCCAGACACGGCTTTCGCGCGCCAGCCATGCAGAAGCACGGTCTGGGCCGCGGCCACGGTCACCGTGTCCTGCGGGGTCTCGAGGCCCGGCGTGTCCGCGGCAATCCGAACGACACGGGCATTCCGGACAACGGTGATCTCGATCCCGGTCAGGCGGCTTGCTCCGCCACGGGTGACCACCCGGTCTCCGACCGAGAGATATTCCACCGGAAACGACCCTTCCAGCGTTCGCACCGTGGTCCCGACCAACATGCCTTCAATGGCCATCCCGGGGTCCAAGCGGAAAGGCACCGCACCAGTTGCGCTCAAACGCGCCTCTGTCAGACGGATCGTGGCCATCACCGGCTCTCCTCCTCAAGGGACTTGCGGGGTTGTGGCGGCAGTTATGTCGGCGAATATGGCAAGATCAGGTTAAGCTCGCGCCCGAACGGCGGAAAATCAAGGCAAAGCGCCACAACTCCCGCAACGCCGCCGCCGCACCATTTTCCCCTCGCATCCCGCCGCAGCCTTTGTTAGAAGGACGCGGATTTTGCCGAGAACGCGCCGTACCCCTTTTGCGGGAACGGTTTCGCCTTGGCTGATTGCGGGTGTGGCGAAACTGGCAGACGCACCAGATTTAGGTTCTGGCGCCGCGAGGCGTGGGGGTTCAAGTCCCTTCACCCGCACCAGATTGGGATGAGCCCCGAAAAGGGATGAGAAGGACAAAAGAATGCAGGTCACCGAGACCCTGAAAGACGGCTTGAAGCGCGGCTACACCATCACGGTGACGGCCGCCGAGCTTGATGCCAAAGTGCATGAGGAACTCGTCAAGGCGCAGCCCGACGTGGAGATCAAGGGCTTCCGCAAGGGCAAGGTCCCGCTGGCAATCCTGAAGAAGCAATTCGGCCAGCGTATCCTTGGCGATGCGATGCAAGAAGCCATCGACGCCGCGCTGAAGGACCACTTCGAAGCGACCGGCGACCGTCCGGCCCTGCAGCCCGACGTCAAGATGGTGGGCGGCGAGGCTTGGAAGGAAGGTCAGGATGTCATGGTCGAAGTGACCTACGAAGCCCTGCCGCCGATCCCGGACGTTGACGCCTCGGCCATCACGCTGGACCGTCTGACCGTCAAGGCCGACGCGGCCGCTGTTGCCGAAGCGCTGGCCAATCTGGCCTCCTCCGCGCAGTCGTTCGACGACCGCGACGCCGGTGCCAAGGCCGAAGATGGCGATCAGGTCACGATCGATTTCAAGGGATCGGTCGATGGTGTGGCCTTCGATGGTGGCTCGGGCGAGGATTATCCTCTGGTTCTGGGCTCCAACTCCTTCATTCCGGGATTTGAGGCGCAACTGGTCGGCACTGCGGCGGGCGACGACGTGTCGGTCAAGGTGACCTTCCCGGCAGAATACGGTGCGGCCCATCTGGCCGGCAAGGACGCAGTCTTTGCGTGCACCATCAAAGCCGTGAAGAGCGCTGTTCCGGCTGAACTGAACGACGAATTGGCCAAGAAATACGGTGCCGAGGATATGGACGCCCTGAAGGGCCAGATCGCCGACCGCCTCGAAGCCGAGTACAAGGGCGCGGCCCGCGCCGTGATGAAGCGTTCGTTGCTGGACCAACTGGACGCGCTGGTGAAGTTCGACCTGCCGGCCTCGCTGGTCGATGCCGAAGCCGGGCAAATTGCCCACCAGCTCTGGCACGAAGAAAACCCGCAGGATCATGGCCACAACCATGCCGCCATCGAGACGACCGAAGAGCATAAAGTGCTGGCCGAGCGTCGCGTGCGTTTGGGACTGCTTCTGGCCGAGGTGGGCCGCAAGGCTGAAGTCACCGTGACCGATCAGGAAATGACGCAAGCCGTCCTGAACGCCGCACGTCAATACCCGGGTCAGGAACGCGCTTACTTCGAGTTCGTCCAGAAGAACCAGCAGGTTCAGCAACAGCTGCGCGCGCCGATCTTCGAGGACAAGGTGGTCGATCACATCGTGGCTTCGGCCAAGATCACCGACAAGGAAGTCACCAAGGACGACCTGCAGAAGCTGGTGGAAGCGCTCGACGAGATGTAATCTCGACCCTTCGGCGAAAATCAGGGGGCTGCGACCGTGTGTCGCGGCCCTTTTTTCAATATTTCCATCTTTCCGAAACCGTATTCGACTGGTTCCGAGGCAAAGGCTTCGATTCCCCTTCAAAATGGCCAGACCTCGACCCTGCATCCTGCGGGGCTGACATGCTGGAAAAGAACGATATGGACCTTGTGAGGAGCGCCCGCGCATTCGCCAGGGCAAAACATGCTGGGCAATTTCGCAAAGGTGAGGCCCGCGAACCCTATGAGGCGCATCTGGCCGAGGTGGCCGGGCTGGTCGTGGGCTTTGGTGGGGCGGCGGAGGTGGTGGCCGCCGCCTGGCTGCACGATACTGTGGAAGATTGCGACGTGTCTGCCGCCGAGATTGCCCTGCGCTTCGGCCCCGTGGTGGCGCAGATCGTGGCCGAGGTGACCGATGACAAGGACCTTGACAGGACGCTTCGCAAACGGATGCAGGTGGACAATGCGCCGAAGAAATCACCCGGCGGGGCGCTGGTGAAGATCTGCGACAAGATCTCCAACATCCGCGCCGTGGCCGACAGTCCAGCCGAGGATTGGACGTTGGACCGCCAGCGCGAGTACCTGCGCTGGTCGGCCGACGTGGTGGCGGGCCTGCCAGCCGCCGCCGACGTGGCGCGCCCGGCCTTTGACGCTGAACTGGCGCGGGCGGCAGAGGCGGTCGCCGCACGCGACTGACGTGGCCGCAGGGCGACAGTTTCGCGCGATCTGCGGAATTTCTCTTTTCGTCAGCCCGTTTTGCGCGGAATACTTGCGCCATGATGAAGCGCAGCCTGAACCTACTTGCCGCCAGTTTGGTCGTCACGTTCAGTGGCGTGACGATGTGGTATGGTTGGCCCGGTTGGGGCCTTTTGGTGGCATATCTGGGCTATTTGGGTGTGTCCCTTTACGCCACCTACCGGACCAGAGCCGCGGGTCTCGCCAAGTTGAAAGCCGATCGTGTGGGGGAGAGTTTCGAGAGCTTCCTCGACCGTCTCAACCGTCCGGACTATGACCGCAGGCTGGTCTGGATGGTCTACACGGCGATCCGGTCATTGTCGGGCCTTGATGCAGCGGACGTGGCGCTGCGCCCCTATGACGACCTGGTGCGCGACCTGAAGATCGACCCGGATGATCTGGACGAGGCCCTGTTCAACGGGTTGAAGGACCCTTTGGGGCTGGTCGACAGCGCCGAGGCCTTTGCGGCGAACCCGCACCGGCACCGCAGGCAAACCGTGGGCGGGTTGATCGACTTCTTTGCCAACCACCCCAAACGACCGGGTCAGGCCTCGCCTGTGACCCTTGCCGGACTTTCGCCCGCCACCCCTTCGGCGCGCAGCACGTAGATGCCCGCCGCGATGATGATGACGATGCCAAGCCAGCCCAGACCATCGGGCAACTGACCCCAGAACAGCCAGCCCCACAGGATGCCCCAGAAGGCGAAGGAAAACTCGAACGGGGCCACGACCGAGGAAAGGCCTATCCGGTAGGCTTGTGTCAGCAAGGTCAGGCCGACCGCCGCGATCAGCCCGCAAGCGCACATCAGGACGGCGTCGAAGGCGGTGGGAGAGGCCCAACCGCGGGTCAGAAAGGCCAGGCTCGGGTGGAACGCCGCAGCATGGTGGCCGCTGCCATAGACCGCCGACAGGGCCAGCCCGCACAGCAGGAAGGCGTTGTTGCCCCAGAAAGCCATGGCGGCGGCACTGTCCCTGGCGCCCATGGTCCGCGCCATGATCATCGATAGCGCGTAGGCAAAGCCGCAGAAGATCGGCAGCACGGCGGCCCAGTCGAACAGCGCGCCGCCCGGGCGGACCATGATCAGAACACCGCCAAAGCCAACGCCGACCGCCAGCCAGCGTCGGGCCGAGACCCGCTCTTTCAGCATTACCACCGAGAGGATGACGATGATGAGCGGGGCGGTGAAATACAGTGCCACCGTGGTGGCCATCGGCAGGGCGGCCAGCGCCAGATAATAGGCGGTATAGGCGAGAAAGTTCAGCACCCCGCGCGTCAGCATCGCCGGCCAGCTGCGGCTGACCAGACTGGCCAGACTGCCGTCGAACCACCAGGCAATCGCCAGCATGAAGGGGATCGCGGTCAGCGAGCGCAGCACCATCGCTTCGGACAAAGGATAGTCGCCAGACAGCAGTTTCAGGATCAGATCCTGCACCGAAAATACCGCAATCCCCGCGCAAAGGCACAGGATGGCGCGAAGATTGGCGGAAGCTGCGGCGCTTGACATCGCGGCAGGCTATCGCAGCCCAACAGGCCTTCTGCCCCAAATGCGACCCCGTCTGGAATGCTTTGGCACTTTTCGCACCTCGCGGTTCCACGATCCGAAGATCGGGTGCGCTCTATGCCCCTTGACCCAGGAAGATCGCATAGAGGCCGGACCGCGGGAGGGGCATCTTCCCCATCGATGCCCGCCGCACCATCGGCCGTTTCGCCCGGAAGCCTGTGATCGCGTGCCAAGTGCAGATCCAATCATCCCTGCCGAGGCCAGCGATCCCGTGCGGGTCACCGCTGCCCGTCAATCGATCAGGGCAATCCGACCTGTCAGGACCGCCAAGGTCGGCTGCATTTCGTATAAAGTCATATATTGCAATATTTGGTCATGAAAGTCTAACGTGATACATCAACGGCGTCCGGCCCCTTCACAGCAAGCTTCGCTGCAGTTGCCAAACTTTGTCCTTCAGGAACACAAAAACCGCGCAAGGTTGCCCCGCGCGGTTTCTGAAAGTTCTGGAGGCCTTAGCGGGCGTCGCGCGGGTCGAAGTCGTTGGCGGCACCGATATCGTCGAAAAGCTCGGCGATTTCGAATTCCGCTGCGGCTTCGGCTTCGGCAGCCAGTTCCTGGATCGATTTGCCGGCCGCTTGCAGCGAGGCTTCTTCGATCGAACGGGCGACGTTCAGCTTGACCTTGATCACGACTTCCGGGTGCAGCGTGACGCTGACCGTATGCATGCCCAGTTCCTTGATCGGACGATCAAGGGTGACCTGACCGCGCAGAACGGTGAAGCCGGCATCGGTGGCCGCCTCGGCCGCGTCACGGGTGGTGACGGAGCCATAGAGCGCGCCAGCGTCCGAAGCCGAACGGATGACGGTGAAGATCTGGCCGTCGAGCTTGGCGCCCACGGCTTCGGCTTCGGTCTTGGTCTCGAGGTTGTGGACTTCGAGTTGGGCTTTCTTCAGCTCGAACGTCTTCACGTTCGCGGCCGAGGCGCGAAGAGCCTTGCCTTGCGGCAGCAGGAAGTTGCGGGCGAAGCCGTCCTTGACGGTCACGACTTCACCCATTTGGCCCAGCTTGGCCACGCGTTGCAGGAGAATAACTTGCATGTCTATTCCCTCACTTCACGGCATAGGGCAGCAGGGCGAGGAAGCGGGCGCGCTTGATGGCAGTTGCCAGTTCGCGTTGCTTCTTGGCCGAGACAGCGGTGATACGGGACGGCACGATCTTGCCACGCTCGGAGATGTAGCGTTGCAGCAAGCGCGTATCTTTGTAGTCGATGGCCGGAGCATTGTCGCCCGAGAAGGGGCAGACCTTGCGGCGACGGAAAAATGGTTTGTTCGCCATGATTTAGCGTCCTTTCCTAATGCCTGAGATCAACGACGCGGCGGGGCAGAGCGATCGCGATCGCCGCCACCGAATCCGCCGCCGCCCGAACGCTCGCCGCCACGGTCGCCACCGAAGCCGCCGCGATCACCGCGGTCGCCTCGATCGCCGCCGAACGAACGCTCACGACGCTCGCCGCCGCCGAACCCACCCTCGGGGCGGTCACCGCGATCACGCTCGTCACGCTTTTGCATCTGGATCGAGGCGCCCTCGACGTGGGCATCAACCTTGATGGTCAGAACGCGCATGACGTCGTCATGCAGGCCCATCAAACGTTCCATTTCCTGAATGGCCGACGACGGAGCGTTGGACTTCAGGAAGGCGTAGTGGCCCTTGCGGTTCTT
>CANGHD010000151.1 GCA_947453525.1 Paracoccaceae bacterium | reverse complement strand
TGGTTGCCGGCTTCGTCGACTTTCCAGTAGTAGGGGTTGCGGCGCAGCACGACCACGTCATCCGGACGATGCTCGACCACGACCCAGCCACCCATGACCGGGAAGTTCATGTAATCCGACGGGAAAGCGTCGTGGAACGACTGATAGTCCTTGCCGCCGTACTTCGGATGCTGGGGCTTCAGGATATGGCTCGGGCCGGGGCAGAAGTTGCCGTAGGCGAAGTTGTACAGCACCGATTCCGGGAAGGCGGTGTCGAAGGTCAGCGTGAAGGTATAGTCGTCGACGTTCTTGTAGACGCCATTCGCATAGGTCGCTTCCGAGGCGCCCATCAGCGGTGTCACGTCTTTGTCCATCACGACGTCGTTGTAGTAGAATTCCGTGTCAGCGGTGGTGAAGGGCGCGCCGTCCGACCACTTGGCACCCTCGATCAGGTGCACGGTCAGGGTCTTGCCGTCTTCCGACCATTCCCAGGCCTTGGCCAGGTTCGGCATCGGCTGCAGGTCAGAGGAGTTGACTTCGAACAAGGGACCGGTGCGGGTCAGGCACTCGACCAGACCGATATCGATGCCGCCCCAGCCGTAGGACTGGCCAGCCCAGAAGTTCCAGCCTTCCGGACGGCCGCCGATGACGTGGCGCATCACGTCGCCGTAGACGCCGGTGCCATCAGGCTCGTTCGCGGTCTTGTAGACCAGCGGCTCTTTCGGCAGACGCTCGGCCAGCGGCGGCAGCTTGCCGGCGGTCTCAAACGCCTTGACCCAATCCGGCTCGTTATAGGCCGGCAGAGCCTTGTATTCGTAAATGTCGGAGCGGTTGACGAAAACAGGGGTGCCCTGAGCGTCAAACTTGGGCGCGTCCGGCGGAGTGGTCGGTGCCATAACATCGGCACGGACCGCCACAGCGGACACACCCAGCAAAAGCGCCGCCAAAGCGACGCGCTGGATTTTCATGGTTTATCTCCTCCCGATGACCCCCGCGAAGGGGCCAGTGTTTGCGATTTGGACGCAGCCCCGAAAGCGGTTTGATTCCTCCCCGGGTGCCAACACTCTGCGGACAATCGGGCTTTACAACAATAGCGTTTTACAAGATTCTATTCCGGCTTTCTCAGATTGGACCCAAGCGCCGATGAAAGACCAAGCCGACAGCGATCGCCTCAAGGGTGCGCCCAAGCACGAGCGGCACTTCTACGCCACCAACCGCGCCTTCGGCCGCTTCGGGATGCGAATCTTCGAACCCACCACGATGGAACGCCCACACTGGCACGGCCATGTCGAGGCGAACTTCTGCATGCATCACGCGATGGGCTATGATGTCGACAGCGAAGCCGTCGAGGTGCCACCCAACCGTCTGGCGATCTTCTGGGCTGGCATCCCGCATCGGTTGCACACCGTGATCCCGACCGGCAACGAACCGCCCAAGCTGGCCAATATCTACCTGCCGCTGGACGCTTTTCTGATGATGAACCACATCATGCCGATGCAGGTGGCCCTGCTGGGCGGCGGCATGGTCCTGCTGCCAGAGGCTTTGTGTTCCGAAGAGATGGTGCGCCGCTGGTATGCCGACTACCGCTCCGGCGATTTCGAACGCACCGAAGTGCTCAAGATGGAGATGAACGCCCTCTTCCGCCGCGCCTTCATCGGGGAACCCGACTTCCTGCGCCAGCCCCGCAACGATGCCGTTGGAGAGCGGGCGCTGAGTTCCGTCCACATCCGCCATGTGATCGCCATGGTACGATTGGTTCTGGAAAACCTCGACAAACCGCTGAAGAACGCCGACATCACGGCGGTAACCGGCCTGCACGAGAATTACGCGCTTGGATTGTTCACCCGCATCATGCAGATCCCGCTCAAGCAGTTCGTCCTGCGCATGCGCCTGATGCGGGCACGGGCCCTGCTGGTGGAAAGCTCGCTGGCGATTGCTTCGGTGGCCGAGGCTTCGGGCTTCACCTCAATCAGCCAATTCTACCACCAGTTCAAAGTGGCCTACGGCATAGCCCCCAACGCGGTGCGCAGTCAGTATCTTGCATAATAGGGATTGATGGTACCGCTTTCCCGGCTTGAACGGGAGACCTCTAGATCCACAATCTAGCGCTCTAACCAACTGAGCTAAAGCGGCACATCATCACCACGGTCTTGCACCGCAGATGAGCCGTGCTTTAGGGGCTTGGCACGAAGGGGTCAACCCGGAAAATCATTTCGCCATGATGCGGCGGCTGGCTGTCCGGTTGCCTCGGGCTTTACCGATGTCGATTTGCGAGCCAGCCCAACGTCAACGCCACGGCCACCCCCACCAAGGCCTGCGGGGAAACGGCGGCCACCAGGACATGAAGATTGCCGATGACAGAGCCAACGTAAGGTCCCGCATCCGCCCCTAGCAAGACGTAGAAAAGCACGATCAACAAAACCAGCACGAAGCCAGCCTCGATCATCTTCAAGAACAGCCGTGTCACGTGGCCTATCGCTTCCATTTGCTTCTCTCCTGCCGGGGGCGGTGTTATTTCGTCAAGACCACAAGCGGATCACTTGTTCTGGATCAGCCAGAGCACGACGCCCAAAGAAATCAAGCCAGCAAGTCCAGCGCTTCCGAGTGATTTGACGAGATTGGTGATATTGCCCACGACGTCGCCCAGAAAGGACATGTTGGTCGGGCCGACCAGAAGCGAGGCGACGATGGCCAGCGCCAGAAGCGCCATGCCCAGTTCAGTGATGCTTCCGATGGTCTTGCGTACGGTTTCGAAGTTCATGTTTACTTCCCTCGTTCATTCGTGCCCATTTTTGGGCGGTTATTCGGACACTTGCTTGCTTTATCCGCACAGTCAGAAAATAGGCATAATTCCGCTCAGTCAAGTTTTCTTCAGGGATCGATTCTGGACATAGCGCAGGTCTGGGCTATCTTCTGTGATCTTTTGACAGGGTCCCGATAGAATCTTGTATCTTTTGATATAGCATTGGCCTCAGCCTCGAACCGGCCTGAAAAGTGCCTCGACTTGACAGCGCCCCTCGGCGCGCCCACACCGCTTTCAAAGCACGAAAGGGATCGCCATGGGGATCGACAAGCAAAGCGATGTTTCGGCCAACATCCAGATCGGACCGACCGATCAGGGCATGGTGCGCATCTACATCGAGGCCGATGACGGCACCGAAATTCCGATGGATTTCGAGCCGGACGAGGCGCTGGATATCGCCGAGGAGCTCCGCGCCGCCGCCGAAGCCGCCCGCGCCATGGGCAGCAAGCCCGCACCCCGGAAGAAATGACGTAGGGTGGGGTTACAACCCCACCCTACCTAGCCAATCAAAGCGGACAGGCCCGGATCGCGGTAGACCTGCAGCCGCGACGCCGCATGACGGGCAAACTTGTGCAGCAGCGCCTTGCGCCGCGCTCCGGCCAATGGAGCCTCCGCCCCCATCCGCACAATCTCGGCATCATAGGCATCGGCAAGGATCAGCCCGGTGCCCTCTGGCAGCAATTCGGTCGGGAAATCCGCATCCACCGCCCAGAAAAAGCGGTCGCAGAACTCCAGATAGCCCTGCCACTTCTGATCCGCGCGGAAATCCGCCCGGCACGACTTGCATTCGATCACCCAGACCTCACCCTTCGGCCCCAGCGCCATCAGATCAACCCTGAGCCCGCTGGACAGCAGCATTTCCTCGACCGTGACGAAATCCAGCGCCCGCAACGCCCGTGCCACGCCGCGGGCCAGGCGAAAACCGGGCAGCGTCGGCAATATCTCGGCAGCGAGGGGCGTATTCTGATCCATGGCGCAATATTGAACGAAAGAGGAACATCAGGCAAGCCTTGCGTAATCCGCCACATGCGCCTATCTAAAGCCTTGGCGGGTTCTGCTCTTCACGTGCGAGGCAACTTTTCCAGTGGCCGATAAGCAAACGCATGGGAGCTGGCTCTGACAGGACCCTGGTCCTGCTACCTGGCGCCCACCTGAGACCTCTGGCTCTCGGGAAAACACCGTCTCCACGGCCGCTGCGGGCCCGCCACCTTCCCCAGCGCACATGAAAAAGCCCGAGGCGCAAACCTCGGGCCAAACCCCATGCCGCCAAAGATCAGCGGCGCTTCCGCTGAACCGTCGCCTCGACGCGGATCGGGATAAGAGTGCCGCCGCGCGGGCCGTGATCTTCGGCCAGCCCCATGACAGCGATCCCGAACTGCACGCCCGCAAACAAAACGCCGTGAAAAACCCACAGCATCAAGGCCGCCACCAGACCCATATCCGAGTGCAGCACCAGCCGCCCGATCCCCGCCACATCCAAGGCCACCAAGGCGCCGACAAACGCCGCCGCCAGCGCAAAGCCGAAAGCCACGTTGACGATGTACAGGCGGATAAGCTTAGGCATGATTCCTCCTCAGGATCCCATGTTCTGTAACTGAGGCTAG
The DNA here is from genome assembly GCA_947453525.1 of Paracoccaceae bacterium. Lineage (GTDB taxonomy): Bacteria > Pseudomonadota > Alphaproteobacteria > Rhodobacterales > Rhodobacteraceae > Stagnihabitans. Next base: position 4,520 of record CANGHD010000151.1, on the reverse strand, counting down.
CATGTCGCAGATGCAAGGGAAGCGGATAAATTGTGATGCCGCCCGCCCAACGCCAGTTTCCGCCGAGACCTGCCTAAAATGAGATCAAAACACAGCAGGCAAAGCAACCGCCCTGCCTTGCCGGGTCCTCGACGCGTCAGGCGTCAGAACCCTTCCGGCTTGATCTCATGCGCCATGTGGTCCAGCACGGCATTCACGAACTTCGGCTCCTTGCCATCCGGAAAGAAGGCCTTGGCCACATCGACATATTCCGTGATCGCCACCCGGGGCGGTGTCGGCATCGCAGCGAGTTCCGCCCCCGCCGCGCGGAAGAGCGCCCGTAACACCGGATCAATCCGCGCAATCGGCCATTTCGCCACCAAGGCGCGGTCGGTCATCTGGTCGATCTTGGCCTGCAGGTTCACCGCGTGATCGACCACGGCGCGGAAATGGCCGACGTCGCCCTCGGCCATCTCATCCTCGTCATAGATGGCGCCGAACCGGTGCGTCTCGAATTCTTTCGTCACGGCTTCCACCGTCTGGCCCGAGGCTTCCATCTGAAACAGCGCCTGCACGGCATAAAGCCGCGACGCCGATTTCATCTGCCTCTTGTCGGCCTTCTTCTGGTCAGCCGTCACTTTGTCAGCATTCATGCGCGAAACCCGATCCCTTTCGTCTGGCCCGCCCATTTGCGCGAGATTGCGATCAGGTGCAAGGCCGCAGCCACGGCCTCCCCGCCTTTATCCTGCCCGGCCGGATCGGCCCAAGCCACCGCGTCCGCCCGATCGGCGGCCAGCAAGACCGCCTGCCCAATACAGGCGCCGGCAAGGTTCAACGCCATAAGTGCCCGCCCGACCTCGGTCGCCATCTGCAACTGAACCGGGCCCGCGCCCATGACCAGCCCCAAAGCCGCGTAGCCGTCGAACTCCGCCAGCCGTTCGGCCAAGGCCAGCGCGGGCGGGATTTCCAAAGCACCGGGCACCTCCAGCACCTCGACCTCGGCCCCGATCTTGGCCGCCTTCGCCTTTGCACCCGCCACGAGGTTCGCGGAAATCACCGCATCCTGCGCCGCCGAAACGATCAGCAAGCGCACCGGCTTGGCAAAGCTGGGCAGCGGCAGATGGACATAAGTGTCGGAATTGGCCATGGGATCACCTCCTTGGGGCTGCCTTTCCCATAGCGAAAAACCACCCCGTCCGCCAGTGCGGCTCAAAGACTCGGCCTTCAGCCGCCGAAATAGCGTTCGGCCGTCAGATAGGCGGCCAGCCGTCCGGGGTCGAGCCAGTCGCGCTCCAGCCCGGTGTCGCCAATCAGGATCACCCGGTCGGACGGGGTCCGCCCCAAAGCCGCCCGCAGAGCAATGCGGGCCTCGGCAAAGCAGGCGAAGGGCGGCGGCGCGGCATGGGCTTCGTCCAGATGGTCCGGATTGGCTGCCATGATCAGCGCAGGCGGCATCGCCACCGCCAGCGCCAGACGCCCGGCTTCAAGGCTCGCCAGCTTGTTCGCCCGCGCCTGCGGCAGCACAGGTTTCAGTGCCGTGACGCGCAGCGCATTGGACGAGAACAAGAACGCCACCACATCATGCCCGGTCGAGGCCCGGACCGAGGCATAGGTCTTGTACTCAAGCCCCAGATCCTTGGCGCGTTTGACCCGCGTGCGCAGCACTTCGATCGGCAGCGTCGGCAGCAATGCCGCCCGCGCCACCCTCCAGCAATGCACCCGCCACGCTTTGCCCTCTGCCACCGAAGGGCCGCCGTTATGTCCAAGCATGTCCAGCACCTCCCTTCGCAAAAACCTAGCGGCCTGATCTTTCTATCGCAACCACCACCTTTGCCTCAGATTTGCCATGCCGGGCGGCGATGGTCAGCAATTGGAAAGCTATTCCGCTTTAAGCTTGCCGGTGCCACCGCCCAAAGGACAAGGTGCCACAAAAAGAGACTGGATGACGCCAGACATGCAGACCTTGGCCAAGGGCCACCGCTTTCTTTTCCTGCAGGGGCCGCACGGGCCCTTCTTTCACCGTCTGGGCCGGATGCTGGCCTCGGCGGGGGCTCAGGTCTGGCGCGTGGGCTTCAACCGGGGCGACCGCGCCTTCTGGCCATCCTTGCGCAGTTACATTCCCTACAAAGGCCTGCCTCAGGATTGGCCCGCCACTTTCCGCGCCATCGTCGCCGAGAAATCCATCACCGACATCGTCCTTTATGGCGACACCAGACCGCTCCACGCTCAGGCCGTGGCCGAGGCCCGCAGCCTTGGCCTGACGGTGCATGTCTTCGAGGAAGGCTACCTGCGCCCGCACTGGATCACCTATGAACGCGGTGGTGCCAATGGCCATTCCCGCCTGATGCAGATGTCTCTGCCCGCCATGCAGGCCGCAACCGCCCACCTCGACATGGACCTGCCCGACGCCCCCGGCCATTGGGGCGACATGCGCGAGCATATGTTCTGGGGCGCTTTGTACCACTGGTTCGTGCTGACCGGCTTCTGGGACTATCGCAACTTTCGCCCCCATCGCACTCTGACCGTCGGACAAGAGTTCCTTTTGTATCTGCGCCGCCTCGCGCTCTTGCCGCTGCACCGGGTCGGGCGCCTGGCCGCCACCTTCCGCATCCAGCACGGCGGTTTTCCATATCATCTGGCCCTTCTGCAGCTTGAACACGACGCCAGCTTCCAGATGCATTCCCCGTTCCGCACCATGACCGCGTTTCTGGCGCTGGTCATCGAGGGTTTCGCCAAGGGCGCCCCGCTGCACCACCACCTCGTCTTCAAGGCACATCCGCTGGAGGATGGCCGCGTCCCCGTCGCCCGCGAGATCCGCCGCCTTGCCGCCCATCACGGCGTCGAAGGCCGCGTGCATTTCGTGCGCGGCGGCAAGCTGGCGCGCCTGTTGAACCACGCCCGCACCGCCGTCACGGTCAATTCCACCGCCGCCCAGCAGGTCCTGTGGCGCGGGCTGCCGCTGAAAGTCTTTGGCGCCGCCGTCTATGCCAAGCCCGAATTCGTCTCGGCCCAGCCGCTCCCAGAGTTTTTCGCCAAACCCACCCGTCCCGACAGCAAGGCCTACCGCGACTACCGCCACTATCTTTTGGAGACCAGCCAGATCCCCGGTGGCTTCTATTCCGCCCGCGGCCGCCGCGAATTGCTGCGTCAGGTCGTCGACATGATGCTGCAATCCGAAGATCCATACGACGCCCTCACCTCCGGAACCGCGGCACCACGGCAACAGTTGCGCCTCGTCAATTAGACTTTCGCGCACGCCACCAAACTCGGCACTTTCATTTTCCACTTTGGTTCTGTAGCCTTACGGGCAAAAGTTGAGGCAAACTCCACCAAAGGAGCCCGGGCAGTGAATTTGACGAAATCAAGGGGGGCTTTGGCCCTGACCCTTGTTGCGGTCGTTTTGGGCACGGTAAGCTGTGGCTTGCCCCGCTCTGGCCCCAACAAGCGCGAAATCTTTGCAGGCTCGGTCCTGAACGGCGGCGATGCCTTCATCGTCACCGTGAACCCGGCTGTGACGCGGGCCACTTCGGTGGTGCCCGCTCTGGGCTTCTCCTCGACCTTCCTGAAGGCCGGGGTGATGGCCCCCGACATCATATCCTCGGGCGATACGCTGGGCCTGACGGTGTTTGAAAACGTCAAGGACGACCCCCTTCTGGGCAACACCGGCCAGCGCGTCTCCGCTCTGCAGACCCTGCAGGTGGATGGCCAAGGCTTTATTTTCGTCCCCTATGCCGGTCGCGTGAAGGCCGCAGGCCAGACGCCTGACGGCCTGCGCGACGTCATCACCCGCAAACTCGATCCGCAAACCCCCGACCCGCAGGTCATCGTCCAGCGCCTCGCCGGCAACGGCTCGACCGTCACGGTGTCGGGATCGGTCGCAGGCCAAGGCAACTTCCCGATCGACGCGCCGACCCGTACCCTGACGGCCATGATCGCCAAGGCCGGCGGCTCCACGATCCCGCTGCCCGTCGCCGTGGTGAACGTGACACGCGGCAACCGGACCGAGAAGGTCTGGCTCGCCGACCTGTATTCCAACCCGCGCCTCGACATTGCCCTGCGCCCCGGCGACAGCATCGTGATCAGCCAGGACACCCGCGCCTTCGTGGCGTTGGGTGCCACCGGCAGCCAAAGCCGCGTGCCGTTCCAGACCCAGACCCTGTCGGCGCTCGAGGCCATCGCCACCGTCGGCGGCCTCAATTCCAACATCGCCGACCCGACCGGGGTCTTCGTGCTGCGCAACGAGCCGGCCGAGATCGCCAATGCCGTCCTTGGCCGCGGCGACCTGATTGGCGCACAGCGCTTGGTCTATGTGCTGGACCTGACCAAGCCCACGGGCTTGTTTGAGGCCCGCGATTTCCTGATCCGCGACGGCGACACGGTCTATGTGACCGAGGCGCCCTTCGTGCAGTGGAACAAAACCATCGGCGCCATCACCGGCACGGCGAATCAGGCCAGCACGCTGTCGACCGCCGCCACCAAACTCGGCGGATGAATGGGCAGCCCAGATGAAGAAGCCGCCGGGGCCCTTCCCCGGCGGCTTT
>CANGHD010000150.1 GCA_947453525.1 Paracoccaceae bacterium | reverse complement strand
CTACGCAAACGGACACCGATACCGATATGGCAAACACCGCCCAGTCCAAGAAGCGCGCCCGCCAATCCGTGGCGCGTCAAGACGTGAACAAGGCGCGCCGTTCGCGGATCCGCACCTTCGTCCGCAAAGTCGAAGAGGCGCTGGCCTCCGGGGATCAAGCTGCAGCCGCTGCTGCGCTGAAAGCCGCTCAACCCGAAGTGATGCGTGGCGTCTCCAAGGGCATTCTGCACAAGAACACCGTGGCGCGCAAAATCTCGCGCCTCAACCACCGCGTCAAGACCCTCGGCGCAGCCGCAGCCGTCTGATCGGTTAATACTTCGAAATGCAAAAGACGCATCCCGCTCGGGTTGCGTCTTTTGCATTTTTGCGCCTGTCAAATATCCTGGGAATTTGCCTGAAAAATGCGCGGAATCCTGCCATCGTTGCTCTTTTGCCAAGGGTCCCGGATTCGCTCAGATACCCCTGTGTCAAGCGAGAAGTTCGGTTGCCCTGACCCGTCACCCCTTGATACCGTGGGGGGGCGATTCACGTTGAATTGGGGGACGACCGTCGATCACGAACCGGATATCTGCGGGCCCAACACTGCCATGTTGGGAATTCAAAGACAGAAACGGTTCAGGATCAACAACTTGGCATGACTGTGGCGGTGTGAACCGCTTCAGGAAAATGGGCGCAGTGATTCTGCATCCACAAGTCAGCCATTGTCCTTTGACACGACGACCGCATCGGGGCCCCGCCCCAATGCGGTCCATGGTCAAACCCAGGGGGACGGGGGTCATTAGGTCAAACAGTAAGGGAAGGGCCACTGGCGCGATGCTGGGAAGTGCTCTTGGACAAAGTAGATGACGCATGAGAATTGGGGACAGGCACGTGAACAACTTGTCGCAAGAGTGGGGAAGAACAATTACACGACGTGGATCGAGCCGCTGAAACTGACGACCCTCGTCGGCGGTGTGGCGCAGTTTGAAGTCCCGACGACGTTCTTCGGCAATTGGGTCTCGCGCAATTTTGCGGATCATATCCTCAGCCAATTGCAGCAAACCGGCGTGGAAGTGCAGCGCGTGGAATTCGCCGTCGTCCGTGATCCCGAACCGCGGGCCGAGGTCAAACGTCCGGCACCCGCCCCGACGTCGCTGGCCCGTCCGCTGACGCGCCCGGTTCGGCCGGTCGACGAAGAGCTGCCGGGGGCCCCGCTTGACGCTCGGTTCACCTTTGACACCTTCGTTGTGGGTAAACCGAACGAACTCGCCCATGCCGCCGCACGTCGCGTGGCCGAGGGTGGCCCGGTCACCTTCAACCCGCTGTTCCTTTATGGCGGCGTAGGCCTCGGCAAAACGCACCTGATGCACGCCATCGCCCACGAGCTTCAAGCCCGCCAGCCGCAGCTGCGCGTGCTGTACCTGTCGGCGGAGCAGTTCATGTACCGTTTCGTGCAGGCCCTGCGCGAACGGCAGATCATGGACTTCAAGGAAATCTTCCGCTCCGTCGATGTGCTGATGGTCGATGACGTGCAGTTCATCGCCGGCAAGGATTCCACGCAGGAAGAGTTCTTCCACACCTTCAACGCCCTTGTCGATCAGAACAAGCAGATCGTCATCTCCGCCGACCGCGCGCCGGGCGAGATCAAGGATATGGAGGAACGCATCCGCTCGCGCCTGCAATGCGGCCTCGTCGTCGACCTGCATCCGACCGATTACGAACTGCGGTTAGGTATCTTGCAAACCAAGGCGGAACACTACCGTGCCCAATACCGTGGCCTGCAGATCGCCAACGGTGTGCTGGAGTTTCTCGCGCACCGCATCACCACCAACGTCCGCGTTCTGGAAGGGGCGCTGACCCGTCTGTTCGCCTTCGCCTCCCTCGTCGGCCGCGAGATCACGCTGGACCTCGTGCAAGACTGCCTCGCAGACATCCTGCGCGCCTCCGACCGCAAGCTGACCATCGAAGAGATTCAGCGCAAGGTGGCCGAGCACTACAACATCCGTCTCTCTGACATGATCGGGCCGAAACGCCTGCGCAACATCGCGAGGCCGCGTCAGGTGGCCATGTACCTCGCCAAGCAACTGACCTCGCGCAGCCTGCCCGAGATTGGCCGTCGCTTCGGGGGCCGTGACCATACGACGATCATGCACGGCGTGCGCAAGATCGAGGAATTGATGGCCACCGACAGCCAGCTCTCCGACGATCTGCAACTGCTGAAACGGCTGCTGCAGAGTTAAGATTTGGCAAACCCGCCGTCCCGCGTGTACCTACACTGTCGGTACGGAAAACATACGCGGAACCGACGGATAACAGACGGCACTTGTGCATTGGCTGAAACCCGCTAGGGTCTAAGCCCCGTGCTTCAAGACGCGGAATGACGAAGGGATGGGACGATGAAACTCTCGATCGAACGCGCCACGCTGCTCAAGGCGCTGGCACAGGCGCAATCGGTGGTGGAACGCCGCAATACGATCCCGATCCTCGCCAATGTTTTGATCGAGGCAGAGGGCAACACCGTATCCTTCCGCGCCACCGATCTGGACATCGAGGTCGTCGACCGCGCCCCAGCCATGGTAGAACGCGCAGGGTCAACCACCGTATCTGCTGTGATGCTGCACGAGATTGTCCGCAAACTGCCGGATGGCGCGCTGGTCAGCCTGATCGACGACGCCGCGGCTGGCCGCCTTGCCATCGCCGCCGGCCGCTCGAACTTCAACCTCGCCACCCTGCCGAGGGAAGATTTTCCGGTGATGGCGTCGTCCGAATACGCCACGAACTTCTCGGCGCCCGCGCCCGTTCTGCGCCGGCTGTTCGACAAGGCGAAGTTCGCGATTTCCACTGAGGAAACAAGGTATTACTTGAATGGCGTCTACATGCATGTCGCCAAATCCGCAGAAGGCACGGTCCTGCGCTGTGTCGCCACAGACGGGCACCGCCTCGCGCAAATCGACGCCCCGCTGCCCGAAGGCGCAGCCGCCATGCCCGGCGTCATCGTGCCCCGCAAGACGGTGGGCGAGTTGCGCAAACTCTTGGACGACGACGATGCGACGATTGCTGTATCGGTTTCCGAGACAAAAATTCGCTTTGCAACTCAGGTGCTTACGCTGACCTCCAAGGTGATCGACGGCACCTTCCCGGACTATTCCCGTGTGATCCCGACCGGCAACACCCGCCGTCTGGAGGTGGATGCCGCCGAGTTCGCCAAGGCCGTCGACCGGGTTGCCACCGTCTCCTCAGAACGTTCCCGCGCCGTCAAGCTGACGCTGGAGGATGACCGCCTGATCCTGTCGGTCAACGCCCCCGATTCGGGTGCCGCCGAGGAAGAACTGGCCGTGGCCTATGATGCCGAGCGTCTGGAAATTGGCTTCAACGCCAAGTACTTGCTGGAAATCGCAGGCCAGGTGGACCGGGAAAACGCCGTCTTCCTGTTCAACTCTTCCGGCGATCCGACGCTGATGCGCGAAGGCAATGACATGTCGGCCACCTATGTCGTCATGCCGATGCGTGTGTGACCACAACCCGGAGGCGCTGCCTCCGGACCTCCGGGATATTTGTGCCAGAATGAAAGGGGTTAGCCGGTGAGCGGTCTTGCCATAACCGGGCTCAACCTCTCGCATTTCCGCAGCCACCGGGCGGCGCGGCTCGAGTTTGACGGGCGGCCGGTGGCAATATCGGGCCCGAACGGCGCGGGCAAGACGAACATCCTTGAGGCGGTCTCGCTGCTGTCCCCCGGCAGGGGTTTGCGGCGCGCTACGACCGCGGAACTGGCGCGGCGGCCCGAGGCTTTGGGCTGGAAGGTTCGGGCCGAGGTGCGGGGGCTTGGCGGCTCCTCCCACAAGGTCGAAACCTGGGCCGAGGGCGATGGCGCGCGCGAGGTCCGCATTGACGACAAGGCGGCCAGCCAGACCGCTCTTGGCCGCATTCTCCGCATCCTGTGGTTGGTCCCCGCAATGGACCGTCTATGGATAGAGGCCGCCGAGGGGCGCAGGCGCTTTCTGGATCGCATGACGCTCAGCTTTACGCCCGATCATGCCGAGGCCTCGCTGGCCTATGAAAAGGCCATGCGCGACCGCAACCGCCTGCTGAAGGATGGGGTCAGCGACCCGCATTGGTATGCGGCCCTAGAGGCGCAGATGGCCGAGGCGGGTACCCAGATCACCGCCAATCGCCATGCCGCCGTGGCCCGCCTGTTGCAGGCGCAGGACGGGGCAGAGACGGCCTTTCCGCAGTCAGACCTTACCCTGCTTGGCCCGGAAGGCGCGGAGCCCGAAGACCTGGGCCTGGCCCTCGCCCAAGGCCGCCGGCGTGACATGGCGGCGGGGCGGGCACTGGTGGGCCCGCATCGGACCGACTTGCACGCTGCCTATAGGGCCAAAGGTGTCGCAGCAGACCAGTGCTCGACAGGCGAGCAGAAGGCGCTGCTGATCAGCCTGATCCTCGCCAATGCAAGGGCGCTGGCGGCGGACCTTGGCCAGCCGCCGGTTCTGCTGTTCGACGAGGTGGCCGCCCACCTCGACCAGGCCCGCCGCGCGGCGCTTTATGACGAAATTTGCCATTTGGGCGCACAAGCGCTGATGACCGGGACGGAACCGGGGCTGTTTGACTCTCTGGGCACACGCGGCCAAAGTCTGACGGTGGTGGAAGAGGGCGGCGAGAGCCGGATCAGCTGAATGGATATCGAACGCATTCCCGAATGGGCCTTGACCGAGGCGGATGACCGTCAGATCGCCGGTCTGCTGGCACGTTGCTTCGAGACGGATTTCGGCGGGCGGTCCTATTTTGACAACCGTCAGCATCTGCGTCTGGTGTATCGGCAGGGCCGGATCGTCGGCCATATGGCTCTGCAATTCCGGGCCATGCGGCTTGGCGAACGATCGGTCACAATCGCAGGGCTGGCAGATGTGGCCACAGATCCCGATTTTCGCGGACAGGGCATCGCCGGGCATCTGTTGCAGGTGGCGATCGCCGAGGCGAGTGCCAGCCTCGCAGAGTTCTTCCTGTTGTTCGGCACGGCGGGGCTTTATCACGCCGCAGGATTCCGGCCCGTGCGCAACCCGACGATCTGGGTCGACATGCGCGGCAGCATCACGCGAGAGGTCCGCCGCACGCCATCAAGCGATCTGATGGTCTTGCCGCTGCGTGGCAGCATCTGGGATGAAGCCGCCACGCTCGATCTGTTGGGAAATGTATTCTGATGACGCTGGGCGCTGCTGAACTGGGACTATACGCGCTTGCCATGGCCGGCCTCTGGTGCGTGCCTGGGCCGGTCTGGGTGGCCCTGCTGGCCCGCTCCCTGTCGGGCGGCTTCGCCTCGGCCTGGCCGCTGGCGGTGGGCGTCACGCTGGGCGATTGCCTGTGGCCGGCGCTGGCGATTTTCGGCATGGGTTGGGTGCTGTCGGTCTATGGCGACGCCCTGCACATCCTGCGCTGGGTGGCGGCCTGCACCTTCGCGGTGATGGGGGGCTTGCTGATCACGAAGTCGGGTGCGCTGATGTCCGCCGACAGCAAGCTGACCCGTCCGGGCCGGTTGGCAGGCTTTGCCACAGGCGTGGCGGCGGTGATCGGAAACCCGAAGGCGATCTTATTCTATATGACTGTTCTGCCAGGGTTTTTCGGCGATTTGTCGCGCCTCACCGCAGCCGATACTACGGCCGTTCTTGCCGTCTCGGTCGCGGTTCCTCTGGTGGGCAACCTCGCTCTTGCCCTGTTCCTCGACCGCGCCCGCACCCTTCTGTCCAGCCCCGAGCGGGTTCGGACCCTGAACCGGATCGCCGGCGGCCTTTTGCTCCTCGTGGCTGCGGTGATTCCCTTCGCCTGACCCCAAATCTTGTGTCCGGCACGTGACAATCCCCCCCATTGCCGCTATAAATTGCACGCTTATGAAGGGGTGCAGTGCACATGGCTGAAGAGCCCAACAAGACCGAGTCGTACGGCGCAAGTTCTATCAAAGTTCTCAAGGGGTTGGATGCGGTTCGCAAGCGCCCCGGCATGTATATTGGCGACACCGACGATGGGTCGGGCCTGCACCACATGGTTTACGAAGTCGTCGACAATGGCATCGACGAAGCCCTGGCCGGTCACGCGACCGAAGTCAGCGTGAAAATCCACGCCGACAGCAGCGTTTCAGTGCGTGACAACGGTCGCGGCATCCCGGTGGACATGCATGAGGAAGAGGGCGTCTCGGCGGCCGAAGTCATCATGACCCAGCTTCACGCCGGCGGGAAGTTCAACAACACGGACGAAAGCGGCAACGCCTACAAGGTCTCTGGCGGTTTGCATGGCGTGGGGGTTTCCGTCGTCAATGCCCTGTCGGAATGGCTGGAACTGACCGTCTGGCGCAACGATACCGAATACCGCGCCCGCTTTGAACATGGCGATTGCGTGGTGCATGTTTACCCTGTCGGCCCCGCTCCGGGCCGCAAGGGGACCGAGGTGCGCTTTCTGGCTTCGGCCAAAACGAACACCCCTTCGGGAACCTTTTCCAACCTGGAATACCATTTCAAAATTCTGGAAGTGCGCCTGCGCGAACTGGCCTTCCTGAACTCTGGCGTGAAGATCGTGCTGGAAGACGAACGCCCGGCTGAGGCGGTTCGGGTGGAAATGTATTACGACGGCGGCGTGCGCGAGTTCGTCAAATACCTCGACCGTTCCAAAGCCCCGGTGATGCCGGAGCCGATCTACATGATCGGCGAAAAGAACGGCATCGGCGTCGAAGTGGCGATGTGGTGGAACGACAGCTACCACGAAAACGTACTGCCGTTCACAAACAACATTCCCCAGCGCGATGGCGGCACGCACCTGGCCGGTTTCCGCGGTGCCTTGACCCGGACGATCAACGCCTACGCCCAATCGACCGGCATCGCGAAGAAGGAAAAGATCGACTTCACCGGCGATGACGCACGAGAGGGCCTGACCTGTGTGCTGTCCGTCAAGGTGCCCGATCCGAAATTCTCCAGCCAAACCAAGGACAAGCTGGTTTCGTCCGAGGTCCGTCCGGCGGTCGAGAACCTCGTGAACGAAAAGCTCGGCGAATGGTTTGAAGAAAACCCCGGCCCCGCCCGCATCATCGTTGGCAAGATCATCGAGGCCGCCGTGGCCCGCGAAGCCGCCCGCAAGGCGCGTGACCTGACCCGCCGCAAGACGGCGCTGGACGTGGCTTCCCTGCCCGGCAAGCTGGCCGATTGTCAGGAACGCGACCCGGCGAAGTCTGAAATCTTCCTCGTCGAGGGTGACTCGGCCGGCGGTTCGGCCAAGCAGGGCCGGTCACGCTCCAACCAAGCCGTCCTGCCCCTGCGCGGCAAGATCCTGAACGTGGAACGCGCCCGCTTTGACCGGATGCTGGGGAGCCAAGAGATCGGCACCCTGATCACCGCCCTTGGCACCGGCATTGGCCGCGATGAGTTCGACATCAAGAAACTGCGCTACCACAAGGTCGTCATCATGACCGACGCCGACGTGGATGGCGCGCACATCCGCACCCTGCTCTTGACCTTCTTCTTCCGCCAGATGCCGCAGCTGATTGAAGGCGGCTACCTCTACATTGCTCAGCCACCGCTCTACAAAGTGGCGCGTGGGAAATCAGAGGTTTACCTGAAGGATCAGGCGGCACTGGACGACTATCTGATCGAGATGGGCGTCGAAGGTGCCATCCTTCGCATGGCCACCGGAGAGGAAATCGCCGGTGCCGACCTTGCCCGCGTCATCGAAGGCGCCCGCGCTTTCCGGCGCATCCTGGACGCCTTCCCGACGCACTATCCCCGCGCCATCCTTGAACAGGCGGCACTGGCGGGCGCTTTCGACCCTGACCGCGCCACCGACCTGCAAGTGGTGGCCGATCAGGTCGCCAAGCGCCTGAACCTCGTCGCGCCCGAGTTCGAGCGCGGCTGGCAAGGCCGCATCACGCAAGACCACGGCATCCGCCTCAGCCGCATCCTGCGCGGCGTGGAAGAACTGCGCACGCTCGACGGCGCCGTCCTGCGCTCGGGTGAAGCGCGGCGCCTCTCTGCCATTTCGCAGCGCGACCGCGACGTCTACCGGGAGCCCGGCAAACTGGTCCGCAAGGAGCGCGATCAGCCGGTGTTTGGCCCCGTCGACCTGTTGAAATCGGTCCTGGCCGAGGGCGAAAAGGGCCTTTCCCTTCAGCGTTACAAGGGCTTGGGCGAAATGAACCCCGGCCAGTTGTGGGAAACCACGCTCGACCCCGAGGCGCGCACACTGCTGCAGGTCAAGGTCGACGATCTGGCGGAAGCCGATGACATCTTCACCAAGCTGATGGGTGACGTGGTCGAGCCTCGGCGCGATTTCATTCAGGCCAACGCGCTGAACGTCGAGCATCTCGACATCTGACTAAATCATTGAACCGGATCAAAAGGGGGCTGCGGCCCCCTTTTTTCGGTCTGGTGACCCCGGGTGGATTCGAACCACCGACCTGCCGCTTAGGAGGCGGCCGCTCTATCCCCTGAGCTACGAGGCCCAATTCCACTTAAGGCGCGACCTGAACGGCTTGTCGCCGAAAAAGCGCTGCAGTGCAACGGATTTGGGGAGGGGGATTTTGGAAAAGAAAAGGGGGAGTGAATTTGGCCCACCACTCCCCCTCGGGTCCATTGCGTCTGGGTTGAGAGCTTGCAGGACGCAGCGGATATTGCCGGAACCCTTATCGGACTCCGTTAGCGGTAACATAGCGGCGAATCAGCGCTTGGACAAGTGAAAGATTTGGCGCTAACAGTGAGGAAAAGAAGGGGATCGTCTTGACCAAGGCCACAAGCATCGACCCGCGCCGCACCCTGACGCTGCGTGACGTATCAGAAGCGTCTGGCGTCAGTGAAATGACGGTCAGCCGCGTGCTGCGCAACCGGGGCGACGTGTCCGCCACGACGCGCGAACGTGTGCTGCAGGCGGCGCGGACGCTGGGCTACGTGCCCAACAAGATCGCG
>CANGHD010000149.1 GCA_947453525.1 Paracoccaceae bacterium | reverse complement strand
CATTCCGACAGCATGAGCCAGCGCGATTGCGGCTGGCTGCAACTGTTCGCCGAAAGCAACCAAGAGGCGGTGGACCTGCACATCCAGGCCTTCCGTCTGGCCGAGGAACTGTCGATGCCCGTCATGGTCTGCATGGACGGCTTCATCCTGACCCATGCCTACGAACAGATCTACATCCCCACCCAAGCGCAGGTCGACTCGTTCTTGCCGCCCTACGAACCCCGTCAGGTGCTGGACCCCGCCGAACCCGTCTCCATTGGCGCGATGGTGGGCCCAGAAGCCTTCATGGAGGTCCGCTACATCGCCCATGCCAAGCAGACCATGGCGCTGGACCTGATCCCCGACATTGCCGCCGACTTCGCCCGGACCTTCGGCCGCGAGGCGGGCGGCTTGGTCCGCCGCTACCGCTGCGACGATGCAGAGACAATCGTGGTGGCCTTGGGCTCTGTTGTGGGCACGTTGGAGGAAACCGTCGACGCTTTGCGCGCCAAGGGCGAGAAGATCGGCCTTCTGTCGATCCGTTCTTATCGCCCCTTCCCGCTGGCTGCCGTGCGCGCAGCGCTGAAGGATGCCAAACGCGTGGTCGTGCTGGAGAAAAGCTTCTCCGTCGGCCTTGGCGGCGTGGTTTCCGCCGATGTCCGGATGGCGCTGTCGGGCCTGCATCTGCGCGGCTATACGGTCGTGGCGGGCCTAGGCGGGCGGCCCATCACCCAGGCCGCACTGACCAGGATGCTGGCCGAAGCCGTAGCGGACACGCTGGAACCACTCACCTTCCTCGACCTCAACCATGACATCGTGAACCGCCAACTCGCGCGCGAGGCCGCCACCCGCCGCAGCGGCCCCATCGCCGAAAACCTGCTGCGCGATGTTGGCGGCAAGTCCCTCAGGACCGAGACGGCCGACAAGACCGAGGTGACCGCATGAGCCAGGATCTCAAATTCTACCAGACCGGCACCTTCACCGTCGGCAACCGCCTTTTGGACCCCGATCAGCGCACCGTCCAATCCTCCATCGCTCGCGACAACTCGCTGACCTCGGGCCACCGCGCGTGTCAGGGCTGCGGTGAGGCGCTGGGTGCCCGCTACGCCGTCGATGCCGCCATGCGCGCCACCCAAGGCCAGTTGATCGCCGCCAACGCGACCGGCTGTCTGGAGGTATTTTCAACGCCTTACCCGGAAACCAGCTGGAAACTGCCTTGGCTTCACAGCCTGTTCGGCAATGCCGCAGCCGTTGGCTCTGGCATCGCCGCAGCGCTGAAGGTCAAGGCCCAGAAAGCCGGCCTTGAACACTCCGCCACCCGCGTGATCGCCCAGGGCGGTGACGGTGGCACCACCGACATCGGCTTTGCTTGCCTGTCGGGCATGTTCGAGCGTAACGATGACGTCCTTTACATCTGCTATGACAACGAAGGCTACATGAACACCGGGGTCCAGCGCTCCTCGGCCACCCCACCCGGTGCCCGCACCGCCACAACGCTGCCTTTGGGCCCGCAACCGGGTGAGGAATTCGGCAAGGGCAAGAACGTGCCCCTCATCGCCGTCGCCCACGAAATCCCCTACGTGGCCACTGCTTCGGTCGCCGACCTGCATGATCTGGAGGCGAAGGTGGCAAAAGCCATGACAATCCATGGGGCCCGCTATCTGCATGTCTTCGTGCCGTGCCCGCTTGGCTGGGGCTCTGCCAGCAGCGACACGATCAAACTCGCCCGCCTGGCCCATGAAAGCGGCATCTTCCCGCTGTTCGAGGCGGAACATGGCGAGATCACCTCTGTCCGCAAGATTCGCCACCGCGTCCCGGTGGAGGATTACCTGCGCCTGCAAAAGCGTTACGCCCATCTGTTCGGCAGCCACCCCCGCCCCGATATCGTGGCCCGCCTGCAAGCGATGGCCGACAAGAACATCAAGCGCTTCAACCTGTTGGAGGACGCAGCATGACCATGGAAAAGCCCTTCGCCATCACGCTGGACCCAGGCTCGTCGCTCGCCAACAAGACCGGAAGCTGGCGGACCGAGCGGCCCGTCTATGTCGACCGCCTGCCGCCCTGCAACCACGAATGCCCGGCGGGCGAGGATATCCAAGGCTGGCTGTACCACGCCGAAAGCGGCAACTATGAAGCCGCCTGGCGCCACCTGACCCGCGACAACCCGTTCCCCGCTATCATGGGCCGCGTCTGTTATCACACCTGCGAAACCGCCTGCAACCGCGCCAAACTGGACTCGGCGGTGGGCATCAACTCCGTCGAACGATTCCTTGGTGATGAGGCGTTGAAGCAAGGCTGGGCCTTCACCCCGCCCGAAGGCCGTACCGGCAAGGCCGTGCTGGTGGTGGGCTCCGGCCCCTCGGGCCTGTCTGCCGCCTATCACCTGCGCCGCTTGGGCCATGCGGTAACCGTCATCGAGGCCGGCGACAAACCCGGCGGCATGATGCGTTGGGGCATCCCGCAATACCGCCTGCCGCGTGACGTGCTGGACGGCGAGGTCGCCCGCCTCGCCGCGATGGGCGTCACCTTCCGCTACAACGAAAAGGTCGCCGACATCCAAGCCTCCATGCGCGAGACAGGCGCCGATGCCGCCTTCCTCGCCATCGGCGCCCATATCGCTAAGCGCGCCTATATCCCGGTCAAGGACGGCGCACGCATCCTTGATGCCGTGTCCGTCTTGCGTTCGATGGAGGGGCAGGAGAAGCCCATGCTCGGCCGCCGTGTCGTGGTTTATGGCGGCGGCAACACCGCCATAGACGTCGCCCGCACCGCCCGCCGTCTGGGTGCGACCGATGCCATCATCGTCTACCGCCGCACGCGCGAAAAGATGCCCGCCCATGACTTCGAACTGGAAGAGGCGCTGGAGGAAGGGGTCAAGGTCAAGTGGCTATCCACCATCACCAACGCAGAGGGCGGCCATCTGACCATCGAAAAGATGGTCCTTGATGCCGAGGGCAAGCCGCAACCGACAGGGGAATATGAAACCCTCGACACGGACTCGCTGGTGCTGGCCTTGGGACAGGATGTCGACATGTCGCTCTTGTCCCATATCCCCGGCCTGATGACGCAAGACGGCGTGGTGCAGGTCGACCCCCAGTCCATGATGACCGGCCACCCCGGCCTGTTCGCTGGTGGCGACATGGCCCCCGGAGAGCGCAACGTCACCGTCGCCATCGGCCACGGCAAGAAGGCCGCCCGCAACATCGACGCCTGGCTGCGCAATGCTTCGCTTGAGGCCAAGCCCGACCACCAGCTTGCCAGCTTCGACCGCCTGAACACCTGGTACTACGCCGATGCCCCCCAAACGATGCGACCGCAACTGGACCTCGCCCGCCGTACCTCCAGCTTTGACGAGGTGCAGGGCGGCTTGACCGAAACCACCGCCCTGTTCGAGGCCCGCCGCTGCCTAAGCTGCGGCAACTGCTTTGAATGTGACAACTGCTATGGTGTCTGCCCCGATAATGCCGTGATGAAACTGGGGCCCGGTGAGCGCTTCGCCATCAACCTCGATTACTGCAAGGGCTGCGGCATCTGCGCCGCCGAATGCCCCTGTGGCGCTATTGAAATGGTGGCCGAGGAAAGCTGACATCCGCCCGTGACCCCGATCCGGGATCATCCGGGTCGGGGTCACGGGCGCGCAAGCCCCATGACAGATAAAGCGCCAGCCAACGCCTTGTTCTGCAACGATGATCTAAGAAAACTGGCAGCCCGTAGGGGAGTCGAACCCCTCTTACCTGGTTGAAAACCAGGTGTCCTAACCGATAGACGAACGGGCCACTGTCGGTGTCGGGCTGTCTAATCAAGCCGCCTTGCCGGCGCAAGAGGGAATTTGCATCGGGAAGAGGTCAGGCACGATGCAACCGCCCTCAAGCTTCCGCCGCATCCTCCAGCCGCAACTGCGGCTTGGCGTTACCTTTCCAGTGGTTCAACTCCAGCCGCCCGGCGAGGTGGAAGCGGTGGTGGCCGGGGTTTTCCAGCGCAGCCCCCAGCGGCGTGTCAAAGGCGTTGAAGGCCATGCCCTCGATCCGGGCCCCCTGCGCATCGCCGAAGGACAATTTCAAGTGGTTCTCGCCGATGCGACGGGACGAGATCATCTGTTCGGCAAAGGCAAAGCGCGGGGCAGGGGCTGAGGCGCCAAAGGGGCCGGCCTGTTCGATCTGCTCGATCAGAGCGGCACTGACGGCGGTAGGCATCAGAAGGGCCGAGATATCAAGATCTCCCGCCCCCCCGGCCCCCGCGCCCTGTTTGGCCAGCAAAGCCTCCAGCCGTTCCATCGCGGGCCGCAACTGGGCGCGGGTCAGGGTCAGTCCGGCGGCCATCTTGTGCCCGCCGCCTTTCAGGATCAGGCCTTCGGCGGCCAGCCGCTGGATTGCGGCGCCGAGATCGACGCCGGTGACCGACCGGCCCGAGCCTTTGCCGATATCGCCGTCAAAGCCGATCACCACCGCCGGGCGGTGGACCGCCTCTTTCACCCGCGCCGCCACGATGCCGACCACACCGGGATGCCAGCCCTCTTCGGCGGCCCAGGCCAGCGCCCCCTCTGGCCCATGCGCATCGACCTGCGCGAGGGCCAGTTCCCGCACCCGCGCCTCGATATCGCGGCGCTCGGTGTTGAGCGTGTCAAGCCGGGCGGCCAGCGCGGTGGCCTCGGTCTGGCTATCGGTGGACAAAAGCCGAGCCCCAAGGTCGGCCTGCCCGATCCGTCCCCCGGCATTGATGCGGGGTCCAAGCACGAAGCCCAAGGCATAGGCCGAAGGGGCCTGATCCAGCCGCGCCACATCCGACAGCGCGCGCAGGCCCACCCGGTCGCGCCGAGTCATCACCCGCAAGCCCTGCCGGACGAAGGCCCGGTTGACACCGATCAATGGCGCCACGTCGGCCACCGTGGCCAAGGCCACAAGATCCAGCATGGCCATCAGATCAGGGCCTTGAACGCCCTTGGTCCGCAGCCGCCGGTTCACCTCGACCAGCAACAGAAACACGACCGAGGCCGCGCAAAGATGCGCCAGATCGCCGGTTTCATCCTGCCGGTTGGGGTTCACCACGGCCAGCGCCGGCGGCAGGGTCTCGGCCCCCAGGTGGTGATCCAGCACCACGACATCACAGCCCGCAGCGGCAATGGGTTCATGGCTCAGCGTGCCGCAATCGACACACAGGATCAGATCATGGGCTGCCCCAAGGCCGGCCATTGCCGGGACATTGGGGCCATAGCCCTCGTCAATCCGGTCGGGGATGTAAAGCGTGGGCGCCTGCCCGAAATGCCGCAGCCAGACGATCAGCAGCGCCGCCGAGGACCCGCCATCCACATCATAATCTGCAAAAACCGCGATGCGCTGGCGGCTCTCCACCGCATGAACCAGACGATCCGCCGCTTTCGCCATGTCCCGCAGCGACAGCGGGTCGGGCAGCAGATCGCGCAGCGATGGGGCCAGAAAGGCCTCTGCCCCCTCGGGCATCACGCCACGCGCCACAAGCGTCTGGCATAGGGCAGGCGGCAACCGGGTCAGTTGCGCCATGGCCTCGGCCCGCCGGACCGCCTCGGCGGCGGGGCCGGACCAGCGACGAGAGGTCAGCGAAGATTCGACGTTGAGAAAAGCTTGGCGCGTCATGGCCCGGACATGCACCGTGCCGCGCCTCAGCACAAGTCCGCAGCTTGTCAGGGGGGCCCTTGCGTGTCACACTGACACTGTCCGGACGGCAAGTATTATGATGCGAAGGGCGTTTCCATGACCGATTTCACCTATGGTGCCGAAGCGGATGTTGTCACCGCCTCCACGGCGGGCGACCGGCTTTTTGGCGGAGATGGCGCGGATACCCTGACCGCCATTGCGGGTGGCAACCAGCTGTTCGGCGATGCGGGCGACGATGTGCTGAACGGCGCCTCGGGCAACGACGTCCTCAGCGGTGGCAGTTCGTCCGACGTGACCGAGCATAACGTGATGCACGGCTTCGGCGGCGATGACACGATCTATGCTGCTTCGCAAGGCGATGAGGTCTATGGCGGCGACGGCAATGATCTGGTGAATGTGTCGGCCCTGCGCACCGGCCAGTTCGCGGATGGCGGCGACGGCACCGACACGATTGCCCTACAGGCCTTGCGGGGGTTCAGTCAGTCGGTCTTCATCCAGATGGGGGCGACGTTCCAGCCGATCGTCGGCGGCGTGAACGGCCCGACCTACATGAATTTCGAGAACCTCTATGTGATCGGCGGCAGCGGATCCAACACGATCGTCGGCGGCGTGGGCGATGACACGATCCTGAACTCTGCCGGCGACAGCGCTACCTTTCAGGGCGGTTCCCTGAAGGGTGGCGCAGGCAAGGACGAAATCACCTTCTACGGATTGCCCGCGAACGGCGCCGGTACGATGCAACTGGACGGCGGCCGTGGGGCGGAAGACACTCTGGTCTGGTCAAATGGTCTGGCGTCCTTCGCGGTGCTGAGCATTGACGCGACGGCTGGCACGATGACCGCAGACGGTCTGGTCTTCGCCAATTTCACCCGGTTTGAGGCCATCAAGATTCACACCTATCCGGTGACGGGCAGTTCGGTGACCTTCACCGGCGATGCCGAAGTCGACACGCTGGACATCGACGCAAGCGTCAGCACGCTGTCAACGAACGCGGGCAATGATCGGATCAATCTGCACTCTGGCCAGTCGAACGTGCATGGCGGGTTGGGCGATGACTCGATGATTGCCGATTTCAGCGATGCCGAGGCGCTGATCCTGTCGGGTGATGGCGGCGGCGATCTGATCCGAGGCGGCAGCGGGCAATCGACGCTGTCTGGTGGCGAGGGCAACGACACGGTCAGCAGCTACAATGGACGCAGCCATGTCTTTGGCGGCGGGGGTGACGACAATCTGTATCTGACCACCAGCTATTCCACCGCCGGCACCGGCCCCGCCGTGATCAACGGCGGCGCCGGACGAGATATCCTCGCCTTGGAGTTCTCTTTGACGTCCACGGTCTTCGTCGCAAACTTCAGCAAGAACAGTCTCGTTCTGGTGGATGGCACGCAGATCAGCGGGATCGAGGCGATGGCCTTTTCGTCCGGATCCGGCAACGACAATCTGACTGCGTCCAACGATTCGGCCGGGGCCAGCGCGAACAAACTGCTGGGGAACGGCGGCAACGACATCCTGCACGCCAACTCCGCCGGGGCCAATCTGGATGGCGGCGTTGGCAATGACCGGCTGCTTGGGGCCGGGGGGGCGGATTCCCTCAATGGCAATCTGGGTGACGATGTCCTGAACGGCGGCGACGGCAACGACTCGCTGATGGGCTACTTCGGCAAGGATGTGATGACCGGCGGACTGGGCGCTGACCATTTCCTGTTCACCGCCGCCACCCAATCCGGCAAGGATGCCGCCACGCGCGACTTCATCCAGGATTTCACTCAAAGCCAGCATGATGTCATCGATCTGTCCGCGATCGACGCCGACGGCAGTTTCGGCAACGGAAAGACGGCGTTCACCTTCATCGGCGCGAAGGGCTTCAGCGCTCATGCGGGGGAATTGCGGTTCCAAAAGATCAACGTGGCCGGCACCGCCCATGACCTGACCGTGGTCATGGGCGACATCAACGGCGACGGATCAGCCGACTTTCAGATTGGGCTGAAAGGGCTGGTCACGCTGCACATCGGCGACTTCGTGCTGATCTAGGCCCTACTTCACGGGGCTGCGATAGGTCATGTGCCGCACCGATCCCGTCTTCGATCGCATCAGGATGGTTTCGGTGGTGATGTAGCCGCGCTCACGCTGGATGCCGCGCAGGATCGAACCTTGGGTCACGCCTGTCGCGGCAAAGATCACATCGGCGCGCACAAGGTCGTCGCGGGTATAAACGCGGTCGAAGTTGGTGATCCCTGCGTTACGCGCCCGGCCCCGCTCGTCGTCATTGCGGAAGAGAAGCTTGCCGAAGAACTGCCCGCCCATGCATTTCAAGGCTGCCGCCGCCAGCACGCCTTCCGGAGCGCCGCCCGAGCCCATGTACATGTCGATCCCCGTCACATCCGGTTCGGCCGTGTGCATGACGCCCGCCACGTCGCCATCGGTGATCAGCCGGATCGCGGCCCCGGTGGCACGCAACTCCTCTATCAGCGCCTCGTGCCGCGGGCGTTCCAGCACGCAGACCGTGATGTCGTTCGTCGAAACACCCTTCGCCGCCGCGAGGGCCGATACTCGTTCTGACGGCGACATGTTGAAGGTCACCGTGCCGGGCTTGAAGCCGGGGCCAATCGCCAGCTTGTCCATATAGACATCGGGCGCGTGCAGCAGCGTGCCGCGCGGTGCCATGGCGATCACCGTCAGGGCGTTCGGCATGTCCTTGGCGGTCAGCGTGGTACCCTCCAGCGGGTCCAAGGCGATATCCACCGCCGGGCCCTTGCCGGTGCCGACCTCCTCGCCGATGAACAGCATCGGCGCTTCGTCACGTTCCCCTTCACCGATCACAACGACGCCCGCAATGTCCAGCAGATTCAACTGGTCGCGCATCGCGTTGACGGCGGCTTGGTCGGCCGCCTTCTCGTCGCCCCGCCCGATCAGATGGGCCGAGGCCAGCGCCGCCGCCTCCGACACCCGGGCCAAGCCCAACGACAGAAGACGATCTTGAAATTCGTTGGCGTCGGCCATGACAATATCCTTGAAATCGAGGGCGTTTTAGCCCGCTTAGCGAGGCTTCAGGCGCCGGGCAAGGATGGTTGCGCTAACTCAGACCTCTTCGATGCGCAGTGCGACCGGGGCGCCCACCAGAACGCCGGTTCCGGCAAAGCGGGCCACGGCATGGTCGATGTCATCGCGTGTCGCCTTGTGCGTGACGATCAGCACCGGCGCGTTGGCGCCCTGATGGCCATACTGCCGCATCTGGTCGATCGACACGCCGGCCTCGCCCAGACAGGTCGCGATCTTGGCCAAAGCGCCGGGCTTGTCCAGCAAGGTCATCCGCAAATACCACGCCGCCGGAGTGGCCGTCTTGGCCGCAATCGGCGTGGCCAAAGTCACCGCT
>CANGHD010000148.1 GCA_947453525.1 Paracoccaceae bacterium | reverse complement strand
TTTTCCGGGAACAGGCGCTTCATGGCCGCATCGGTCTTAGCGATATCCTCGGGGTCGCCCGACAGGGCCACCCAGCGGAACGGGCCGATGCCCTTGCAGAACAGCGGGCGGATATAGGCGGGCACGAAGCCGGGGAAGGCGAAGGCGTTCTCAAGGCCCTCCTCCTTGGCGACCTGACGGATGTTGTTGCCGTAGTCGAGTGTCGGCACCCCGGCGTTCCAGAAGTTCACCATGGCTTCGACATGGGCGCGCATCGAGGCGCGGGCGGCGGTTTGGACGGCCTTGGGGTCGGTCTCCTGACGGCTGCGCCATTCGGCGGGGGTCCAGCCGGCAGGGCAATAGCCGTGCAGCGGGTCATGGGCCGAGGTTTGGTCGGTGACGATGTCGGGGCGATGGCCGCCCGCCTGCATGCGGCGATAGATTTCCGGGAAAACCTCAGCGGCGTTGCCCAGAAGGCCCACCGACTTCGCCTCTCCTTTCGCCGTCCATTCGTCAATCATTGCAAGGGCTTCGTCGAGGGTCTTCGCCTTGGCGTCGACGTAGCGGGTGCGGATGCGGAAGTCGATGCGGGTCTCGTCGACCTCCACCGCCAAACAGCAGGCGCCGGCGAAAACCGCCGCGAGGGGTTGCGCGCCGCCCATGCCGCCCAAGCCTCCGGTCAGAATCCAGCGGCCCTTCAGATTGCCGTCGTAATGCTGACGGCCGGCTTCGGCGAAGGTCTCGTAAGTTCCCTGCACAATGCCTTGAGTTCCAATGTAAATCCAGGACCCGGCGGTCATCTGGCCATACATCATCAGGCCCTTCTTATCGAGCTCGTTGAAATGCTCCCACGTCGCCCAATGCGGCACCAGGTTGGAGTTTGCGATCAAAACCCGGGGCGCATCGGCATGGGTCTTGATGATGGCGATGGGCTTGCCGGATTGCACGATCAGCGTCTCATCCGCCTCCAGATCACGCAGGCCCGCACAGATGCGGTCGAAATCCTCCCAGGTGCGCGCCGCCCGGCCAATGCCGCCGTAGACCACCAATTCATGAGGGTTCTCAGCCACATCCGGGTGCAGGTTGTTCATCAGCATCCGAAGCGGCGCTTCGGTCAGCCAGCTTTTCGCGCTGATTTCGGTGCCGGTGGCGGGATAGATGTCGCGGGTGTTGTGACGGGTCATGGTGCTCTCACAGGATGTGGCCCGCGATGATCATGCGCTGGATTTCCGAGCTACCTTCGTAGATGCGGAAAATCCGGCAGTCGCGGGCGAGGCGTTCAAGGGGGAAGTCGCGGGTAAAGCCATAGCCGCCATGGAGTTGCAGCGCGGCATCTGTGACACGGGCCACCATTTCAGAAGCGAACAGCTTGGCCATGGAAGCCTGCGCCGTGAAACGGGTGCCCGTCTCGCGCAGCGCCACGGCTTGGGCCGCCAACGCGCGGGCGGCAGCAAGGTCGGTTGCCATATCGGCCAACTGCCAGCGGATACCCTGACGGTTGGCCAAGGGCTCGCCCCCGATGATCCGGGTCTTGCACCAGTCTTTTGCGAGGGACAAAGCCACATCGGCAATCCCCGTCGCCATCGCGGCCACCTCCAGCCGGCCATTGTCCAGCACCTTCATGGCGGTCTTGAAGCCGGTGCCCTCAGGCCCGATCCGGTTGGCCTCGGGGATCAGACAGTCGAACTCCAGTTCCCAGACATGGCCGCCGCGCAGGCCCATGGTGCGTTCCACCCGGCCTCGGACCAGCCCCGGCGTGCCCTTTTCCACGACAAAGGCCGAGATCCCCCGGTGCCCTGCCGCAGGATCGGTCACGGCATAAACCACAAGGAAATCAGCGGCCCCGCCGTTGGAGATGAAGCATTTCGACCCCTCGATACGGTAGCCGTCACCTTCGCGGATGGCGCGCGTCCGCATGTCGGCGGGATCGGAGCCGGCGTTGCGCTCGGTCAAGGCAAAGGCCCCCAAGGCACGGCCCTCGGCAGCAGCAGGCAGGAAGCGGTCCTGCAAAGCCTGGGTGCCCCCGAGCAGCAGCGAATCCGTCGCAAGATAATGCGCCGTCAGCGCCGAGGCGGTAGAGCCGCAGGCCCCCGCCACCACCTCCACCAGCGCATAAAGGCAGGCGGCAGAGATGCTCGGGCCAAAAGGCTCGGGCAGGTTGGCCCCCATCACGCCCGCCTCGGCCAGAACGCCAAGCTGGCGGTGGACGAAGGTCGCGGTCTCATCGGTCTCAGCCGCCAAGGGGGCGATCTTGTCTGCCACGATGCGGCGCAGGATATCCAGAAAGCTCAACTCCTCGGGGTTCATGGTGCGATCCCCAGGCGGTGCAGGATGGCCGCACCATCGGCCCCAAGCTGCGGCGCAGAGGTGGAGGACACCGGCTTTTCCCCATCGAAGTGAACCGGTTGCCCGACGATCTTCGCGCCCGATATCACGCTCACCAACCCCCGTGCCACAGCATGGGGCGAGGCCGCCGCCTGCCGCAAGGTCTGCACTTGCGCCGTGGGAATCCCCGCAGCAGACAAGCCGGCGACCACGTCCACCACGGTGCGAAGGCCGGTCCAAGCCTCAATTGCGGCCTTGATCCGGGGCTCCTGCGCCGTGCGGCCTTCATCCGTGGCAAGCGAAAGATCGGACCCCATGTCGCTGCCGATCAACCCGCACAAAGCCTGCCATTGCCTGTCCCCAAGCACCGCAATCACCGCCTGCCCATCGGCGCAAGCAAAGCAGCCGAAGGGTGTGGACAGCGGATGCCGGTTGCCCACGGGCTGCGGGGCACGGCCCGCGTAGAACTGCAGCGCATGGCTGGTCGGCAACAAAGAGAACAGCGCATCGAACATGGCCACGTCGATGGTGGTGCCGTCGCCCGTCGCATTGCGCCGGTACAAAGCGGCCAGAATAGCCCATGAGGCATATAGCCCCGCCATCAGATCGCCGTAACTTTCCCCAACTTTCAAGGGCTTGCCACCCTCTTCTCCTGTGACAGCCATCAGCCCCGACATAGCCTGCGCCACCAGATCATAGGCTGGCAGATGCGCATCGGGCCCCGTCTGACCAAAACCGGAAATCGAGGCATAGATCAGCGCGGGCTTCTGCTGCCGCAACTCCGGCCCAAGACCAAGCCGAGAAGCGACGCCGGGGCGGAAGTTCTCAACCACCACATCGCATTGCAGGGCAATCGCCTTGGCGGTGGCTTGGGCGGCGGGGTCCTTCAGGTCCAGCATGATCGATTGTTTGCCCCGGTTCATCAGGGTGAACAGCGCCGACTCTCCATCCACGAAGGGCCCGATATGGCGGTAGTCATCACCCTGCGGCGGCTCAAGCTTGATGACTTCGGCGCCAAGATCGGCCAGCAAGGCCGTGCAGAAAGGCCCGGCCATCACCCGTGTCAGGTCGAGAATTCTGAGCCCTTTCAGAATCATAGCTGGGGAAGCTCCAACCCCGTCGCAGCCAGCAACGCGCCCGTCGCGACCAGCTTGGCCGCCGCAGCCAGATCAGGCGCCATGTAGCGGTCGTCGCCCAGTTTCGCCACATCCCGCCGAAGACGTGCGACGACCTGCGCCAAGGGCGCGGAGGTCGGCAAAGGCGCCCTGAAATCAATACCTTGCGCGGCGGTGATTGCCTCAACCCCCAGGATCACGTTCAGGTTCTCCACCATCCGGCCCAGACGCCGCGCGCCATGGGCCGCCATCGAGACATGATCCTCCTGATTGGCCGAAGTGGGCGTGGAGTCGATCACCGTGGGATGCGCCATGTGCTTGTTTTCGCTCATCAAAGCCGCAGTTGTTACCTCAGCGATCATCAAGCCGGAGTTCAGGCCCGGACGTGGCGTCAGGAAGGCCGGAAGGTCAAAGCTCAGCACCGGGTCGACCATCAGGGCCACGCGGCGTTGCGCGATGGCTCCGATCTCACTGACGGCCATGGCGATCATATCGGCAGCAAAACCAACGGGTTCCGCGTGGAAGTTGCCTCCTGACACGATCATGCCATTGTCCAGCACCAAGGGGTTATCGGTGGCGGCATTGGCCTCGATCTCCAGCGTCCGGGCCGACTGCCGCAGAATGTCCATCGCGGCCCCGGTCACCTGCGGCTGGCAGCGGATGCAATAGGGGTCCTGCACGCGGCTGTCGCCCTCGCGGTGGCTTTCGCGGATCACCGAACCGTCGAGCAAGGCGCGCAGCGTGGCGGCGGCCTCGATCTGGCCGGGTTGACCGCGCAAAGCGTGGATCTGTGGCTCCAAAGGCGCGGTGGAGCCCATGATGGCATCGGTCGAAAGCGCGGAGGTTACCAGCGCATTCTGCGCCCCGCGCCAGGCCCCGAACAGTCCGGCCAAGGCGTAAGCCGTCGAAAACTGCGTGCCGTTGATCAGCGCGAGCCCCTCTTTCGGCCCAAGCACCACCGGGAAAAGCCCTGCATCCGCAAGAGCTTGCGCACCGCTCTTGATGGTTCCGTCATGCTCGGCCTCTGACTCGCCGATCATCACGGCGGTCATATGCGCCAAGGGGGCGAGGTCACCACTGGCCCCCACAGACCCTTGCGCCGGGATCACCGGCGTGACGCCAGCGGCCAGCATACCTTCCAGCAGGGCAATGATCTCCCACCGCACGCCAGAGGCGCCGCGCCCCAGTGACAGGAGCTTAAGTGCCATCATCAGGCGGGCGACGGGGCGCGGCATCGGGTCACCTACGCCGCAGCAATGCGAGAGGATCAGGTTTCTTTGAAGCTTTTCCGTATCTTGCGGGGCGATCTTCATGCTTGCGAGCTTGCCAAACCCGGTGTTCACACCATAAACCGCCGCCGTACCCGCTGCGGCTTCGGCAATGCGGGCGGCGGCCCATTCGACACCTTTGCGGGCGGAGGGGTCCAGTTGCGCCGGGGCCTCGGTGCGGAAAAGCCGCTCCAGTTGCGCGAGAGCCGTCTGGCCGGGTATCAGGATTTCAGGCGACAAAGCGGCCTCCGAAGATGCGGGCGTGAAGGGGCGTGGCCCCTATTCTGTAAGACAATTCAGCGGGATGGCGTGCGTCCCAGATGCAGAGGTCGGCGCGTTTGCCAGCCTTCAGGACCCCGCAGTCGTCCATCCCGAGGGCGCGGGCGGCGTTGACAGTGACGCCTTGCAGCGCCTCCAAGGGCGTCATGCGGAACAGGGTGCAGGCCATGTTCATGGCAAGGGTCAGCGAAGTCATCGGCGAGGAGCCGGGATTGGCATCGGTCGCCACCGCCATCGATACGCCAGCGGCGCGGAGGGCGGCGATGGGCGGCAAGCGCGTCTCACGCAGGGTGTAGAAGGCCCCCGGCAGGATCACGGCGACAGAACCGGCGGCGGCCATGGCGTCAATCCCGTCCTGACCCAGATATTCCAGATGATCGACCGACAGCGCGCCATGCCGGGCGGCGAGGACGGCGCCTTTGAGGTCAGACAGTTGCTCGGCATGCAGCTTGACCGGCAGACCCAAGCTCCGGGCCTCGGTGAACAGGCGGTCCACTTCGGCGGAGGAAAAGGCGATGCCTTCGCAGAAGGCGTCCACCGCGTCGATGAGCCCCTCGGCAGCGGCCCGACGCAGCGAGGGGATCGCGATCTCATCGATGTAAGCCCCTGAGCGGCCTCTATATTCCGGCGGAATGGCATGGGCGGCAAGGTGGGTGACCTTGATGCGGACCTTGCGGTGCCGGGCGATCTGGCGGGCCACGCGGAGCATCTTCAGTTCGTCCTCAACCGTAAGGCCGTAGCCAGACTTCACCTCAATCACCGTGGCGCCAGAGGCGATGATCTGGTCGGCGCGGGACAGTGCCATCGCCAGAAGCTCCGCTTCTGTCGCCGCACGGGTGGCGCGAACGGTGGAGAGGATGCCGCCGCCAGCGCGGGCGACTTCTTCATAAGAGGCACCGTTCAAACGCATTTCGAACTCGGCAGCGCGGTCGCCGGCAAAGACGATATGGGTGTGGCAGTCGATCAGGCCCGGAGTCACAAGACGGCCTGCAAGGTCTTGGGCGGGAAAGTTTTTATAGGCCGCGGGCAGGTCTTCCACCGGCCCGGCGAAGGCGATGTCTTCCCCGTCCATCACCACAGCCGCGCCTTCGATCAGGCCATAGCCCCCCACCATTGTCGCCAGTGTCGCATTGGTCAGAAGAATCGGCATGAGCCTTGCCTTATGTCTGGGTTTATGCGTATTATGTCTATACATAATGACCTGTCAAGGAGTCGCCATGCTGCTGCACGCCGATCAAGCGCTTTTGCCGGAGGGCTGGGCGAAAGATGTCTCGGTCGAGGTCGAAGGGGGGCGGATCGTGGCGGTGGCGCCTTCGCGCGGCGGGCACAGGGTGGGGTGCCTGCTGCCGGCGCCGGTCAACCTGCACTCTCATGCGTTTCAACGCGCGATGGCGGGGCTGACCGAGTTCCGCACGGCGGGGCAGGACAGTTTCTGGACATGGCGCAGTCTCATGTACCGCTTCCTGGAGCAGCTTTCCCCAGAGGATGTCGAGGCGATTGCCGCGCAGGTCATGGTCGAGATGGCTGAGGCGGGCTACGCGGCGGTGGCGGAGTTTCACTATCTGCATCATGGGCTTGGCGGGGTTTCCTATGACGACCGGGCCGAGATGGCGGGGCGGATTTGTGCGGCCGCTGACACCACAGGCTTTGGGTTGACGCTGCTGCCGGTGCTGTATGAGCGGGGCGGCTGTGATGGGCGTGCCCTGGCAGGCGGGCAGTTGCGGTTTGGCAATGGTCTGGAAGGATTTGTGCGTCTGCGCGAGGCGTCGGCGGGGCATTTGGCGGCTTTGCCGCAGGATGCCGTTCTGGGTGTCGCGCCACATTCCCTTCGGGCCGTTTCGCCCGAGAGCCTGAAAACGGCCGAGGCCATGTCGGGGCCGATCCACATTCACGTCGCCGAGCAAGTGGCTGAAGTGGAGGAGGTTCTGGCCTTCACCGGTCAGCGCCCTGTTGACTGGCTGCTGTCTCACGCGCGGGTTGACGCGCGCTGGTGCCTCATCCACGCGACGCAGATGCTGCCCTCGGAAACCTTGGCGCTGGCCGGTTCCGGAGCCGTGGCGGGGCTGTGTCCGATCACTGAGGCCAATCTGGGCGACGGGATCTTTGACGGCGCGCGCTATCTGTCGGCGGGGGGCGTGTTTGGCATCGGGTCGGACAGCAATGTGCGGATTTCCTTGTCGGAAGAAATCCGGATGCTGGAGTATTCCCAAAGGCTGGGGCTGAAAGCGCGGGCGGTTCTGGCCGATGGCCGGTCCGTGGGAAGGGTGATTTTCGAGGGCATGGTCAAGGGCGGCGCGCAGGCAGCGGGGCGGGATGCGGGGGCCATTGCGGTCGGCAAATGGGCCGATCTGGTGGCGCTCGATTGCGAAGGCCCGGATATGGCGGGGCGCAAGGGCGACCGGTTGCTCGACAGCTTCGCCTTTGCCGGCGATGACCGGATGGTCCGCGATCTGTGGTCGGCGGGGCGGCATATCGTACACAACGGTCGACATATCGCCCGTGATGCGGTGCGGGCGCGGTTTGCCAAGGTCATGGCGCGGCTGGCCGAGGCCTTGTGATGGCGGGCTGGGAGGAGATCCGGGCAGAGGTTCTGGCACGAATCCGGTCGCGCGCTTGGCCCTTGGGCGCGCTGATCCCCGGCGAGGCGGCGCTGGCGCAGGAGTTCGGCGTGGCGCGGGCGACGGTGAACCGGGCGCTGTCGGAACTGGCGCGCGCCGGCGTGCTGGAGAGGAAGCGCAAGGCGGGCACAAGGGTGGCGGCCTTGCCGGTGCGCAAAGCGACGCTGGATATCCCGGTCATCAGGGCCGAGGTCGAGGCGCGCGGCGAGGTCTATGGCCTGCGCCTCTTGCGGCTGGAGATCGGGCGGCCGCCGGTGCCTGTGGTGGCGCGGCTCGGGCAGGACCTGGGCGAGATGGTGCATGTGCAGACGCTGCATCTGGCCTCGGGGCGCGGCTTCGTGGTGGAGGATCGCTGGCTGAATCGCAGCGTGGTGCCCGACCCGATCCCGGATTTCGGCGCGGTCAGCGTGAACGAATGGCTGGTGGCGCATGTGTCCTATGCCAGCGGCGACATCAGCTTTTCGGCGGACGCGGCGGACGGTTGGGAGGCTGAGGCTTTGGGCGTGGCCGCAGGGGCTGCGGTCTTTGTCACCGAACGCTGCACTTGGGCGCCCGAGCATCCCATCACCTGGGTCAGGCTGGTCCATGCGCCCGGCTACCGGCTGTCGACCCTGCTCTAGCCAAGCGCCCTGCCCCGCGCTAACCTCAAGATCATGCGCCAAGTCCTTGGCCAAAGGAAGAAAACCGATGCACTACGCCCCGGGCCGCGAGGCCTGCCCGCTGCCCTATTCGCCCTTCAAGTCCTGCACCGTACCACGCCCGATCGGCTGGATCTCGACGGTGGACGCACAAGGCCACAGCAACCTTGCGCCCTACAGCCAGTGGCAGAACCTCTCCTTTGATCCGCCGATGGTGATGTTTGCGGCCAATCCTTATTCCGACGGCCGCCGCAAGCACTCGGTTCTCAACGCCGAGGACACGGGGTGGTTCGTCTGGAACATGGCGACCTATGACTTGCGCGAGGCGGTGAATATCTCGGCGATGGAATGGCCTGAAGGGGTGGATGAATTCGAGAAGGCCGGCGTGACGAAGGCCGCTTGTGTCGACGCCCCGGGTCCAAGGGTGGCGGAAAGCCCGGCGCAGTTCGAGTGCCGCTATCTGCAGACGACGCGGCTCAAGGGCAATTCGGCGCATGGTTGGGTCGATGTGGTCTTCGGCGAAGTGATGCGCATCCATGTCAAGGATGAGGTGATCCTGCCCGATGGCAAGCTCGATATCTTGGGGATCCGGCCACTGGCCCGGCTGGGGTACTACGACTATACCTCGGTCACGGAGGTGTTTGAAATGCGCATTCCCGGCGCATCCGAGGCGGCCGCCAAAGGACTGGAAGGCACGGCGTAACATGGGCCGACGGCCCATCCTACCCAAAACGAACGCTCCGCCCTTGCCCTTGCTCTTTGCCAAATACTCCACGGGTGGTCCGGAGGGTG
>CANGHD010000147.1 GCA_947453525.1 Paracoccaceae bacterium | reverse complement strand
CGACGGCATCAGCGAAATCAAAGACATGCTGGCCGCTGCCCGACGATCCACCAAAGACTGGCACGACTTCCTGAGGGACTTCGTCACAGATCCCGACATCATTGCCCGCGTCAAGGGCCAACCCCTGCGGTAGCAATCGGTCGATTACGTTCGTAACGATCGCATCTAGGCCAGAAACAGGCTTGCCCCGGCACAGGACCCCGCATTTTGCCCCTTTCCCGATCCAATCTTGCCAGCGCGATCACAGCCCTGTTCATGATCGTGCTGTCCGTCCTCATGTTGGAACACCAGCGGGCCGGGTTGCAGATTTCGTCCTACAGCGTCGGGACAACGCCCGTCACGCTGTACCAGCTGCCCGACCAGACCGGCCCGGTCGTCGTCGTGGCCCATGGTTTTGCCGGGTCGCGGCAGATCATGCAGGCCTATTCCCTGCATCTGGCACAGGCGGGCTACCGTGTGCTGGCATTTGACTTTGAAGGGCATGGCCGGAACCCGGTGCCAATGTCGGGCGACATCACGTCGGTGAACGGGACAACGCAACTTCTGGTGGCAGAGACGCGCCGGGTCATCGCCGCCGGCCGCGCCTTGCCTGGGGCACAGAAGATCGCACTCCTCGGCCATTCGATGGCCACAGACATCATCGTCCGGGCCAGCAATGCCGAGGCGGCGGCGGGGACCCCGATCGATGCGGTGGTAGCGATCTCGATGTTCTCGCAGGCGGTGACGGCAACGGAGCCAAAGCACATGCTGGTCATCTCTGGCGAGTGGGAAAGCCTCCTGCGCAAGTCTGCCCTAGATGCCGTGCAACTGGTCGACCCCAAGGCCGTCGAGAACGGAACGGCCGTGGCAGGTGACGTCACCCGCGGCAGCTTTGTCGCGCCAAGGGTGGAACATGTCGGCGTACTGTTCAGCCCCAGTGCTGTAAACGCGGCAGAGGACTGGCTGGACAGCCGCTTCGGACGGCATGGCGCGGGGGCAGCGGGACACATGGGCTGGTGGGTTCTGGCGCTGCTGGCCGGGATCGTGTTGGGTTTTCGACCGCTCGTCGCTGCCCTTCCCGAGGGGCCAAAGGTGCCCGAGGTGCCAATCCGGCGTTTCCTGCTGGCGACCCTGCTGCCGACCGTCGCGGTGCCTTTGGTCATCACGCCATTCTACCACAACTTCATGCCAGTTCTCGTGGCAGATTACCTGATGCTGCATCTGGCGCTGTTCGGCATTCTTCAACTGACGCTATCGGGCGGCTGGCGCCAATGGCGCAGCGCCTTTCCGGCTACAGCGGTGCTGGTGCTGGCCTTTTGGGGGATTGTCGTTTTCGGGCTGGCGCTGGACCGCTACGCCGCAAGTTTCTGGCCCTCGGCCCAGCGTCTGCCGATCATCGCGGCGTTGTGTCTCGGGACCATTCCCTTCATGATGGCCGATGCTTACGTCACCCATGCCGGGCGGGGAGCCCTGTGGCGCAGGGTCGCGGCGCGGATTCTGCTGTTTGTCTCTCTCGGCATTGCGGCGTTCATCGACCCGGATCAACTGACCTTCGTGGTGATCGTGCTGCCGGTCTTCGTTCTGTTCTTCCTTGTACACGGCCTGATGGGCCGCTGGATTGGCCAACGGTCAGGCGCCCTTGCGGCGGGCCTTGGTCTTGGCCTCTGCCTCGCCTGGGCGCTCGGCGTCAGTTTCCCCTTGTTTGCCCATGCCCGACCGGGCCAAGACGGACCCGAGAAGGAGACTCTGATGGAACAGCGAACCGCGTTGATCGCCGGCGGGGCGGGAGGCATGGGATTTGCCATTGCGCAAAGGCTGGGGCGCGATGGGTTCATGCTGGCCATCGCCGACCTTCCGGGTCCCAGGTTGGAAGACGCCGCAGCCCGACTGCGCGTCGAGGGCTACGGGGCTTTGGCGCTGCCCCTCGACATCCGCACACCGGTATCCTGCCGCGAGGTGGTGACAGCAGCACTTGCGTGGTCGGGCGGACTACAAGCCCTGATCAATGCCGCCGGAGTCTGGGTGGAAGGCACGCCGGACTCCATGACCGAATCGGAGTGGGATGACACGCTGGACATCAACCTCAAGGGGCCGTTCTTCCTGATCCAGGCCGCCCTGCCACATTTGGGAGACGGAGCCTCGATCGTCAACATCGCAAGCGACGCCGGGCTGGTGGGCAACAAGGGGGCCTCGATTTACTGCGCCTCCAAGGGCGGACTGGTCCTGCTGACCAAGGCGCTGGCTTTGGACCTTGCGCCGAGGGGCATCCGGGTCAACGCCATCTGCCCTGGCGATGTCGCGACCGCGATGATCGACGGTCAGGCCAACCGCTACGGCAACGGCGATCCCGAAGCCTACAAGTCCGCGCTTCTGGCGCATTACCCGCAGGGGCCCAGAGCGCGTTTCATCCGGCCCGAGGAGATTGCTAGGCTGGTGTCCTACCTCTGCGAAGACGCTGCCACGCCCATCACCGGCGCGGCGCTGAGCATGGATTTCGGGGTGACGGCAGGGTACTAGGCCAGTTCATGCGTGCGCGGAGGGGCTTGGCGATACCGTCCGGTCACCTCGAAGGCTGCACCAAGCTGCAACAGCGCGTTGTCATCATAAGCCCTGCCAGCGAAGGTCAGGCCTGCGGGCATGCCCGTGTCGGCCATGATCCCCATCGTCACTGTCACAGTCGGAATCCCCAGATGCCGGATCGCCAGATTGCCATTGGCCACCCAGACGCCATTCCTCCACGCCAGATCAGCGGAGGCGAGGTTCACATCGGCATTCGCGGGCCCCACATCGGCCAGCGTCGGAAAGGCGACGGCATCCAGACCCAGACGGTCCATCCAGTCTTCCAAATCCAGATGTCGGGTTCCCTCCAGTCCGCGAAACCCTGCCTCCAGATGCGGAATATCGCGGAAATCGGCGGCGAGGAAAGCGCGGGCATGAGCGGGATAGTCGGTGATATCGTCGTCAAAGCCGGTAAACCGGTCGGGCAGACTGTCGGGAGGAGCCGGAAATATCCGGGCGCCTTCGACTTGGGTCAGACGGTTCAGCTTGGGATCGCCATTGGCCTGCAAGAAGTCGTCCCATGCCCAGACCGAAAGGTCGATGATTTCGGCCTTGAGATACTCCGGCGAAACCAGACCCCGCGTCTTTATGCTGGGGTAACCGGGACGGTCGCCTTCGTAATTGGACACCACGGGAAAGTCGACCACCACCACCTCGGCCCCTGCGGCCTCCATCGCGACGCGCGCGGCGCGCCACAGGGCAAGCACCGAAGGGCGTGTTTCGATCGCCCTCCCGGTCGGGCCACCGATGCCACCCTGCGGATTGGTGCCTGCCAGCGGATCGGCGTTGATATACATGGCCGGCACGCCGAGACGCTTGCCTTTCAGCGTGGCCCCATCGCTCAGCGCGACATATGACACAGGCCGGACCTCGGACGCTTTCGGGATCGCCACCCAAGTCTGCCTCCGCCAAAGGTCGCCACGCGTTTCGGGATCGTCGGCCACGATCACCTCCAGCACCTCCAGCATGTCGGCCATCGTCCGGGTATGCGGCACGACCACATCCATCGTCGGCACCAGGGGCCAGTTGCCGCGCACCGAGATCACGCCCCGGCTCGGCGTATAGGCGCAAAGCCCGTTGTTGGCGGCAGGGGCCCGACCTGAGGACCATGTCTCCTCGCCAAGTCCGAAAGCCGCGAAACTGGCCGCCGTCGCGGTGCCCGACCCGTTCGAAGACCCCGAGGCAAAAGCCGCCGTCAGCCAATCAGCGTTATAAGGGCTTTCCGCCCGGCCATACAGCCCGCGCTGCATGCCGCCATTGGCCATCGGTGGCATATTCGTCAGCCCGATCAGCACCGCCCCCGCCGTCCGCAGGCGTGCGATGGCAAAGGCATCCTCCTGCGCCACCAGATCGGCAAAGGCGGGCGATCCGGCAGCCACTGTCAAACCCCTGACCTTGTAGCTGTTCTTGGCCGTGTAGGGGATGCCGTCCAGCGGTCCAAGGCTTTCCCCCCTGGCCCGCCGCCGGTCCGAAGCGCGCGCCTCCTCCGGCGCTGCCGGGTTCAGAACCGGAACGGCGTTCAGCCGAATCCCCGCGGAATCAAAATGGGCGATCCGGGTGAGATACCCGGTCACCAACGCCTCGCTGGTCACCCGGCCCGCCTGAAGGGCGCTGCGCAGGTCCTGGATCGAGGCTTCAACGAGGTTCATGGCGGGCTCCGGCTCAATATAGGCTGGTCGTGAGCTAAACACAGGCAGGTGTCGCTTTGAAGCCCGGAGGTGTCTGGTGTACCTCGGGCGGACCTGCCAGACTGACAGGCTAGGAACCCGCGGAAATGATGACCTTGCAGCCTTCAACCCCAGACCGAAGTGAACCCTGAGCCATGGCCCGCATCGTCTTCGACCTTGACGGCACTTTGGTGGACAGCGCGCCTGACCTGCAGGGCATTGCGAACCGGCTTCTGGCGCTACGGGGCCTTGCGCCGATCACTCTGGACGAAGCGCGCAGTTTCATCGGTCAGGGCGTCGCCGTCTTCGTGGCCAAACTGCGCGCCGCGCGGGGGATTGCGCAGGCCGAACAGGCCGGGGTTCTGGCTGACTTCATGGCGCAGTACGACGAGGCCGTGACCCTGACCCTGCTTTACCCCGACGTGGCCCAGACCCTCACCACCTTGCGCGATGATGGCCACTTTCTCGCACTCTGCACCAACAAGCCGATGCGCCCGACGCTGGCTGTGCTGCGCCATCTGGACCTTGCAGGGCATTTCACGAAGATTCTGGCCGGCGACAGCCTGCCGCAACACAAGCCCGATCCCGCTCCCCTGCTGGCGGCTTTTGATATGGGCGGCACGGGGCCGGATCTATACATCGGCGACAGCGAGGTGGATGCGGAAACCGCGCGCCGGGCCGGGGTGATCTTCCTGCTGTTCACGGAAGGCTATCGCAGCACGGCCGTAGCCGACCTGCCGCACCGCGCAGCTTTTTCGGATTTCTCGCAATTGCCTGCCCTGGTCGCAAGCGTCATCGCAGACTGAAAACTCCGGCGGATGCGACATCGTCGGATGCCGCCACAATTCATTGGACCTTTGCTTCGGCCTGACACTAGGATCACGCAAACCGCCGCAGTCAAACACATTTGCGTTGGTCGCTCTATGGGAGAAGCCTGCCGATGCAATTCAGCTTTGGGTGGAAGACCCTCAACCAGGAGCGGATCGTTCTGGCCATCGCGATCGGTCTGTTCGTCGTGGCAAGCGTGGCCTTGCCGGGGTTTCTGACGGCCGGCAATCTGGTCGCGATCCTGCGGTCGGTTTCGGTTTTGGGGATCCTGTCTCTCGGCATGGCAGTGGTCATTATCGGGCGCGGCATTGATCTTTCGATCGTCGCCGTCATGGCCATGTCGGTCGCGTGGTATCTGCAGATGTTGGGCAATGGCGTGGCCGACCTGACAGCTTTTGCCCTTGCGCTCTCCGGAGTGCTGGCCATCGGTCTGGTCAACGGCTTTCTGGTCGCCTATGCCGAGGTTCCGGCGATTTTCGTCACTCTCGCCTCGGGGTCCTTCGTCTTCGGCTATGTCCGCTCGCAACTGATCGCCCAAGATGCTGTGCCCGTACCGCATGGCCATTGGGTCGAGGCTTTGGGCCAGATGCGCCTCGCTTCCGTCCCACCCGAGGTCTTCTTGTTCGCCGGTCTGGCCTTTGCCGCCTTCCTGTTCCTGCGCTTCACCCGCTGGGGGCGCTTTGTCTATTATGCCGGAGACAACCCGGTGGCCGCCCGCAACATCGGCATTCCGGTCCGGCCGATGCTGATGCTGCGCTATATGATCTCGGCTTTGGCGGCCTTTGTCTCAGGCCTGCTGACCGCCGCCAGCCTGCAAAGCATCAACAGCCGGGTGGTCAACTCGACCCTGCTTTACGACATTGTATTGGTCGCGGTGATCGGCGGCATCGGTCTGTCAGGCGGCAAGGGCGGCGTGCGCAATGTGCTTTACGGGGCTGCGCTGATTGGCATCCTGCTGAACACGATGACGATCATCGACATTCCACTGCTTTACCAGAACCTGATCAAATCGACGATCCTGCTGGCGGCCATCATCTTCGACGGAGTGATCAACCCGCGCGATGAACAGACGGCCCAGCAGGGCGACATCTAACCGCAAGCACCAAATCTGACGCAAAGGACATGACATGAAGTTTGCCAAGCTGATCCTCGAGGCCGCTGCCATCGCGGCCTCGCTTCTGACCGCCCCGGCGGCCATGGCCGACGACCCCGGCCCCGCCGCCTATTCCGCCGCCCTGTCGGGCAAGCGCGTGCTTCTGGTGCCGTTGGCGATGGGCTTTGACCTTGCCCAAGGCTGGTCCGCAATCCTGAAACGCGAAGTCGAGGCCTTTGGCGGCACCTTCGAGACGCGCGATCCGAACTGGTCGACCGAGGCCGGCGCACAGGCGCTGACCGAGGCGATCTCGTCTGACCCGCATCCCGATGTGCTGGTCGTGATGTCGCCCGACCTGAACTCCTACTCCAAGATCCTGAAAAAAGCGCAAGAGGCTGGCATCTATGTCATCCTGATCGACAACCCCGCAAACTTCCCCGCCGACGCCTATGTCGGCAGCGACTGGAACAAGCTCGGCCAACTTGAAGCCGAGGCCGTCATCAAGGGCTGCGGCGAGGGGTCCTCGAAGAAGATCGCCCTGATCCAGGGCGACGAGGTCAACGCGACATCACTT
Source organism: Paracoccaceae bacterium (assembly GCA_947453525.1). Lineage (GTDB taxonomy): Bacteria > Pseudomonadota > Alphaproteobacteria > Rhodobacterales > Rhodobacteraceae > Stagnihabitans. The sequence continues at coordinate 2,315 of CANGHD010000147.1, read as the reverse complement.
TACCAATATGCCGGCATTGCCAAGGTTCTGGAAAGTCATCCTGATTTCACCGTTGTCGCCAAGCCTGACAGCAACTGGGACGCCACCAACGCCCGCAACGCCGCAACCACGGTGCTGCAACAAAACGCTGACATCTGCGGCATCATCGACTTCTGGGATGGCGACGCGACGGGGACGTCTGCGGCAATCCGCGACGCCGGTCTGGCGGGCAAAGTCTTCCTTGTCACCACCGGCGGTGGTGAGAAGACCGCTGACTGTGCGACACTTGAGGACGGGACCTATGGCGCGGTCGTCATGACCGATCTGGCGCGCGAGTCGGGCGACATGGTCGCCATGATCAAGTACCTGCTGCAAAGTGGCCAAAAGCCCGGCACCGCCTCGCCCTATATCTACACGCTTCTGAAGGCCACGACCAAGGCCGACCTCAAGCCTGACACCTGCTGGGACCTCAAGGCCCTGCAGGCCGCAGCGGGCAACTAAGCCGGGCCATAACGTCCTGCCGGGCGTCGCGGTTCCCCCGCGACGCCCTCTTCCCCCAATAGAGAAGACCCGATGCAACTCCGCGAGCGGCTGCAAGCATGGCGCTATAACCTCATCCCCGACCACGTGATCGGTGAGATTCTGACCAAGCGCTGGACCGACAACGCGATCCCCTTTCTGGCGCTTGTCATCACGGTCGCCACCTTTGGCAGCATGATCCCCGGCTTCTTCAAGCCAACCTCACTGCAGGCCAGCACCCGCCAGTTGGGAGAATTCTCGCTGGTGGTTACCGGCCTGACCGTGGTGATGTTGGGCGGCGGCATCGACCTTGCCGTAGGGTCAATCTTTGCCCTGTCGGCCTTTGCCGCAGTGGCCTGTTTCTTCATCTTCGACCTGCCGGTCTGGGTGGCCCTTCTCGCTTCGCTCAGTGTCGGCGTCGGGTTTGGCGCGATCAACGGCTACCTCATCGGCTACTTGCGGCTGCGTGCGTTTCTGACGACCCTGGTGACCTTCATCATCGGAAGGGCGATCTATGACATTCTGGTGGTTGCCTTCGCCTCGCTGGTACAGATGTCCTCGGCGCAGTCGGATGTCTGGGACTTCATCGGTGATGGCACCCCTTTCGGCCTTTCCGTCCCGGTCTGGGCCGCGCTGATTCTGGGGATCATCACCCACATCGCGCTGACCCGATCTCGTCCCGGCTGGCATGTGCTGGCCGTCGGGGGGTCGCGTCGCTCGGCCTATAACGCCGGCATCAAGGTGCGGCGGACGGTGTTCTTGACCTATGTCTTCTCCGGCCTTTGCGCCTCGGCCGCGGGGTTCCTGATCGCCACGCGGCTCTCCGGCGCTGGCCCGGGAACGGGCCAGGGGCTGGAGATCGCGGCCCTCACCGCAGCCGTGGTGGGGGGCAATTCGTTGGGCGGCGGGCGTGGATCGGTCGCCAAGGGCATGATGGGCGCCATCATCGTGCTGGTGATGACAAACGGCTTAATCCGCATGGGCTATGGTACCGGCACCAACCAGATGGTGCTGGGCCTGTTGCTGGCGGTAGCTGTCACGATCGACATCCGCTGGCTCAAGAACCGCCACAAGGTTCTGAACGAGGTCTACGTCGCCCCAGTCTACCTCGCCATGGGCCCGACCCAATCCGCCGAGCCGGGGTCGGGCACGCCCTATGCCTTGAACAACCGCCTGTCCCAAGCCGACGCCATTGGCCTTGGAGAGCTGGAGGGGCCCGAAGACGTTATCCTCGACGCCAACGACCACCTCTACTGCGGCACGCGGCATGGCGAGATCGTCCGCTTCCTCGCCCCCGACTACACAAGGTCCGAGGTCTTCGCCCATGTCGGTGGCTTTCCGTTGGGGCTGGCCTTTGATGCCAAAGGCAACCTGATCTCCTGCGTGGGGGCGATGGGGCTTTATTCCATCTCGCCCGACCGGGTGGTGACTAAGCTCTCGGCGGAAACCGCCCGGTCGTTCCGGTCGATTGTCGATGATGCAAGGCTGCGCGACCCGAACGATCTGGACATCGCGCCGGACGGCAAGATCTACTTCACTGACTCGACCAAACGCTATGACGCCCATGAATGGACGCTGGACAGTATCGAGAACCGTGCGACAGGGCGGCTTCTGGTCTACGATCCCAAGGACGGCAGCACCCGGACCCTGCTGGACGGTTATCGCTACACCAACGGCGTCTGCATGGCGCATGACAACAAGTCGCTGTTCTTCGCCGAAAGCTGGGCCTGCCGGATTCATCGTTACTGGCTGGAGGGCCCCAAGGCCGGCACGGCCGAATGCGTGATCCGCGACATGCCGGGCTATCCGGACAACAT
>CANGHD010000146.1 GCA_947453525.1 Paracoccaceae bacterium | reverse complement strand
TAGCCGAAGTTGCGGATTTTCAGCTTGGGGGCATCGCCGCCCATATATTTCGGCAGGTTCTGGCTGAACTCCGCCCCGAACTGGGAAATCTTGATGTTCAACTCGGTCGAGAACTGCTGGCGGATCGAGGAGTTCGACAGGCTGGTGGCGGCGAACTCATAGGTCTGGTCGCGTTCCACCACCAGAACCCGAACCTGGAAGTCCTTGTTCTCGGTCAGGAACCACGCGGTGGAGGAGCCGGTGATGGCCCCGCCGATGATCACCACATCGTAGGTCGAATGTTTCGGTGCGTCTTGCGCCATTCAGGCTGTCTCCCCTTTGCGCGCCGCCGCCATGACCTCGAAGATTTCCACCTCGGTCAGCCCATAGACGGTGCGCGCCGTCCCTTCGGTTATGTATCCCAAGGCGAGGTCGCGCCGGATGGCGGCCCTGTCGCGCTGGCTGACCGCACCGTAGCCAGCCCCGCCGGGGAAGGCCATCATCACCTTGCGGCCATGGGGCACGAATTGCTTGCCCTTGCCCTTCATCGCAGCACCATTGTCCTGCGCGATGGTGGTGGGGGCACCCTCAAGGCCTCCGCGCCGCCCGCGCGCCGGATGGTTCACCCGGTCGAACATGGCCGAGATGTCGAATTCGTGCCCCTCCCGGGCGCCCACTTCCATGAACTGCCCCAGCCCGCCGCGATACCTTCCGGCCCCGCCCGAGTCGGGGCGAAGCTCCTTGCGCCAGATGATCACCGGGCCGACCTGTTCGGTCGCCTCGACGGGCATGGTCATCACACCCGAGGGGAAAGCCGTGGCGCTCATGCCGTCCAGCGTAGGACGGGCGCCCGAGCCGCCGGAGTTGAAGGTGAGGACTTCGGAACGGACAGCACCGGCCGGGGCGGGCGCGTCGGTGCGGGGGCGGAGCGACACCTGGAAGTTGCATAGGCACCCCGCGCCTTCGGCGGGGACGGTGCCCGGCAGGATCTTGTCCAAAGCGTCATAGATCGTGTCGGGGACCATGTGGCCGATCACATGGCGCAGGGCGACCGGGGCCGGGTGGACGGCGTTGACGATGGAATTGACTGGGGCCGTGATACGGAACGGCTCCAAGGAGGCCGCGTTGTTGGGGATCTCGGGCGCTATGGCGCATTTCAGGGCATAGCAGGCATAGGCCTTGGTGTAGACGAGGGGCACATTGATGCCCTTCTTGTCGAGGCCGGACGTCCCTTCCCAATCGCACATCACATGGTCGCCGTGGAAGGAGACCTTCACCTTCAGGTCAATCGGGCGGTCATAGCCGTCGATGGTCATCGAGCCTTCCGCCGTCAGATGGGGCAGGGCGGCAATGCGGGCGAGGGTGGCTTCGCGCGAGTTTGTCAGGATGAAATCGGAAATGCCACTCAGGTCAGACAGGTCGAATTCCTCCATCATGCCGATCAGGCGGCGGTGGCCGATCTCGTTGCAGGTGGCAAGGGCGTAGACGTCGCCGACCAATTGGTCAGGTTCACGCACGTTGCCACGGATGATGCGGATCAGGGTGGCGTCGACGGTGCCCTTGTCGATCAGCTTCATGATCGGGATGTAAAGGCCCTCTTCGTAGACTGAATTCGCATCGGCGCCAAAGCCGCGCCCGCCGATGTCGACGATATGGGCGGTGCAGGCGAAGAAGCCTGCGAGTTGGCCTTGGTGGAAGGAGGGCGTGCAGACCGTGATGTCGTGCAGATGCCCGGTGCCCTCCCACGGGTCGTTGGTGATGTAGACATCGCCGTCGTGGATATTCCCACGCCCGATGCGGCGGATAAAGTGGGGGACAGCGTCGGCCATGGCGTTGACATGCCCGGGCGTGCCGGTGACGGCTTGGGCCAGCATCTGCCCTTCGGCGTTGTAGACACCTGCCGAAAGGTCGCCCGCCTCACGGACCGAGGTGGAGAAGGCCGTGCGGACAAGGGCTTGCGCCTGTTCTTCCACGATGGAGATCAGGCGGTTCCACATGACCTGATAAACGACTTTGGAGAGTTTCGCGGTCATTTTATGCCCCCTTAACAGTGATGTCGATGCAACCATCGGCGAGCGCCATGGCCTGACGGGAGGTGGGCAGCACGATGGTCGTCTCCTCCTCGGTGATGATCGCCGGGCCCTGCACGGTGGCGCCGGGGCCGAAGGCAGCGCGGGCATAAATGCCCGCGCTGTGGCTGCTCCCCAAGGCGGCATCGAACAGCGACCGCTGACCAGATTGGGCCGGGGCAGGGCTTGGGGTGACCGGCGCGGCCTTATCGACGGGGGCAGAGGGGGTATAGGCGTTGACCGACCAGACGGTGATTTCCACCTCCATCCCTTCGACCGTGCGTCCGAAGAGGGCGGCGTAGTCTTGCTCGAACCGTTTGAGGAAGGTTTCCGGGTTGGCCTCGCGGGCGTCTTCGGGCGTCAGCGGCACCGGGATTTCCCAGCCTTGACCCGTGTAGCGCATGTAGACCTTGTAATCGGCCTTGATGGGTGAGGTGGCGTCGCAGGAGCGGACGAAGCGGGTGGCTTCCTGCTCCATATCCGCAAAGAGCGCGCGGACAGTGGCGGGGGTGAAGGTGCTGGCCTTCATGAAGACCGACCGATTGGATTCAAAGCTGAACGGCGCGCGCAGGAAGCCTATGGCGCTGCCCACCCCCGCGCCTTGCGGGATCAGGCAGCGGGTGACGCCCAGCTTTTCACACAAGCGTCCGGCGTGAAGGGGCGCGGCACCACCGAAGGCGATCATGGTGTAATCCGACAGGTCCTCGCCATTTTCGACGGCATGGACACGGGCGGCATTGGCCATGTTTTCGTCAACGACTTCGGCCAGTCCCCAAGCGGCCTCCAGCGTCGGCATCTGAAGCCGATCCGCCAGCACCGCATCCAGCGCCGCTTTGGAGGCGTCAGGATAAAGCGGGATCGTCCCCCCGGCGAAGCTGTCAGGGTCGAGCTTACCGAGGATCAGGTCGGCATCGGTCACGGCAGGACGTTCTCCGCCCCGGCCATAGCAGGCGGGGCCTGGTTCCGATCCGGCACTTTCCGGTCCGACCCTGATCTGGTTCATCGCATCGACCCGGGCGAGAGAGCCCCCGCCCGCGCCGATTTCCACCATGTCGATTACCGGGATCGAGATCGGCATGCCGGAGCCTTTCTTGAAACGGTAGGTCCGGGCCACTTCGAAGACCCGCGCCGTCTTGGGCGTCTGGTTGCGGATCATGCAAATTTTCGCTGTGGTGCCGCCCATGTCAAAGGACAGGACCTTGTCGAGGCCATGCCGCGCGGCGATGTCGGCAGCAAAGACAGCACCCCCGGCGGGGCCGGATTCCACCAGACGCACCGGGAATTCTGCCGCACTTTCCAGCGAGATGATCCCGCCGCCGGAATGCATCAGAAACACCGGGCAATCGGCCCCCTCGGCGGCAAGCCTCTCAGCCAGACGGTCAAGGTAGGACTTCATCAATGGCTTGATATAGGCATTGGCAATCGTGGTATTGAACCGCTCATACTCCCGCATCTGGGGTGAGACTTCAGAGGACAGCGAGATCATCACCCCGGGCAGCCGTTCCACCAGCACCTCGCGGATCAGCCGTTCGTGCGAGTCGTTGACGTAAGAGTGCAGCAGGCCAATCGCGATGCTTTGATAGCTTGCCTCGCGCAGTTCATCGGCCAGCCCTTCGACCTCGGCCCGGTCCAACGGGATCAGCACGTCGCCCCGCGCGCCCATACGCTCCGGCACCGTATAGCGGCGGTTGCGCGGCAAAAGCGGCTCGGGAAGGGTCAGGTTCAGGTCATACTGTTCGAACCGGCTTTCGGTGCGCATTTCGATCACGTCGCGGAAGCCTTGGGTGGTGATGAGGGCGGTCTTTGCACCCCGGCGCTCGATCAGGGCGTTGGTGGCAAGCGTGGTGCCGTGGATGATCTGGGTAATGGCAGAGGCCGGAATGCCAGCCTTGGCGCAGACCCGGTGCAGGCCCTCGACGATGGCATCCTCGGGGGCGGCATAGGTGGTCAGGACCTTGGTGGAGTGCCGATCCGCGCCGATTTCCAGCACCACGTCGGTGAAGGTGCCTCCGATGTCCACGCCAAGCCGGGCCACATGCGCCATGTTCGTCTCCCTGATCCTGCCGCTAGCCTAGGGCAAAGGTTGGATCAGGAAAAATCGTTTCTTCGTATCAGAAAGATCCGGATTCTATATCCTTGGGCGGGAAAAGCTTATGGGCCAGCTTTGCCGCTTCGGTCACATAGGTGGCGGCGGGTTCGGCATCGTGGCGGGCCTGAAAGCGCAGAGCGTCGGAGTGCCAGGTGTAGTCGAGTTTGCGCAGCGCGCCGGTGCTCAGCGGTGTTGTCAGCATGGCCCGAGGCAGGCAGGCGATGCCAAGACCATCCAGCACCATCTGCACGCAGGCCGACATGTTGGACGAGGGCACCAGCCGCGCCGGACCCAGCGGGCGGACGTGATCCTCCAGCTGTCGAAAGGGCACGGTGCCGCGTGCATGGGTCAGGATCGGATGGCGGGTGATATCGGCTGCGGTCAAAGCGCCCTGCGTCATGGCAAGCTCGGGCGACGCGATCCAGGCATAGAGCGATTGGCCCAATGGCAGGCTGAACCGGGTCGGGCGGTCGAAAGGGCCGTTCTGGAAGGCCAGATCAAGGTCGCGGTCAAAGAGCGCCTTGGTCAGATTGGCCGACAGTTCCACCGTGATATTCGGAAACCGCGCCTTCATCACCAGCAGGAAGGGACGCAGCCAAGTGTGGGCCACCATCTCGGACACACCAAGCCGCAGGGTGTTGCGAAACAGGCTGTCCTCATCCGCCGCTGCCACAAAGCCATCTGTTGCCGCCAGCACCCTTCGGGCTGGCTCCAACAAGGACTTGCCCTTGGGCGTCAGCCGCGCCGAGCCTGCATCCCGCTCCATCAACACCACACCCAGCTGCGCCTCCAGTTGGGCGATGCGGTTGGAGATATTGGGCTGGGTCGTGGGGCGCCGCTCCGCCGCGCGGCGGAAGCTGACAAGTTCGGCCACGGTAACAAAGGCTTCGATATTTTTGAGGTTCTGCACGGGCAGGCTCCTTCGCCGCCTGTCTTACCGGGAAAAACGGCGGCTGCGAAGGCCAAGGCCTTTTGGGCCTTCGTCTTGCGCACGGCTTGCGGGGCCTACCTTCCGTGGGCCGCGACCGCGCCTGATCGATGAATGTCAAGCGCGGTTTGGTGCCACGGACCGGATGGCGAGGCGGGCGGCTTCGGTCACGGGCGGGATTGTTTCGGACAGAAGCTGGATGCGGTCAAACCGCGTCGGAGCGCGGGCGAGGCTGGCGCGCAGGGCGGCTCCGAAGGCCTGACGCAACTCGGTGCCGATGTTGAACTTGCAGACATTAGTTTGCGCGGCAAGCCTTGCCCGCAGCGGGTGCGCAAGGCCCGATCCGCCGTGCAGCACAAGCGGCAGGTCGGGGGCGGCAGCTTCGATGGCCCTCAGCCGCGGCCAGTCGACCTCGGCCCCCGGCGCGGTCATCAGGTGGCTATTGCCGATCGAGACGGCCAATGCATCGACGCCGGCTTGCACCGCAAACCGCGCAACTTCGGCCGGATCGGTGCCCAAGGACTTGGCACCATGGGCATAGCCGACAAAACCAAGTTCGCCCTCGACGCTGACGCCGTGGGGATGCGCCATCGCCACGACTTCCGCAGTGCGGGCGATGTTCTCGGCCAAGGGCAGGGCGGAACCGTCATACATGACCGAGGTGAAGCCCAGGTCGACCGCCTGACGGCAAACCTCCAGACTTTCGCCGTGATCAAGGTGGGTCACAACGCGGACCGAGGCGCCGTCGGCCAGCGTGCGGAACATCGCGGCCAGCACCGACAGCGGCGTGTAGGCGCGTGCACCGGGGCCGGCTTGCAAGATGACGGGGCGGGCCTCGGCCTCGGCGGCACGGACATAGGAAACGGCGTCCTCCCACCCCAGCACCACAAGGCCCGCAATGGCGGTGCCATCGGTCAGGCAGGGGCGCAGGACATCCGAAAGGCGGGCGAGGGTCATTTGAACTTCGCGATCATGTCCTTGATGCCGGGGATCGTCTCGATCTGATCGGCGTGTTCGGGCTGGAAATACTGCACCAGGGGCCGCTGGGTCAGGCCGCCGAGGATGGTGAAGTAGTACATCTCATACCCCGGCAGCACGCAGCAGGGGTGATAGCCCTTGTCGATGGCCACGGTAGAGCGGTCCATCAGATGATAGGCATCGCCCACCTTGCCTTCCTCGCGCTGCAGCATCTGCAGGCCCGAGCCGTGCGGCGGGTTGAAGCGGAAGTTGTAGACCTCGTCATGCCGCGTCTCCAGCGGAAGGCGGTTGGTGTCATGCTTGTGGCTGGGAAAGCCCGACCAGCCGCCCGCACCCACGGTGTACAGTTCGGATACCAGCAGACGGCCCACGCGGTCATGGTACTTCTGCCCGAGGATATGCTTGATCTTGCGATGGGTCTTCGTGTCATCCGAGCCATATTGCACCAGATCGACCTCGCGCATGGCGAAGGCCGGGCGATAGTCGGCAAAGCGGGCACCGGCGATGAAGACCTCGGCCTCGGCGGTGCAGGTGATGGTGGCGGGCGCGCCGGAGGGGACATAAACGCCCTCGGGGTCGCCGTCCCAGACGTTCAGGCGGCGCTTGCCGATGCCACCGAAGCTTTCGCCGTCGGTTGCCACATCGACAGTGCCGGTGGCAGGGACAATGCAGGTCTCGTACCCGGGGACGTGGCTGGTGAAGGTCTCGCCTGGTTTCAGCTTGACGATGTTCAGATAGACCAAGGGAACCAAGGGATCGTCCCGGTCGATGATGGCGCGGTTGAGGTTGTCATGGGGGGCGATGTGCATCTTGCGTCCTCAGAATTTGGCCATGAAGCGGTTCAGGGCGGCGCGGTCGGGGCTGGCGGGGGCGCAACCTATGCCTGCGACGATGATGGCCGCGGTGGCAGATCCGCAGCGCAGGGCGTGATCCAGCGGTTGCCCCTGCGCCAAAGCCGCCAGCAGGCCGCCCATGAAGCCATCGCCTGCGCCCATCGGCTTTTGCGCTTTGACCGGGAAGATCGGCGTTCTGACCTGCCCGGAGGCGGTGAAGGCGACGCTGCCCTCGGCCCCCTGCTTGTAAACGCAGAACAGCGCGCCGGCGGCGAGGTCGCGGGCCAGACCCTCGCCCCGGTCATAGCCTCCGGCGATCAGGCCGAACTCCTCGTCGTTGCCGATGACGATGTCGCAGGCTTGCGCGGCGCGCAGGCAGACCGAGATGGCCTCGGCCGGCGTTGTCCAGGCTGTGCTGCGGTAGTCCAGATCAAGGACCGTCAGCGCGCCTGAAGCCTTGGCCAGCGTCATGGCGTGCAAGGCGGCACTGCGCGAGGGTTCGGCGGACAGGGCGGTGCCGGTGACGACGAGGGCCGTCGCCGTCGCATAATCCACCCCCGCAACCTGCGCCTTGGACAAGGCCAGATCTGCAGCGCCATTTCGGTAGATGACCACCTGACAGTCGGTCGGGCAGGTTTCCGTCACCGCCAGAGAGTTGCGGGCCGCCACCGCCTGCACATGGGCCCGGTCCACGCCGTAGCGGTCCAGTTCCGCCAGGCAATAAAGCCCGACGCCATCGTCTGACACGCAGGACAACAGGCTGGCCTCTGCGCCTTGCCGCGCCAGAGCCACCGCGATGTTGCCAGCCGAACCGCCCAAGGCTGCCGTGAAGCGCAGGGCCTCCTCGACCCTTGTGCCGGGTGGGTCAGCGTAAAGGTCCATGCCGACGCGCCCCAGAACCACGAACCGGTTCACCGCAAAACGCGTCATAGCCGCTTGGGGCAGGATGGCCATCTGGCCTCCCTTCGCAATAGGGTTGCAGGAAGTGGGTTGCCTTGTCGTGGCGGTGACGTTACGCCTTTTGCAACCGGTTGCAAACCTTTTCGGGAGGGGTTCGGATGGCGGAAATCGGGATTGGCATCATCGGCGGCGGCTATATGGGCAAGGCCCATTCGGTTGCCATGGCCTCGGTCGGAGCGGTGTTCGACACCGCGCTGCGGCCCAGACTGGAGATGATCTGTGCGACGTCCGAAGCGAGTGCCGAACGCTACCGCGCCGCCTATGGCTTTGCCCGTGCGACGGCGGATTGGCGCGTGCTGGTCGATGACCCGAGGGTGGAGGCTGTGGTGATCGCGTCGCCTCAGGAGACCCACCGGGCGATTGCCGAACGTGCCTTGGCTTTGGACAAGCCGGTGCTGTGCGAGAAGCCGCTGGGGGCCAGTCTTGCGGACAGTCTGGCCATGGTGGCGGCCGCCAAGGCCTCGGGCGTCATCAATATGGTGGGGTTCAACTACATCCGCACGCCAGCCTCGCAGTATGCTCGGACTTTGGTCAAAGCGGAGGCGATTGGCGAGGTCATCTGGTTTCGCGGCGAACATACCGAGGATTTCGATGCCGACGGCCAGCGCCCCGCACAGTGGCGCAACTTTGGCGCGGCCAATGGCACGATGGGCGACCTTGCGCCGCATATGATCAACGCGGCCCTTGCTTTGGTGGGCCCGATTGCGCGTCTGACGGCGGATATCGGCACGGTGTACACCGACCGACCGGGTGCCGAGGGGCGCGAGGTCAATGACGACATCGGCCAGTTCCTGTGCCGTTTTGCCAATGGCGCGATGGGGCATCTGAGTTTCAGCCGTGTCGCCTCGGGGCGGAAGATGGGCTATGCCTATGAAATCACCGGGACCAAGGGTGCCATCCGCTTTGATCAAGAGGATCAGAACGCGCTTTGGCTTTACAAGGCCGAAGGGCCGGAGGCGCAGCGCGGTTTCACCAAGATACTGACCGGCCCTTTGCATCCCGACTACCTGCCGTTTTGTCAGGGACCCGGCCACGGCACCGGCTATCAGGATCAAATCATCATCGAGGCGCGCGATTTCCTGCACGCCATCGCGACCGCCACCCCCGTCTGGCCGACCTTCGCCGACGGGCTTGCGGTGGCAGAAGTCATCGCCGCCGCCCGCCACTCTGCGGCCACGGGGGCTTGGGTCAGCTTGGAGGCATC
>CANGHD010000145.1 GCA_947453525.1 Paracoccaceae bacterium | reverse complement strand
CTGAAAGCCTACGGCATCGTCGAGGTGCGGCCCAAGATCGGCGCCGTCCTGTCCGACCGTCACGAAGACGCCGTCCGCAAGCTCTTCGCCTTCCAGCACGACATCTCGCCCGCGTCGTTTCTGGACGTGCAGGGCTATCGCAAGATCATCGAGGTTGGCATCGGCGACCATCTGATCCTGCACACAACTGCCGCCGATCTTGACCATCTGGATGCGGTGAATGCCCGGCTTCTGACCCAAGCCAGCGTCGAAGAAGCCGCACGCCACGACTTCGCCTTTCATGAAGCCTTGGTGACTTTGGCGGGCAACCGCACGCTTTTGACCAACTACCGCCTGCTGCAACCGGTGATCACCCAGATCATGCGGGTCGGCAAGGCTGACCGGCCCGTGCAGACCGACACGCATGAGGCTCATGCCCAGATCATCAAGGCCCTTCGTGACCGTGATCGCGTGGCCTACACCTATCTGCTCAGCCGCCATCTGGAATACGGCCTGCAGTTTGTCGTCACCGACCCCGGGAAAGGTGGCGCGCAATCCTGAACAACCGCAGGGACCCGACGCAAGAACGGGCCATGCACCTCATGTCGGAACGACCGCTCTCACGCGCCGACATGCCGAATGAGAGAGCTGCAATATGACCAACCAGGGAGGATTTTCATCATGATCACCAGACGTGGCATTCTGCTTTCATCCGTTGCTGCGGCAATCGCCGCCGGCACCAACCTTCGCCCGACGGCCGCTTTGGCCGAAGGACGCTCGATTGCCGGGATCGTGTTCCAGCAAGACCAGTACATGAAGACCGTGCAAATGGGCATGGCCTCCGCCGCCAAGGAGTCGGGCGTCGAGTTGCTGGATGCCAACAGCGACAACAAGCTGGAAAAGGAAACCCAGCTGATCGACACCTATATCGCGCGCGGTGTGCAGGCGATTGCGTTGACGCCCCTGAGCGCAGACGGCTCGATCCCGGCCATCAAGAAGGCCGTCGATGCCGGCATCGTGGTCATTACCTTCGGCACCACGGTCAACAGCGACCTGCCCAAGGCCTCGATCACCTCGTCCAACATCGATCTGGGCAACAACACCGGAAACGAGGCCTCGGCTTTCCTCAAGAAGTTCGCCCCCGACCGCAAGGTCAAGATCGCCACGGTGGCCTTCAAGTCGCTGCTGCCGGAACAGTCGAATGACCGGGTGAACGGTTTCCTCGACAAGGTGAAGGATCAGGTCGAGGTCGTCTCGGCTCAGGACGCCTGGCTGACCGAAAAAGCGATTGCCGTTGTGTCCGACATCCTGACGGCGAACCCGGATATCGAGCTGATCTACGCGGCCAACGAAGGCGGCACGATTGGCTCGGTGCAGGCGGTCAAGAAGGCGGGTCTGGAAGGCAAAGTCTTCGTCTTCGGCATCGACGGCACCGAACAGTTGGCCAACATGCTTCTGGACCCCGACAATGTGCTGCAAGCCGTCACTGCCCAGCAGCCCTTCCAGGTCGGCGTGCTGGCCCTGAAGGCCGCCAATGACGTGCTGGATGGCAAGCCGGTGGAGGCCAAGCAGTCCGTTCCGGTGCTGAGCCTGTCGCGGGGCAACCCCGATGGCGTGAAGGCCTTCCTCGAAGACCTCAAGAAGCTGGGTTAAACTGACCTCAGCGGCAAGGGCTACCGGCCCTTGCCGCTTCCTTTTGCTGACAAGGCCCCTTCATGCTTGACGCGAACCCACCGCAAAACCGGACCGGCGGATTGCTGGAGTTCAAGGACGTGGGCAAGACCTATGGCCAGACCGTGGCGCTGACCCAGTTCTCGCATCGGTTCAGTCCCGGCAAGGTCCATGCGTTGATGGGCAAGAATGGGTCGGGCAAGTCGACGCTGGTCAAGATTTTGGCCGGTGTAATCCTGCCCTCCGAAGGCACGATCCGTGTCAACGGCGCCGATGCCATCTTTCACACGCCGCACGATGCCTTCGGCGCGGGCGTGGTGACGGTGCATCAGGAACTGTCCCTGATCCCCTCGCTGTCGATTGGCGAGAACATCTTCCTCGGCCGCCTGCCAATGACCCGCCGCTTCGGGCTGACCATGGTTGATTGGCCCAAGCTGCACCGCGATGCCACGGCTTTGCTGCACGAGATGGGGCTGGACCTCTCCTCGCATCAGTTGGTCTCCACGCTCAGCGTCGGTCAGCAGCAGGTGGTCGAGATCGCCAAGGCGATGTCTTTCAACCCCTCGGTGCTTTTGCTGGATGAACCGACATCAGCGCTGGCGACGCGCGAGGTGCATCTGCTGTTCACCCTCGTCCGCCGCCTGCGGGAACGTGGCGTGACAATCCTCTACATCACCCACCGCATGAACGAATTGTTCGAGATCGCCGACACCTGCACAGTCCTGCGCGATGGTCTCTTCGCCGGGTCGGTCGAGATGACCCAAGCCACCCCGGCTTCCATCGTCGAGATGATGTTCGGCGAAACCGCCAAGGCCAAGCGCCCGGCCCGCAAGGTGATCGACCGCTCTGGCGCGCCAGTTCTGCAGGTGGAAGGCCTGACCCGGCACGGGCTGTTCGCCGACGTCAGTTTCAAGGTGCATAGGGGAGAGATTCTGGGGATTGCCGGGCTTCTGGGCGCAGGCCGCACCGAGGTGATGCGGGCGATCTTTGGGGCTGACCGGGTGGATGCGGGCAGTATCACGGTCAACGGCAAGACCTTAACTGCGGCGACGCCCAAGCAGATGAAAGAGGCGGGGCTGGGCTATACGCCCGAGAACCGCAAGGAAGCCGGGCTGGTACAAATCCTGTCCACCCACGACAACCTCTGTCTGGCGAGCCTTGGCCACATCGCGCCCTCGGGCGTGGTGACCCGCGCGCGCGAACAGGCTTATGTCGGCCGACAGATCAGTGACCTTGCGATCAAGGTGCCTGAGCCGATGCTGCCGGTGTCCGCGCTTTCCGGCGGCAACCAGCAGAAGGTGGTGATCGGCAATTGGCTGAACACGCAGCCCAAGGTGATGTTCTTTGATGAACCCTCACGCGGCGTCGATGTGCAGGCCAAGCGGCAGATCTTCGACATCATCTGGGATCAGGCGGAACGGGGCCTTGCTGCCATCTTCGTTTCCACCGAACTGGAAGAGGTGCTGGAGGTGGCCGACCGCATCCTTGTGATGCGTCAGGGCCGTGTCGTGGCGGAAGTTGACCCGACCGCCACGACCCTCGCCGAACTTTACAGACTTTGCATGGAAGGACCGACCGCATGAGCGTTTCTATGGCCACAAAGACGGGTCCGAACCCCGTGGTGCGGCTGATCAAGACCTATCCGATGGAACTGATCCTGATCGTGCTGGTGGTCCTGCTGATCCTGACAGCACCCGGTTTCGCCAGCATGCGGAACCTGTTGAACGTGCTGCGGGCCGGGGCCATGCTGGGGATCATCGCCTTCGGCATGACGGCGGTGATCATCGCCGGAGAGATCGACTTGTCGGTGGGGGCGGGGGCGGCACTGGCGGGGACGATTGTCGCCTGGTTCTCGGGTGCCTTGGCAGACTATGTGGGCGGGACGATGGCCGCGCTGATCGGCTTTGTTGCGGCGGTTCTGGTTGGGTTTGTTGTGGGCTTCTCGGTCGGCAAGTTCCGCCAATGGTTCAACGTGCCTAGCTTCATTTGCACGCTGGCGTTGTTCACTGCCCTGCGCGGTTTTGCCAACCTGATCACCGGCGGCTTCCCCCTGACCACCTTCCCGCCGGGTTTTGACTTCTTCGGCGGCGGCTATCTGCTGGGAATCCCCTTTCCCGTCTATATCTTCGCCCTCACCTTCGCAGGCATGCATTTCCTGATGAACTTCACCAGCTTTGGCCGGGCGGTCTATGCGGTTGGCGGCAACATGGAGGCCGCGCGGCTTTCCGGCATCGACATCTGGTGGGTGAAATCCATGACGCTCGGCCTGACCGGGATCATGACGGCAATATCGGGCACCCTGATCGCCTCGCAGATCGGGTCCGGCACTGGCACGACCGCCACAGGGTTGGAACTGGATGTCATCGCGGCCGTGATCATCGGTGGCACGTCACTGTTTGGCGGCAAGGGGCGCATCTGGGGCACGCTGATCGGGGTCCTGTTCCTTGGCTGCATTTCCAACGGGATGACATTGCTGAACGTCAGCGAATACTGGCAATACGTGGTGCGCGGCGGGATCATCCTTGGGGCGGTCTTGCTCAATCAGGTGCTGGAACGGGTCAGGTAGGAGAAGAAGATGAGCGAATTTGCAGGCAAGGTCGCCCTTGTCACAGGAACCACCGGCATCGGACGGGCCTCGGCGATCCGGCTGGCTCAGGGTGGTGCGACGGTTCTGGCCTGCGGGATTGACGAGGCAGCCAATGCCGCCCTTGAGGCCGAGGCCAAGGGTCTCCATCTGGCGATCCATCCCTATACAGCCGATGTCTCTGTCGAAGCGCAGGTTGGCGCTGCGGTGGCCGAGGTCGTCAAGCGCTTTGGCGGGCTGGATATCATCGTGAACTCGGCGGCCGTGCATCCTTACG
Source organism: Paracoccaceae bacterium (assembly GCA_947453525.1). GTDB lineage: Bacteria > Pseudomonadota > Alphaproteobacteria > Rhodobacterales > Rhodobacteraceae > Stagnihabitans. The sequence continues at coordinate 4,677 of CANGHD010000145.1, read as the reverse complement.
GCACCGTGGTCAACACCGACTTCGACACCTGGGCGGGTTGCATGGCGGTCAATGTGGGCTCCATCTACCTCACCGCCCGTTTCGGCGTGCCAGAGATGGAGAAGCGGGGCGGCGGGGCTATCGTCAACATATCGTCCGTGCAGGGCTTCAACTGCCAGCAGAATGTGGCGGCCTATGTGGCCTCGAAGGGGGCGATCCATGCGCTGACCCGGGCGATGGCGCTGGACCATGCCGACCAGAATATCCGTGTGAATTCCATTAGCCCCGGCTCCATCCGCACCCCCATTCTGGAAAAGGCCGCCCGCACCTATGGCGGCGAGGGGGTGACCGTGGAACAGGCTTTCGCCCGCTTTGGTGCCGCCCACCCGCTGGGCCGGATTGGCGAGCCCGAGGAGGTGGCCGAACTGGTGGCCTTCCTCGCCTCGGACAAGGCGGCGTTCTGCACGGGCAGCGATTACAAGATCGACGGCGGGCTGACCGCGGGCATCGGGGTCAAATAGGAGAGTACCATGAAGATCGGCTTGGGGCTGTACCGGGATTCGCTGACCGCTGACAACTTCCAGTTTGCGGTGCAGGCGGGGGCCACGCATATCGTGGCCCATATGACCAACTATTTCCGGGGCCGCGACCCAAGCATCTCCAGCGGCGACGACAGCGAGGGTTGGGGCGATTGTTCGACGGACACCTTGTGGACCTATGAGGAATTGTTCGGGCTGGTGCAGTCCGTGCGAAAGGCGGGTCTGCAACTGGCGGCCATCGAGAACTTCTCACCCAAATTTTGGTCGGATGTGCTGCTGGACGGGCCGGACCGGGCTGTCCAGATGGAGGGCATGAAGCGCCTGATCCGCGATGCCGGGCGGGCAGGGGTGCCGTGCATCGGTTACAATTTCTCGATTGCCGGGGTCTGGGGCTGGCGCAGGGGGCCGTTTGCGCGGGGGAATGCGCATTCGGTGTCGTTTGATGCCTCAAGGATCAACCCGGACCTGCCGGTGCCCGATGGCATGGTGTGGAACATGCGCTACCGGCCGGCACGGCCCGGTGCTGCGCCGATGCAGGTCTCGGCCGAGGAAATCTGGCAACGTCTGACCGCTTTCCTTCAGGAAATCGTTCCAGTGGCGGCTGAGGCGGGCGTAAGGCTCGCTGCCCATCCCGATGACCCACCCGCTGAAAGCTTGCGCGGCACGGCGCGGCTGGTGAACCGGCCCGAGAAATACGACCGGCTGATGGATATCGTCGACTCGCCCGCCAATGGGCTCGAGCTTTGCCTCGGCTCCCTGCAGGAAATGCCCGGCGGCGAGATTTACGACCATGTCCGCCGCTTTGCCCGCCGCGACCGGATTGGATATATCCACTTCCGCAACGTGCGCGGCAAGGTGCCGAACTATGTCGAAACCTTCGTTGACGACGGCGATATCGACATGGCCGAGATCGTCCGCATCCTGCGCGATGAGGGCTACACGGGCGTCCTGATCCCTGACCACACGCCCGGCATGACTTGTGGCGCATCTTGGCACGCAGGTATGGCCTTCGCCTTGGGCTATATGCGCGCCCTCGTCCAGAACGCCGAAAGCCTTGGACCTTCTTGGTCCCTCGCGAAATCCCTGGCCGCTGCAGAATAGGAGAGTGCATGGCAAGCGTCGTCACGTGTCGGGTCCCTGCTGGTGACCGCTGCGGAGAAGGGGCGGTCTGGTCGGCGGAGGAGAACGCCGTCTATTGGACCGACATCAACCGCTTTCTGATCCACCGCCATGACATGGCCAGCGCATCGCTGCGGTCGTGGTTCTTTGACGAGCCGGTGGTGGCCATTTCGTTGACCGCAAAGCCCGGGCAGTTTCTGGTGGCGCTGGCGTCAAAACTGATCACCTGGTGGCCGGAAACAGACCAACGCTCCGATTTCGGTTTTGCCTTGCCGGGCTCACCACGGGTTCGCTTCAACGATGGCCGCAGCGATCCGGCCGGGAATTTCTGGGTCGGGTCGATGAAGAACAATGTGCTGCCAGACGGGGAACTGGGCGAGGCCGGACCCGGAGAGGGCGTGCTTTACCGGGTTGACCCCAAAGGCACGGTCACCGAGTGGCGGCAGGACCTTGGGATTTCCAACACGCTGTGCTGGAGCCCTGATACACGCCACTTCTACTTCGGCGATACGCTCGCAAACGAGATCAGGGTCTATGACTATGACAAATCCAGCGGCGAGATCAGCAACGAACGCCCCTTTTTCACCGGCTTTGATCGTGGTTTCCCGGACGGCTCGGCCATCGACAGCGCAGGGTACCTTTGGAACTGCCGCTTCGGCGGCGGATGTATCGTGCGGATCGCCCCGGATGGTCGGATCGACCGCGTCGTGGACATGCCCGTTCTCAACATCACAACCTGCGCTTTTGGGGGGGCAGACTTGAAAACTCTGTTCATCACGACCGCCAGCATCGTTTCGCCCCCGGGTAACCGTCTGGCCGGCAGCCTCTATACCTTGCAGGTCGAGGTGCCGGGGATGGCCGAGAACAGGTTCAACGGCGCGTGATCGCTGCTGCAACCCGATTGGCTTGCGGAGTTGAGGCCGACCCGAGGGTCTAACCGGGTTGGCTTGATATCGGCAGGCCGGATAGGCGGCCGGGGCTGGCATGTTTGTCATGAAAGTGCGGCACGGATGTTTGCAGGTCCCGATGGTCCGGCGCGATTGGCTGGGGGCCGCGCATCTGAAGATTGCAGGTTTTCGCCTGCCTTTTCTGGTGCAAAGCGGCCGAAGGCGAGCCGTCTCTTAGCCTCATTTGTTGCGTTGACCCCAAATCGGTTCAGCGGCGCCCATGGTTTCCTGCCCCGCGCCGAAGCGATGACTGGAGAAATTGCGTGCCCCTTTGCTGGGCTCGAACTGGCGCGAGCTTCGTCGAACTGGTGGCCAGATATCCCAGTTTCCTGCCTTTCGGCCCTGCACCATCAGGCCAAGACGCGGGTAGCCTTCTTCATTGCCCTGCTGCTGAATCTCGCGAAACAATTGCCGGCCGCCGGGTGCCAGCGTGCCCGAAACGGCTCGCGTGCCAGACCCCGTGCGGCCAGCGTGATCGGCTGTCCTGTCGCCGCATGGCGCCTGCTGCTTCTCAGTGTTCGCAACCATTCGGCCGATCTGTCACCTCATGGAACAGTCGCGCTCTTCAGATTGAGGCAGAACCGATTTAGGTGCCAATTGACACGCATTGCTGCGGTCGGGAGGGGGTCACATCATCGGATCCAGTTCGATAGAGATACTCGAAACTCGGCGCTGCCCAAACTCACGCCGCGCCTTGATGGGCGATGATCTCGGCGGCCCAATCGCCCCGCAGGACCAAATTGGCGCAAGCGCTTTGGATCAGCTCGCCCGTCGCCATGCTGGCCCTCGGACGTGGGGCATCGCGGCGCGTCGCAAGGTGCAGAACCCAGCGCAGCGTCGGCCTTTCCACGACCACTGCCGCGATATGGCCGGCATCAATTTCACCTTTCGCAAGGTATTTCGGCAGCACCGTGCAATAGCCCGCCCGGACCAAACCAAGCAGTCCCGGCAAACTGTCCACATCGGCCAGCACCGCAAGGGTCAGCCCCATTGCCAGACAGGCCATTTCAATGCGTTTCCGGATCGAGTTTGCCACGCTTGGCAGCACCAGCGGCAAGGCTGCGACCGTCTCCAGATCGACGGCGGACAGGGCGGACAACGGGTGGCCGGCCGGCAACAGCAGATAGAGGGTCTCGGTTAGTAGGGGCGTGCAGCGCAGGCCGGCCGTGGGGGCGCCGTCGAACAGGACGGCTAGGTCAAGCAGCCCAAGCTGCAACTGTTCCTGCAAGACACCGCTCATCGCTTCGACGACGTGCAGATGGATGCGCGGGTATCGTGCCTGCATCAGCGGGATCAGCTCAGGGATCAATCCGCCCGCAACGGTCGTGGGCAGGCCAAGGTGGATCTCCCCCTCAGGCTCCAGCACCAGTTGATCGTGAACCCGCGCGATCTGGGCAACATCATGCACGACGTCACGCGCCTTGTGCAGGACATACTGCCCTTCTTCCGTCAGCACGGCGCCTCTGGAATGGCGCTTGACCAAAGCCACGCCCACCGCCGCCTCAAGCCGCTGCAACGAGGCCGTCAGCGCGGGTTGGGTCAGGCGCAACCTGCGTGCGGCAGCGGACAGGCTGCCGGTCTCAACAATGGCAATCAAAGCGTGGAGGTCGCGCAGTTCCATGTTTTTGAGGTCCATCCTGCGGGTTTGAGGTCAGTCGCACAAGTGATCCATCAATTCCATCTATAGCTCCGTTCCGTTTTTTCCGGATTGTCAAGCGTAGGCGCTTTGTTCAGCATTGGCTTCAGCATCAGCCGCATCACCATGCGAACGCCAGCAGCCAGATCGCTGCACTAGGTTTGCACAGTCCGAAAAGGAATCCCATGACACGCCGCATCATCGACCTGAGCCTGACCGTCGAAGACAACATGCCCGCCCACAAGATGTTCCAGAGCCCTGTCTATCTGAAGGCCTTGAGCCACGAATCCACCCTGTCGTTCGGCCTTGGCGTGCCTGAAGACCCGATGACGTTTCAGACCAACTACATCGGCATGCTCGATCACGTCGGCACCCATGTTGACGCGTTTCTGCATGTGAACCCCAAGGGCCTGTCAATTGATCAGATGCCGCTGGACCTGTTCATGGGCAAAGCCGT
>CANGHD010000144.1 GCA_947453525.1 Paracoccaceae bacterium | reverse complement strand
GGCCCTGCCCCTTGCGGCGGGCGATGGCGGCGAGATCTGCGCCTTTGGGGTCGTTCAGGTTGATGACGGCGGTGCCTTCGGGCGGCAGGAGGCGGGTGAAAAGGCCGGCTTTCGCCTCGAAATAGGCCTCGAAGGTCTTGTGATAGTCGAGGTGGTCTTGGGTGAAATTGGTGAAACCCGCCGCCTTCAGGCGCACACCGTCCATCCGGCGCTGGTCGAGGCCGTGGGAGGAGGCCTCCATCGCGGCATGGGTCACGCCGGCCTCAGCCGCTTGGGACAGCATGCGGTGCAGGGTGATCGGGTCGGGGGTGGTGTGCGAGGAGGGGGCGGCCCAGGCGCCTTCGACCCCGGTGGTGCCGACGTTGATGGCGGCGTGGCCAAGCTGCATCCAGATCTGGCGGCAGAAGGTGGCGGTGGAGGTCTTGCCGTTGGTTCCGGTCACCGCGACCATGGTTTCGGGCTGCGCGCCGAACCACAGGGCTGCGGCACGGGCCAAGGCCTCCCTCGGGTCTTCGGCCAGAACGACGGCCACGGATGCGGCTTCGAGCGCCTCTTGCGCGAGGCTGGCGCCGAGGGCATCCGTAAGGATGGCCGAGGCGCCAGCGTCTATGGCGGCGGGGATGAAAGCCGCGCCATGGGTTGCACTGCCGGGCAAGGCGGCAAAGAGGAAGCCTGCGCGGATAGCGCGGCTGTCGGCGGTGAGGCCGGTGATCACAGGATCACGGCCCGCCCGTGCGGAGAGGCCGAGATGCGACAGGTTTTTGGCTGCGGGGCCGGGCATGGTCACTCCTGCGCCACAGGGTCTTTGACCGGGGCGTTGATCGCGGCCACTGTCGAGACCGGAATGCCATCGACCTGCGGACGCAGGCCCAAGAGGGGGCCGACGCGGCGGATGATCTCGCCCGCCACTGGCACGGCGGTGTAGCCTGCGGTCCGGCGCGGCTTCAGGCCGGCGGTTTCCACCGGCTCGTCGAGCGTCACCACCAGCACGTATTTCGGATCATTGGCCGGGAACACGGAGGCGAAGGTGTTGATCACCTTGTCCGAGTAGTAGCCACCGCCCTTGCGCGGCTTGTCTGCCGTGCCGGTCTTGCCCGCGACCTCATAGCCCGGCACATCGGCAAAGGTCGCCGTGCCGTCGGTGACCACTTTGCGCATCATCAGGACGCAGGCAAGCGCGGTCTTCTCGGTCACCACACGGGGGCCGGGGGTGTGGCGATCAGAGTGGATCAGCGTCGGTGTCACCTTCAGCCCCCCATTGGCCAGCGTGGAATAGGCGGCTGCGAGGTTCAGCAAGCTGGTGGAGATCCCGTGGCCGTAGGAGACAGTGACGGTGACGAGGCCGGACCAGTTCTTCTGCACAAGGGGACGGGCCGAGGCGGCCTCGAAGAGTTCGATCTGCGGCGGGTCGAGCAGGCCCATCGCCTTCAGGAAGGCCTGTTGCCGCACGCCGCCGATCATCAGGCCGATATGAGCCGCACCAATGTTGGAGGAGACGGCGATCACATCGGACACCGATTTCGTCGGGCCGTAGTTGTGGTTGTCGAACTCGTGAACCGGGAAACCATCGTAGACGAAGGGCTGTTTGGTGTCGATCTGGGTGTCGGGCGTGATCAGGCCAAGGTCCATCGCCTGAGCCACAGCGAAGATCTTGAAGGTGGAGCCGAGTTCATAGACCCCTTGGACCGCGCGGTTGAAGAGGGGGTTGTCGGAGGGGTCGACCGTCGGGCTGATGCCGGGCCGGTCGTTCGGGTCGAAGTTGGGCAGGGAGGCCAGGGCCAGCACCTCGCCGGTCTTCACATCCATCAGGATCGCCGCTGCCCCTTTGGCTTGCAAGGTGTGCATCCCGGTGGCCAGCACCTCCTCGACATTGGCCTGCAGGGTCAGGTCGATCGACAGGGTCAGGGGGTTTTCCGATTGCGCCGGATCGCGCAGGCGGGTGTCGAGGTCCTTCTCGATGCCGGCGGTGCCGATGATTTCGGCCGAATCCACGCCCTCGGCCCCGAAGGCGGCCCCGCCGAGGATGTGGGAGGCGAGGTTGCCGTTCGGATAAAGCCGCATCTCGCGCGGGCCGAAATACAGGCCGGGGTCGCCGATCTCGTGCACCTTCTGCATCTGTTCGGGGCTGAGGACCTTGCGCACCCAAAGGAAGCTGCGGCCATCGGTGAAGCGGCGTTCCAGCGCTTTGGCATCCAGTTCCGGGAAGATCGCGGCCAGTTCGGTGGCGGCATGGACGGGGTCGACCATGTCGGCGGGCTGGGCGTAGAGCGAATGGGTCATCATGTTGGTCGCAAGGATACGGCCGTTGCGGTCGAGAATATCCGAGCGTTGCGCGGTGATTTCGGACCCGCCTGCCGCCGCGCGGGGCTCGGTCGGTTCGGAGGCGGCAAGGGTTCCCATCCGCGCCCCGATCACGCTGAAGGCGATGAAGAAGCCCAAGGCGAGAACCATCAGCCGCCGTTCTGCCCGCGCCCGCGACACGTCGCGCATCTCCTCGTGGCGGATCGCGAGGTTCTCTTTCTCGATCATATCGGGGTTTTCGCCCTTGGCGCGGGCGTCGAGGATCCGGGCCAGCGGGCGCAGCGGGACACGGTTCATGGAATTTGCTCTCCATCGCTGCCGGTCATTGCGGTGATGTCGGGGCTTGGCAGGGGGCCTGCGGTGTCGACCGTGCCCTTGATCACCAAGGCCGGCGGCGGCGGCAAGGCGACCTGTTCGGCACTGCCCAGTTGCAAGGGCTCGATCGGCATCAGGCCCAGACGGTCGAAGTTCATCGCCGCCAGATCGCGCAGGCGGTCGGGACGGTTGAGGTAGGCCCATTCGGCCTTCTGCATGGCGATCTCGTCGCGCAGGGCGGCGATATCATCCTGCACGGCGGCCATCTGTTTCAACTGGTGCTGTGTGGCGTAGTTTTCCCGATAGGCCCAGAAGGCCAGCCCCAGAACGGCGAGGAAGGACAACATGTACAGCACCGGACGCATTCAGCTTTTTCCTCTGCGGGAGTTGGGCTTGGGGGCAAGGGGCACGTCGATGTCCGCCATGGCGATCGCCATGGGTGGGGCCTCGGTGCGGCGGGCCACGCGCAGCTTGGCCGAGCGCGACCGGGGATTGGCGGCAAGCTCTTCGTCATCCGCCTCGATGGCGCGCTTGTTCAGCAGGGTGAAGCGGGCGGTGACATCAGCGCGGGCCGGAGCATAGCGGTTGGTGTTGGATTCAGCGCCCGAGGCGAGCTGGAAAAAGCGCTTGACGATGCGGTCTTCCAAGGAGTGGAAGGTCACCACGGCGATCAGGCCACCGGGTTTCAGCGCCCGTTCGGCGGCGGCAAGGCCTTGGGCCAGTTCGGTAAACTCGGCGTTCACGGCAATGCGCAGGGCCTGAAAGCTGCGGGTGGCCGGATGGCTTTGGCCGGGTTTGGGGCGCGGCAGGCAGCGGGCGACCACCTCGGCCAGTTGCAAGGTGGTCTCGAACGGGGTCTTGGCGCGGACTTCCACGATGGTGCGGGCGATGCGGCGCGAGGCGCGTTCCTCGCCGTAGTGGTAGAGGATATCGGCGATTTCGCCTTCCGAGCCCTTGTTGACGATGTCGGCGGCGGATTGGCCCTGCTGGCTCATCCGCATGTCCAGGGGCCCGTCCTTCTGGAAGGAAAAGCCGCGTTCCGGCTGGTCGATTTGCATGGAGGAAATGCCAAGGTCCAGCACGACGCCGTCCAGCGGTTCATCGGCCAGCGTGTCGAGCTCCGAGAAGGTGCCTTCGACAAGCTTCAGCCTGTCGCCATACTGGCCCGCCCAAGGGGCCGCCATCTGGTGCGCCAGGGGATCGCGGTCGATGCCGATGACCTTCGCAGCCCCTGTGTCCAGCAGGCCACGGGCATAGCCGCCCGCACCGAAAGTGCCGTCCAGCCAGACGCCCGACACGGGGGCCACGGCCTGCAGAATGGGGCGCAGCAGGACGGGGATATGGGCCGATCTGTCTTCCGGGCGATCGGGCAGCGGATCGCTTGTCTGCACTTGGTCCCCCTAGGTGGTGGTCTTGAACAAGGACAAGGGGTCTGCCCCGCCCAAGAGACGGGCTTCCAGCGCCTGAATCTCGGCCTTGCGTTTGGCACGGTATGTGTCGGCGCGCCAGATGCGGAACGAGTGGCGCGAGCCGATGAAGGCCAGTTCGACCTCGTCCTTGGGCAGGCCAAGCTTTTCGCGGACCTGGGGTGGCGGGGAGAAACGGCCGTCCTTGTCGGTCTCGACCGAGACGGATTGCTCGACGAAGATGGCGTTGGCCAGATCGTATTCGTCGGTGCCCATGGGAATTTGCGCGATGCGGCGGTCAAGGTCGGCGGCACCGGCCTGGGTGAAACCCTCGACATAGGCGCGGTCGGAGCCGCCATAGACCAGCAGCATCTGGAAGCCCATGCCGGCTTGGGGATTGTCAGCTTGATCAAAGACATGACGGAAGGGTGCGGGCAGCATCACGCGGCCCTTGGCATCTACCTTGAGGTAGTGTTCGCCCCTGAACGTCTCGATCACCACGGCGCGGCGCGCCTCCCTTAAGTCTTGATCCCAAAGGGATCTGGGCAAATTCATTGGCAGGGTGTAGAAATGAAAAGGCGGACCCTGCCGCTGCCACTGCCGGGTCCGCCGTCTGTCCCATCGCTGGGCGTCCTGCTTCGTGCGTCGTCTTGGGGACGTCTGCTCACGCCACGCGCCGGATTCGATGTTCGTTTTAGAGGGGGTAGCCTGTATGAACCTGCCTCTGGCTCTTTATGTTTTGGGCTTGTCGTCCGCCCGCTTCAGTACTGCCCGTCTCTTGGAGCATTTATGCCCGGGAGAGCGCCCCACATCAAGGGAAATTTCGGGAAATCGTCCCACTGCGACCGCATGAGGTGGGGTCATCGCCGGCTGGGCAAGCCGAAAACGCCACCAATGGTAGATCACAGAAATCCGCCCGCTAGATTTAGCACAGCGCTTTCGTGACAAATGTGGCGGAAATATCGCACAAAGCGGATGTTATGGTCTGAGCTTTCAGGATTTGTTGGCGAAGCATGGCATGAACCGAGCCGAATCTGGCTGGTGTCACCCGAATCACCCCGTCGTGATGCCTTGAGGCCACCCTGTGACCGTCAAAGCCCGGGCAGAAAGGCCGCCGCGCCTCAAGTGGGACGGCTTCCCTGATCAGACCGCCTCTTCAGCGCATTTTCCGTTGCAGAAGACCGTGCCGGAGGGTCCGGGAGGCCGAAAAGGCCGCCCGGCTCAGGGGGTGCGGGGGGCGGAGGCGCCCCCCGCTGCCCTTGGTGGGGTGATGTCCCGGCCTCAGCCCATCCCGCCGTCGATCAGCCGCCGCGCGAGCCGCAGATAGGGCTCCGCCAGCGGGCTGTCGGTCGCCGCAATCGGCGTGCCCGCGTCGCCGGCGATGCGGACCTCAAGGTTCAGCGGCAATTCGCCGAGGAAGGGCAGGTTCAGCTTCACAGCCTCGGCCGCCACGCCGCCGTGGCCGAAGATATGCGCCTCATGGCCACAGTTCGGGCAGATATAGGTCGACATGTTCTCGATCAGCCCCAGAACCGGGACCTTCAGCTTGTCGAACATGTCGAGCGCCTTCCTCGCATCGAGCAGCGCCACGTCCTGCGGGGTCGACACGACGATGGCCCCGGTCAGGTGGGTGCGCTGTGCGAGGGTCAGTTGCACATCGCCGGTGCCCGGCGGCAGGTCGATGACCAGAACGTCCAGCCGCCCCCAGGCAACCTGATTGATCAGCTGTTGCAACGCGCCCATCAGCATGGGCCCGCGCCAGATGACCGCCTCGTCTTCCTTCAGCATCAGGCCGATCGACATCATGGTGACACCGTGGGCCGTCAGCGGCTCGATCGTCTTGCCATCGGGCGAGGCCGGACGCTTGGATACGCCCATCATGCGCGGCTGCGAGGGACCGTAGATATCGGCATCCAGCAACCCGACCCGCCTGCCCTGCCGCGCCAGCGCCACGGCCAGGTTGGAGGCGACGGTGGATTTGCCGACCCCGCCCTTGCCCGAAGCGATGGCGATGATGCGGTCGACGCCGGACACGCGGGCCGGGCCGCCCTGATGCGGCGTGGGATGGCCGCCGATCTTCAGCGAGGGCGGTTCGGCGGAAGGCTTGGCCGGGGCCGGGCGGGCAGCGGGGCCGTGCGCCGTCATGACGATCTGAACGCTGGTCACCCCCGGCAGCGCCCGCAGGGAATCTTCGGCGGCCTGATGCGCGGCGGCCAAGGCCCGCGCTTGATCGGGCGTGGGCGCTTCGATCACAAAACGCACAATACCGCTCTCGATTGTTAGTGCACGAATCAAATCATCGCTCACCAGATTTCCACCCGTCGGAGTTGAAATCCGGGCAAGCTGCGCAATCACAGTGTCGCGGGTCAGGGACATTTGTTTCTCCTGTGCTCAAGGCTTCGGCAGGGTGTTCTGCTTTCGGGCAAAGGGCAAGGCTCTGTTGACCAGTTGCTCAAAAATTCAGCGAAATTGTTGATTAATTTGAAGATTTTGTGAAGCTTAGCCATGCGCAGGGTGCATGGCGGCATTGAGGGATGGGTGTATTGTGCAGGTGCAGCAATTGCTTCATGTTTGCCCTAACAGCGACGGACCTGACGACAGCACGACAGGAAGGACCGACGCCAAGGACAAGATATGAGGCTTATGATGGCATATGTGAATTCTTCCCGCTCGGCTCAGGTGAGCTTTTATGATCGTTTCGCCGCCGTGGTGAAAGTGGTCGGCGACCTGATCGAACGTCGCCGCGTCTACAGCAGGACGCTGTTTGAACTGAACAACCTGTCTGACCGCGACTTGTCCGATCTGGGACTGAGCCGCGCGACGATCTCGGACGTGGCCCGCGAGGCTGCGTACCAAGCTTAATCTTGGCCCTGACCCGCAATCCTCCTCCCTGCGGGTCTTTGGTTAAGTGCGGCGACACTGTCCTCCTCCCTGGTGTCGTCGCTTTTCTACAACGTCCTGAGAAGGACAGACTTTCGGCGGCCCTCTCCTCCTCCCATGGGCCAATGAACCGGCGGCACCTTCGACCTCCTCCCCGAGGGTGCCGCCCCCAGTTTCGCCTGACCCCGTGCTCCTCCCCGGGATCAGGCAAAAGCGGCGGCGCCCAACCTCCTCTCTGGGCACCGTCGCGCAATTCGGGGCTTGTCGCCTCAACGATGTACGCGGGTCCGTTCCTCCTCCCTCGGGCCCCCGGACCAGCGGCGACCTCAACCTCCTCCCTGAGGTCGCCGCACCCTTCATTCGGGGCCTCAGGTCCCAGAGATAACCGAAGCCCGACCTCCTCCCCGGGCCAGGTGATTGCGGCGACACCCCTCCTCCCGGTGTCGTCGCGGAATTCGGAGCGGTGCTCCACCGATGTACGCGGGCCCTTTCCTCCTCCCTCGGGCCCCCGGACCAGCGGCGACCTCGACCTCCTCCCCGAGGTCGCCGCATTCCAGAATTGAAAAGGCCCGCAAGTTCTGCGGGCCTTTTGCATTTGGCTGGCGGCCGGGGGTTTCACACCCCCCCAGCCCGGCCACGGGCCGGGCGTTCTTCGCGGAAATCCTCCACTGGAGGATTTCTGATCGCTCATCACCCCGTGGGATATTTGGGCAGTGTGAATGGGGGGGCCGGGGGGGTTAGCGGGCGGCGCGGATCAAGGTGAGGATTTCGGCGGCGGCTTTGGGGATGTTGGTGCCGGGGCCAAAGATGGCCTTGACGCCTTTGGATTTGAGGAAGTCGTAGTCCTGCGCCGGGATGACGCCGCCGCAGATGACGAGGATGTCGCCTGCGCCTTTTGCGTGGAGCGCCTCGATCAGTTTGGGGGCGAGCGTCATGTGGCCTGCGGCTTGGGAGGAGATGCCGATGACGTGGACATCGTTGTCGATGGCGTCTTGGGCGGCTTCCTCGGGCGTTTGGAACAGCGGGCCCATGTCGACGTCAAAGCCCATGTCGGCGAAGGCGGTGGCGATGACCTTGGCGCCGCGGTCGTGGCCGTCTTGCCCCATTTTCACCACCAGCATGCGGGGGCGGCGGCCTTCTTCTTGTTCGAAGGCCTTGATGTCGGCCTGGATCGCTTCGAAGCCTTGGTCACCGTCATAGGCGGCGCCGTAGACGCCGGCGAGGGTTTTGACTTCCGCCCGGTGGCGGCCGAAGACATTTTCCATGGCGGTGGAGATCTCCCCAACGGTGGCGCGGGCGCGGGCTGCGGTCACGGCGGCTTCCAGCAGGTTGCCGGTCGAGCGGGCGGCCCGTTCCAGGGCTTGGAGGGCGGCCAGGGCTTCCGCTTCGTTGCGGGCGGCGCGGGTGGCGTGGAGGCGGGCGATCTGGCTGTCGCGCACGGCGATGTTGTCGATGGAGAGGATGTCGACGGGGTGGTCCGTCTCGGGCTGGTATTTGTTGACGCCGACGATGACGTCTGTTCCCCGGTCGATCAGGGCTTGGCGGCGGGCGGCGCTGTCTTCGATGCGGAGTTTGGGCATGCCGGAAGCCACGGCTTTGGTCATGCCGCCGAGGGCTTCGACTTCCTCGATCAGCTTCCACGCCTCTTCGGCCAGTTGGGCGGTGAGGGTTTCGACGTAGTAGCTGCCTGCCAGCGGGTCTGCGACATGGGTGATGCCGGTTTCTTCCTGCAGGATCAGTTGGGTGTTGCGGGCGATGCGGGCGGAGGCCTCGGTCGGGAGCGCCATCGCTTCGTCGAAGGAGTTGGTGTGGAGGCTTTGCGTGCCGCCCAAGACCGCCGACATGGCCTCATACGCCGTGCGGATGACGTTGTTGTAGGGGTCTTTTTCCTGGAGGCTGACGCCGGAGGTCTGGCAATGGGTGCGCAGCATGAGGGATTCGGGCTTCTTGGCACCGAAGTCGGACATGATGCGGTGCCAGAGGAGGCGCGCGGCGCGGAGTTTGGCGGCCTCCATGAAGAAGTTCATGCCGATGGCGAAGAAGAACGACAGGCGCGGGGCGAAGTCGTCGACGTTCATGCCACGGGCAAGGGCGGTGCGGACGTATTCGCGGCCGTCGGCGAGGGTGAAGCCGAGTTCTTGGACGAGGTTCGCGCCAGCTTCCTGCATGTGGTAGCCGGAGATCGAGATGGAGTTGAACTTCGGCATCTCGCGCGCGGTGTAGTCGATGATGTCGGCCACGATGCGCATCGAGGGTTCGGGCGGGTAGATGTAGGTGTTGCGCACCATGAATTCTTTGAGGATGTCGTTCTGGATGGTGCCGGAGAG
>CANGHD010000143.1 GCA_947453525.1 Paracoccaceae bacterium | reverse complement strand
GCGTGCCGTCGGGGGTCATCGGACGCAGGCCGCTCCAGAACACCGCCTTCGACTGGTCGCCCGCGCCGCCGAACAGGTCCTCGACCGAGTGGGTCAGGGTGGCTTGACGGCGGGGATGCAGGGTGTTGTTGAAACCGGAAATCTCGGCCATGCCGCCCACGCGGATGCGGTCGCCCAAGCGGGTGATGGCGATCTTGAAGGTCTCGTCCATCACGGTCGAGACCGGGGCGCGGTCCTCGTCGATGATCGGCACGGTGATGGAATAGCCCTTCACCGGATAGACCGGAAGTTTCATGCCCAAGGGCTTGACCAGTGCGGGGGAATAGGAGCCAAGCGCCAGCACATAGGCGTCGGCGGTTACCCGGCCTTGGGTGGTTTCCACGCCGGTGATCCGGTCACGCTGACGGTCAAGGCCTTTGATGCCAACGCCGTAGCGGAAGGTGACGCCCGCAGCCTCGGCCATCGCGGCCAGACGGTTGGTGAACTTGAAGCAGTCACCCGTCTCGTCGCCCGGCAGACGCAGGCCACCGGCGATCTTGTTGAAGCTGGTGGCAAGGCCGGGTTCTGCCTTGATGCAATCCTCGGGCGACAGAACCTCGAACGGCACGCCATCGGCTTTCAGAACGGCGATGTCCTTATACGCTGCATCGACCTGCTTTTGCGTGCGGAAGAGTTGCAGCGTGCCTTGGGTACGCTCGTCATAGCTGATGCCGGTGGAGGCGCGCAAATCGCGCAGCACATCGCGGGAGTATTCGGCAAGGCGGACCATGCGGGATTTGTTCACCGCATAGGCGGCGGCGTTGCAGTTGCCCAGCATCCGCACGATCCAGTCCAGCCGGGCGATATCGATCTTGGGCTGCAGGATCAAGGGCGCATGGTGCATGAACAGCCACTTCAAGGCTTTCATTGGGATGCCCGGAGCGGCCCAAGGGGAGGCATAGCCGGGAGAGATTTCACCGGCATTGGCGAAAGAGGTTTCCAGCGCCGGGCCGGATTGACGGTCGATCACCGTCACCTCATGCCCGTCCTGAGCCAGATACCAGGCCGAGGTCACACCGATCACACCCGCACCCAGAACCACAACGCGCATTGGAAACTCCTGTCAGATTGATGCCGGGAATGTAGGGCATCGGGGCTGACATTTCTTTGCGAAATTTCCCACCCATATGGGGTCTGGCCGAAGATGCCTCTGCATTTAGAGGTATAATTCGAAGAATTTAGCGCCGGGCTTCCAATTTTCCGGAAATTCATGCGTCGCAAAAATCTCTCGGTCCTATCAGCGAGTCGCGCTAGGATGGGGCTTTGCAGCAATGGAGGATTGAATGAACTCTCTCTCCCTCGGCTTGGCACTTGGCCTCATGGCCTCGGCCCTGGCAGCGCAGGACATTGGTGGGCACTATACGGTGAAGGGCACCAACCTCGACGGCTCGCCCTACAAGGGCGAGGCTCAGATCACACTTACAAGTCAATACACCTGCAACATCGTCTGGAAGACCGGCGGCTCGACCTCGAACGGCATCTGCATGCGCGACGGGAACGCGTTTTCGGCGGGATACACCTTGGGCGGCAAGGTCGGGCTGGTGATCTATCTGGTGCAGAAGAATGGCGTGCTGGATGGCACCTGGACGGTGGACGGCGTCAACGCGGTGGGGACCGAGGTTCTGACCCCGAAATGACAAAAGGCCCCGGTGTTTCCACCGGGGCCTTTTGCTGTGCGTCGAAAGCTTAGGCTTCCGAAGATTCTTCCTTCTTCTCGACGATGTCCAGACCGGTTTCCTGATCGACCATCTTCATGCCAAGGCGCACCTTGCCACGTTCGTCGAAGCCCAGAAGCTTGACCTTGACCTCTTGGCCTTCCTTCAGGATCTCGTTCGGGTGGTTCAGGCGCTTGGAGGCGATCTGGGACACGTGGACCAGACCATCGCGCTTGCCGAAGAAGTTCACGAAGGCGCCGAAGTCGACCAGCTTGACGACTTTGCCGGTGTAGATCTCGCCCTCTTTCGGTTCTGCCACGATCGAATAGATCATGTCATAGGCCTTCTTGATGGCAGCGGCGTCGTTCGAGGCGATCTTGATCATGCCGTCGTCGTTGATGTCGACCTTGGCGCCCGACAGTTCAACAATTTCACGGATGACCTTGCCGCCGGAGCCGATGACTTCCCGGATCTTGTCGGTCGGGATCGTCATGGTTTCGATCTTGGGCGCATAGGCGCTGAACGCCTGCGGGCCAGAGATCGACTTGGCCATCTCACCCAGAATGTGCATCCGGCCGTCCTTGGCCTGCGCCAGAGCCTGCTCCATGATTTCCGGCGTGATGCCGGCAATCTTGATGTCCATCTGCAGCGAGGTGATGCCAGCGGCGGTGCCCGCAACCTTGAAGTCCATGTCGCCGAGGTGATCCTCGTCGCCGAGGATGTCGGTCAGCACGGCAAAGCGGCCGTCGTCTTCCAGGATCAGACCCATGGCGACGCCGGCCACCGGAGCCTTCAGCGGAACGCCCGCGTCAAGCATGGAGAGCGAACCACCGCAGACCGACGCCATCGACGAGGAGCCGTTGGATTCGGTGATCTCGGACACGACACGGATCGTGTAGGGGAAGTCGGTCGCAGCAGGCAGAACGGCCTGAAGCGCGCGCCATGCCAGTTTACCGTGGCCGATTTCGCGGCGACCCGGCGAACCCACGCGACCCACTTCGCCAACCGAGTAGGGCGGGAAGTTGTAGTGCAGCAGGAAGTTCGACCGGGTGTTGCCGTTCAGCGCGTCGATGATCTGCTCGTCTTCGCCGGTGCCGAGGGTCGTGACGACGAGGCCCTGGGTCTCGCCGCGGGTGAACAGGGCCGAACCATGCGTGCGCGGCAGCAGGCCGGTTTCGCAGATGATCGGGCGGACGGTCTTGGTGTCACGACCGTCGATACGTGCGCCACCGTTGATGATGTCGCCGCGCAGGATGGACGACTCCAGCTTCTTGATCGCCGAGCCGAGGTTGATGTCGGCCAGATCTTCCGGTGCCATCGCGGCCTTGATCGCTGCCGAGGCCGCGTCGATGGCGTTGGAGCGTTCCTGCTTGTCACGCAGCGCGAAGGCGGCGCGCATTTGCACTTCGCCAGCGGCCTTCACGCGGCCAAACAGGGCCGAGATATCGGGCGGGGAGAAGTTGAACGGCTCTTTCGCGGCGATTTCCGCGAAGTCGATGATCAGGTCGATCACCGGCTGCATCTGGGCATGGCCGAACTTCACAGCGCCGAGCATTTCGTCTTCCGACAGTTCATAGGCTTCGGATTCGACCATCATCACGGCGTCTTTGGTGCCGGCGACAACCAGATCGAGCCGCTGCTCGGGGTTGTTGCGCAGCTGGGTCATGTCGTCCATCGCCGGGTTCAGGACGTAAGCGCCCTTGGCGAAGCCAACGCGGCAGGCGGCGATCGGGCCCATGAACGGCACGCCGGAAATCGTCAGCGCGGCAGAGGCGGCGATCATGGCCACCATGTCGGGGTCGTTCACAAGGTCGCACGACAGCACGGTCGCCATGACGAGGACTTCATGCTTGAAGCCTTCAACGAACAGCGGACGGCAGGGGCGGTCGATCAGGCGGGAAACCAGGGTTTCCTTTTCCGACGGGCGTGCTTCGCGCTTGAAGAAGCCGCCGGGGATCTTGCCGGCAGCGTAGTATTTTTCCTGATAGTGGACCGTCAGGGGGAAGAAATCCTGACCGGGTTTCGCCTGCTTGGCGAAGGTCACGTTGGCCATGACAGAGGTTTCGCCCAAAGTGGCGATAACCGAGCCGTCAGCCTGACGCGCAACCTTGCCCGTTTCCAGGGTGAGCGTGTCGTTGCCCCACTGGATGGATTTCTGCGTAATGGTGAACATCGTTTTATCCTGTTTCTGCCGGGGGACCCTCCCGCCGGCTGTGCGTAGGGGCCGTATGCCCCTGGCTCATTTTCTTTTGCGGATCCCCCGCCGCGCAGAGCCCTGGCGCGGATGGGCCGCCCCGGATCAGCCGGGGCCAGATAGACAAAGCGCCCTGGGCGAGCCCGGGCGCTTTGGCAGATTAGCGGCGAAGACCCAGACGGGTGATCAGCGCGGTGTAGCGGGTCGCATCCTTGGACTTCAGGTAGTCCAAGAGCTTGCGGCGCTGGGCCACCTGCATCAACAGACCACGGCGAGAGTGGTTGTCTTTCTTGTGCGACTTGAAATGCTCGGTCAGCGTGGCGATGCGCGAGGACAGGATCGCAACCTGAACTTCCGGCGAGCCGGTGTCGTTCTCTTTGGTCGCATATTCCTTGATCAGGCGTGCTTTTTCTTCAACAGTGATCGACATCGGGATCTCCAATCGGTTGAGTGTGACGGCACAAGCCGGGATGTCGTCCAGCAAGGCCCTTGAATCCTCCGAACATGGAGGATGCGCGCGTATAAGAGCAAAAGGGCGGAAAGGGAAGCGAAAACGCAAGCAGGCGGGTCACGCCGCCTGCGCCCGTGTTCGACAGGGAGCTTTGGGGGCGGGTCCGAGGTTCAAATCACGAAGAAGTCCGCGAAGGTCACCACGGGCGCGCCCGTCAGAATGGAAATCTGCAGGCCCGCTCCCGAACCGTTGCCGTCTGCGTCGTAAAACAGGGTGCCCGTCGTGGTCTGATAGATGATCCGATCCGTATCATCGCCTGCCAGTCCCGTTGTATTCGACGCGAAGGCCGCAGCGGTCAAAGCACCCGCAGTGAGGCTGGTGAAGGCCAGATGATCCAATTGGATCGTGTCATCAATTGCCGCGAAGTCACTGATCTTGTCGACATTTGCAGCGTTCGCCGAGGTGTCGAACAAGAAGATGTCCGCCCCAAGGCCGCCGGTCAGCTTGTCCGCCCCCGCCCCGCCGGAGATCAGGTCGGCGCCAGTCCCACCGTCCAGAGAATCCGCGCCGCCGCCGCCTGTCAGCGTGTCGTTCGCGCCGCCGCCCTTCAAGGTATCGCATCCTTCGCCGCCGATCAGGACGTTGGCTTGGGCATCGCCGGTCAGGCTGTCATCGTTCAGCGACCCGGTCAGGTTGCGGATCCCGACAAAGGTGTCAAAGCCCGACGCCAGCGTGTTCTGCGTCCCGGCAATGGTCAGATCGGCGGCTACGCCGCCTTCGTCCTGCAAGACGTTGTCGAAGGAAACAGTGTCAACGCCGCCGCCGCCGGTGAAGATGTTCCGGCCCAGATCGCCGGTCATCGTGTCATCAAAGGCGCTGCCGAGGATGTTTTCGAAATTCTTGACAATGTCGATGATACCCGCGGATTTGGAGACACCTTCACTGAGGTCGACCGTGACCGCAGCGGTTGCCTTGACCAAGGACAGGGTATCGACGCCGCCGAGGCCGTCCAGAACATTGGCGGCCCCGTTGCCGGCCAATGTGTCGTCGTAAGTGCTTCCGGTCAGATTTTCGAAATTGGTGGCGGTGTCGGTGCCCGATCCGCCCGTAGCCTGCGCGCCAGACAGCGACAGATCAAAGGTGATCGACGCGGTCGCCCCATATTCGAAGGACAGGGTATCGCCCTTGACGCCCATCACCGCCGTTTCGCCACCACCGTCCACGACGTTGTTGCCGATATTGGCAAAAACGATGTTGTTCAGGATATTGCCCTGGCCATTCAGTGCGTTGGTTCCCATCAGGCGCAGGTTTTCCAGACCGGTGCCCAAGGTCAGGTTGATATAGGTCATCACCAGTTCGACGCCCGAGGCGTCAACGATCTCGTCACCGATATTGTCGACAACATAGGTGTCATTGCCACCGCCGCCGTTCATCTTGTCGGCCCCGGCCCGTCCATCAAGGAAGTTGGCCGAGGCATTGCCGGTCAGTTGATTGTCCAGATTGTTGCCAAGGCCGCTGAAGGCGGTTCCGGTCAGCGTCAGATATTCCACATTGGCCGCCAGGCGGTGGGAGACGCTTGCCAGAACCGTGTCGATGCCCTCGGCCGCCCCGGCAAGTTCCACAACGGTGTCGGCGCCGTCGACGACATAGGTGTCATTGCCCTTGCCGCCGGTCAGCAGGTCTGCGCCGTCATTGCCGTCAAGGATGTTGTCGCCGGCATTGCCGGTGAGTTCGTCGTTGAAATTGCTGCCCGTCAGGTTCTCGATGCCAACCAGCTTGTCAAAGCCCGAGCCTTGCGTGTCTTGAAAACCCGTGAGGTTGAGGTCGACGGTGACACCCGCCGTGCTGACGCTGCTGGTGACACTCGCCGTCCCGAGATTGCCCGTCACCAGCGTCAGCAGGCTGACGCTGTCATAGGAGGCCGTGTCATTGCCGCCTTGCCCGTCCAGCACATTGTTGCCTGCATTGGCAAAAAGCGTGTTGTTCAGCGCGTTGCCCGTCGCGTTGATATCGGCACTGCCCAGCAGGCGCAGATTCTCCAGATTGGCGTCCAGCGTGTAAGAGACACTGCTGGCGACAAGGTCGATCTGGGTCAGGCTGTTGTTGGTTTCGATCACCTTGTCACCGGTGTTGTCGACGACGAAGGTGTCGTTGCCATCGCCGCCGGTCATCGTATCTGCCCCGTAGCCGCCGTTGAGCGTATTGGCCCCGGTGTTGCCGGTGATATGATTGTCGCGGTGATTGCCCGCGCCCACGAGCCCAAGCGCACCGGTCAGAAGCAGGTCTTCCAGATTGGCGCCAAGCTTGTAGTTGACGCTGGCATTCACCGTGTCGATCTGGCTGAAGCTGCTGTTGGTCTCGGTCACCTTGTCCAGCGCGTTGTCGACCACATAGGTGTCGTTGCCGTCGCCACCGGTCATGGTGTCGGCCCCCAGTTTGCCGTCGAGGATGTTGCTTGCGCCGTTGCCGATCAGGATATTGGCCAGCGCATTTCCAGTGGCGTTGATCGCATCTGCGCCGACGAGGGTCAGGTTCTCGACCAGATTGGCGGTGGTGTAGCTGACCGACGCGAAGATGATATCGGTGCCGCTGCCCTCCTCGGTGATGACATCGCCAACATTGTCGACCCTGTAGGTGTCATTGCCCAGACCACCAACCATCAGGTCAGCACCAATACCGCCATCCAGCAGATCGTCGCCGCCAAGGCCCAGAAGCGCATCATCCCCGGTGCCGCCGGTCAGGATATTGGCCAGATCGCCAGTGTGGGCGGTCGTCCCTTCGCCCACCAGCAGGACACCCGGCGACACGAACTGCACGTTGTTCAGCGTGCTTGCGGTGCTGATCCCCAGATCGTCAAGCGCCACGCCTGACAGCAGGATGGACTTGCCGCCGACCGAAAACTGGACGCCGCTGGCGGTGCTGTTGATCAGCAACTCGGCCGGTCGGGTGACCGTGTCGAACGACAGAACATCATGCAGCCCATCAAATATGTAAGTCTGATTGTTGATGAGCGTGCTGAACTTGTAAGTGGTCATGACTCGTCCCGAATTTGAATTGATTTATTCTAATATCGGACCGGAAAGCGGCGGCAGAACGCTGGAAAGATGGCCGCAATTGGTGATTCCTGTGGCCGATCGTTCTGCGAAACGGATCTCTGAATCTGTAAACGCCAAGATTGGGTGGGAAGCGGAAACAATTTCGTGCGAGTCAGGCCTCGGCCAGGCTCTGGCATCACCGCCAGAGCCTGGTTTCAGGGCCGGTTGAACTTGCTTGTGCGGCACGATTGAGGCTCCGCAAAGAGACCGTTGCCGAAGCAAACACGTCTGGCCGATGCACGCGGAGATAGCAGGTCTTGAACCAGACGCACCCAAGCGCCGTGGCAAGCCGCACCCCGATGGCCGGCATATTTTGAGCGGGTGGAGGAGGGTCAGAAGACAGTCAGAGGGCTGGTTTCCCGACAAACGTCTTCATGAATCGCAGGGGCTTGCGGCGGTGTGATGCCCCCAAAAAGTGTGGCCGGCCAAAGACCCTCCGCACGCGTTGGAAAAGATCGGGCCCCATGGCCGTCTTCGCCCCGGATGATGGAAGGGTTGGCCGCGGGGGCGGCGTTTCCCAGGACGTCGAGGCTTGACGCGACCGATATCGGGGCAACCGCACGGCTTTGGGCTTGTTGCCGGAAGAGAAGGCCTGAAGATCAACGCGGAGGTCGGATCGGCCGAACCAAAGGTGGCATGAACCCCAGACGGTCTGCGGTCATCGATGGCGATGGCCGCCCGACCTGCTTCGTCATGACAGCAGGCCAAGTCAGCGATGCCACCGGAGCCGCGGCCATGCCGGGTCGGTTACCCAAGACCGAGTGCCTGCCGGTCAACCGGGTTATGACGCCGACTTTCTCAGAGATGCGCTTAAAGACAGTGGGATTACGCCTTGCACCCGAAGCTTGAAGCCGCGTGGCGAGCCCGCCAAGCCTCGCTACAAACGCCGCAACAGGGGCGTGATCATGGTCGGACGACCGCAAGACGGGGCAAGACGGGCGCGGAGTTGCCAACTGCGCCAACCGCCCCCAAAGTCTTCCTCCCGGTGAGCCCACGCGCCGCAACCGTCCTGTGCTGGATTTGAACCGCGAGCGGGTCTTGACCCCAAAGCGATGACATCCCACATTGGGATTCAGAAAAGAATGGAATTCCCGGTCCGGCCGCCGCGAAGGAACGCCGTCATGCCGCCTGCCCCTGCGGCAAAAGCTCATCGTGCGATCCGGGGGCATTGCGGGCAATCCTTCCTTTCCAACTCGGCAACCTTTCGTTTAAAGTCTGGTGCTGGCTGCCAAATATTGACAAAGTGATTTAGTTTTTCTGCAAGGGAACTGATGATGACGACGATTAAGCCCGCGCCTCAAGGGGCAACGCCAAGCGCATTGACCCACCTTCAGCGCTTGGAAGCGGAAGCCATCCACATCATGCGCGAGGTGGTGGCCAATGCCGACAACCCGGTGATGATGTATTCGATCGGCAAGGATTCCGCCTGCATGCTGCATGTGGCAAAGAAGGCGTTCTACCCCGCGCCTCCGCCCTTCCCCTTGCTGCATGTCGATACGACGTGGAAATTCCGCGCCATGTACGCGATGCGCGAGAGGGCGGCGCTTGAGGCCGGGATGGACCTGATCGTGCATCAGAACCCCGAGGCGAAGGAGAAGGGCATCAACCCCTTCGACCATGGCAGTCTGCACACAGACATGTGGAAGACCGAAGGTCTGAAACAGGCGCTGACCAAGTACAATTTCGACGTGGCCTTCGGCGGCGCGCGGCGGGATGAGGAAAAGTCCCGCGCCAAGGAGCGGGTGTTTTCCTTCCGCTCGGCCAATCACCGCTGGGACCCCAAGAACCAGCGCCCGGAACTGTGGAAGCTGTACAACACCCGCAAGGCCAAGGGCGAAAGCATAAGGGTCTTCCCGATCTCGAACTGGACCGAGTTGGACATCTGGCAATATATCCATCTGGAAGGCATCGAGATCGTGCCGCTGTATTTCGCGGCCCCGCGCCCGGTGGTGGAGCGTGACGGGCTGTTGCTGATGGTCGATGACCACCGCTTCCGCCT
>CANGHD010000142.1 GCA_947453525.1 Paracoccaceae bacterium | reverse complement strand
GCGGCATCCGGGGCCAAGTCATAGCAGTCGCGGACCTTGCCGAAATAGGGGTTCGGCAGTTCGGGAATGCGGGCTTGGGCAAGAACGCGCATGGGGCCTCCGGTCATGGCAAGACCCTCCTTTGGCCCGGGTGTCGGGGAGAGTCAACCAAAGGGCGCTCTGCGGACCCGGCTGGGGGGCTTCGCGCCCCCCAGGCCCCCCGCGGGATATTTGTGCAGCGAGGATGAGGGGGGCGGGTCTTTTGAGGTTGGCAGCGGCTTGGATCAGCCGCCTTGCCCGTATTTCTGGTAGAGGTAGAAGCCCACACCGGCCACGATGGCGACGCCGAGCACGGCGAAGGTGATCTTCCAAACACTCCACGGGCGTTCGCCCTGCACTTCGCCGGTCTGGCCGTTCACGAGGAAGCGGTAGCTTTTGGCGTTGTACTTGTAGGCGGCCATCCAGACCGGCAGGAGGATGTGCTTGAAGGTTTCGGCGGAATAGTCGGTGTCGACCGAGTCGATGCGCTGTTCGTCGCCGCCGATGTCGCGGCGGACGTCTTCGCGGATGACATTGGCCATCTTGGCCTTGGCCACCGTGTTGCCATCGGCCAGCGCCACCGTATAGCCCTCGGCCTGAAAACCGGCGAGGTAGTCGGGCGTGTAGGCCTGCATTTGGCCGAGGTCCCACGGCTCCAGCCCGTCGCCCAGACGGGTCGGCAGCGAAGTGGAGGCGATGGTCAGCACATCGTCGAATGCGCGGCTGACCGAGCCCGAGGCGGGATACCAGCGGGTCTTCTGCACCTGTTCCTGCCGCGTCTCGTTCTTGCCGTTCACGTTCACGGTGACGGTGCGGGTTTCGTAGTAGTGCACCCCCTTGGCGCCGCGGTAGCTGGACTGGGTGTCGGCGTCGAAGGTCCAGTAGGGCACGTAGACGCCGTTCATCGCCCGCCCGGCCCGGGTGAATTCGAGAAGGCGGTTGGGGGCGAACCACAAGGAGCCCAGCCATTTGACCAGCGCCTTGCGGGCGGCGGGTTCGTCCAGCGCGAAGGGCAGGACGGCCTGCGGCTTGATCTTGCGCTCGGTTCCCGTGTCGACCACGACGGGCGAGGCGCAGAAGGGGCATTCGGTGGAATGCGATGCGCCCTGAAACTCCACCACTCCGCCGCAGTTCGGGCATTTGGTCGAGCGGACCTCGGCGCTGGCGGTGGCGGGCAGGTCGTCGGCGATGCCCTTGGCAAGGGGATATTCCTGAAACGCCTTGGTTTTGCCGGGCTTGGCCCAGGGGCCCGCGTCGGCGGAGCCCTCGGGCGCTATGGCCTGTTCAAAGCCGCAATGGTCGCATTTCAGCACGGTCTGACCGGGCGAAAAGCGCAGTTCGGCGCCGCATTGCTGGCAGGGGTAGCGGTGTTCTTCCGTAACGGTCATGACTTATTGCCCCGGTGCCGGAGGCGGCGGCGGCGGCGGCGGGGGCATGGCGGCGAAGAGCCGGGCCAGTTCGGTGTCACTGGCGGCTTTCCAGCCGTCTTGCCCAGCGGTCCAGACCATTGTGCCCCGCGTCAACCCGCCCGAAGCGACGAGGCCTGCGAGATCGTTGTCGCCAAACGGCCCCTTGGTCACGCCATTGTCGGCCAAATGCCATTGCTTGGCCACCGGAGGCGGCGGCGGTGCGGCGGCTGGGGCGGCGGCGGGCTGGGCGCCCCACGGACCTTGGCTCCCCAAGTTGAAGCCCATTCCGGCGCCCATGGCTGCCCCCATCGTGGCCCCCATGGCGGAGTTGGGCTGCGCCAGTCCCTCCGCCGCGTTGAACTGCATGTATTTGTTCAGATCGCCCGCCAGCCCCACCGAGGTGCGCTTATCGAGTACTTTTTCCACCTCATCCGGCAGCGAGATATTCTCGATGTAGAATTCCGGCAGCGAGAGGCCGTAGTTGGTGATCGTGGGCTGAATGGCCGTTGCGACCAGCTTGGCGAGGTCGATGGTGTTGGCCGCCATATCCAGCACCGGGATGCCGGATTTCGCCAAGGCCTGGCTCATCTGCTGGACGATGACGTTGCGGATCTGGGCCGTGATCTCATCGGAGGTGAATTCACCATCGGTGCCGACGATTTCCTTCATGAACACGGCAGGATCGGCCACGCGCAGCGAATAGGTGCCGAAGGCCCGGATGCGGACCGGGCCGAACTCGGGGTCGCGGCACATGATCGGGTTCTGGGTGCCCCATTTGAAGTTGTTGAAGCGCGTCGTGTTGATGAAATAGATCTCGCACTTGAACGGAGACGAAAACCCGTGGTCCCAGTGCTGCAGGGTCGTCATGATCGGCATGTTGTTGGTCTGCAACTCGTACAGACCCGGGCCGAAGACATCGGCCAACTGACCTTCGTTGATGAAGACCGCCGCCTGACCTTCGCGCACCGTCAGCTTCGCACCGTATTTGATGGCGTTGTCGCGCCGTTCAAAGCGCCAGACCATCGTATCGCGCGTGTCATCCGTCCATGAGATGACATCAATGAACTCACCCCTGAGGAACCCGAAAACCATGTTCAACCTCCTTGCCGCTTTGCGCGGGTTAACTGTTGCCGTCGATCAGACGGGTTGCAAGTGTTTCGACGATGGGCCGCGCTTCGGCCTCGGTCATGCCGGGGTGTAGCGCGGGGTCGTAAAGGATTCGTAGCATCATTTCGTCCTGTCGTGTCAGCAGGGCGAATTCCTGATCGTCGTTGAAGATCGAGGGCCGCGCTGCGTTGCTGTCATTTGGCAGGCCAAGCGCCTGCGCCAGCTCCTCGTCGATGCAGGCCAGCCGCATCAGGTCGGGGTGTTCCGACGGGATCACGGCCACGGCGCGCGCATAGGTCGAGGTCATGTCGTCGGATTGCGTCAGGACCTGACAATAGGTGTCGGCGCTCATCTGGGTGACGGAGTCCAGTTGCCCCTCGGTCAGGCCGGGCATTTCGCGCGTGATCGTGGGGCCCATGGCGGCGCGTTCGTCGATTGTGGCGATATGGACCCAGAAGTTGGGATTGTGGTCATCCAGAGCGATCGGATGGCCGGTGACTTTCGCAAGCCGCGCCAGATAGCCGGCGACCCGGGCGGTGTCGGTCGCCGCCTGGGCCGCAGGCACGGCGCGACCGAACCGCAAAGCCACGCGAACAGGCTCGCCCCAGCGCAGCAGACGGATCGGGGCCGGTTGGCCGTGTCGGGTGATCTGGCCGCCCGAGTATTCTTCGAACAACGCGATCTTCAGGAAGTTGTCTTTCAGATTGCGGTCGGTGAAGGGCGCATCCGCCGGGGCTGTTTCGGTCCGCAGCAGCGATTCGGACAAAAGCGCCGCCTGAACCGAGGCATAATGCGCCCTGACTGCCGCGCTGGCTGGGGTTTCGGGGGCCGGTGCGGCGAGAACCGGCCTCGGGGCAGGGCGCTGCCACGACGCCGGCTCTGCGCATCCGGCAATCGACAGAGCCGCCGCGAGGGCGGTCTGCCTTACCCCGAAGCCGACCTTCTGCGACATCAGCCCTGCAATGCGCCCCCGACGTTGTCGCCGGTGCCGGTGGCCTTGGCATGGGCCGAGGCCAGCGTGTCACGCAGCGCACCTTCCATCTTGACCAGTTCCACCTCTGCCGCAGCGCGCTTGGCCTTGCCCTCGTCGGCAATCGCCAGGCTTTCCTGAATGGTCGCAATCAGGGTTTCGTTGGCGGACTTCACGGCCTCGATGTCGAAAACGCCGCGCTCCATCTCGGTGCGGACGATCTTGTTGCTGTCCTGCAGGTTCTTGGCATTGGCGGTGAGAAGCTCGTTGGTCAGGTCGTTGGCGCCCTTGATCGCCTCGGCGGCCTCACGGCTGCGCTGGATCGTGACGGCCTGCGCCAGTTGGGTTTCCCACAGGGGCACGGTGTTCATCAGGGTGGAGTTGATCTTGCCGACCAGCGACTTGTCATTCTCTTGCACCAGACGGATGGAAGGCAGCGACTGCATCGTGACCTGACGGGTCAATTGCAGATCATAGATGCGACGTTCCAGATCGTCGCGGGCGGCGCGCAGGTCGCGCAGGTCTTGCGCCTTCTTGACCTGATCATCGGTGGCGGCGGCTTTCACGGCGGCGTCGAGCGCGGGGATCGTGACGGAGTCGAGGTCCTTCAGCTTCGCCTGACCTGCGGCGATGTAGAGGCCCAGCTGGTCGTAGAAGGCGAGGGTCTTGGCGTAAAGCATGTCCAAGGCCTTGATGTCCTTCAGCAAGACCGTCTCATGCGTCAGCAGGTTCTCTGTGATCTTGTCGATTTGGGTCTGGACATGTTCGTAGCGTTCCATGAACTGCACCAGCGGCGTGGCAGCCCCCGTCAGACGCTCCCACCAGCTCCGCTCCCGGTTGGCATCCAGTTCAGTGCCGGAAAATCCGCGAATGGTGGTGACAATGTCGGCCAGCGCCTGACCTGCAGGGCCCACGTCCTTGTTCTTGACGCCCGCCAGCATTTCCTGACTGATCTGCTGCAGTTCCGCCTGCGCGCCGGCGCCGAACGAAATGATCGACTGGGTGTTCGACATGTCGATCTCGGCCATGCGCTTGGTGATCTCGGCCGCTTGCGGCACGGTGGCGGCCTCCAGCGGAACGATGGCGGTCGAGGGTTCCGGCATGATGGCTGCGGTCAGTTTCTCGACTTCGGCAAGAGCGGTGGTGGCGGCTGCGGCGACGGTCTCGGTCATGGTGTTCTCACTTTATAGCGGGGATGGGGTGAAAATAGGAAGGACTTCAGGGATTGCTAGCCTTCCAGCTTAAGCCGGTCGCGTAACACCTGAATTTCAATATCGAGATCGGTATGATCGTTGGACAAAAGCGCCTGCGTGCGGCTGGCGAAGTTGGTTTCAAGGTCGCCGAGCAGCGCCTCGTAATCGGCGCGGGCTTTGGCGTCGCGGTTGGCCTTGTAGACATCGGCGAATTTCACCGTCGCATCGCGAGCACCCATCAGATAGACCGTCATGTACTTGCGGGCGGCGGTCAGATCGCCAGGGTCATTCTCGACCTGACGGAACAAGCTGCGGGCCGTTGTTGCAAACCGGTCGACTCGCGCCTCCAGCGCACCGTCGTTGGCGCGCAGGATGGCGTCTTTCATAGCGGTCAAGAAAGCTTCGCCTTCGGTCACGGCGCGGGCGACGCGGTCGGACTGGAACGTGTCCTGCCCCTCCATCCCCTTGGCTTTGAGCGGGTCCGGCCCGAAGGCGCCGACGTGCAAGGCGGCGCCGACAAGGCCGAAGAGAAGAAGGTAAATCGGGTTGGCCAGCCAGACGACGGCCCCGGTCATCAGCGCGGCACCAGTGATGGCCGCGCCGAACAGCTTGCGCGGAATGGCCGGACGGCGGGCGATCTTGCGGGCGTCGAATTCGGCATGGGCCTTGACGCCCTCACGGGTCAGCCAAGCCGCCAGCAGCAGCAGGCCCGCAGCGCCAAGCCCGGAAAACAGCGCCGAGGGCGTGCCGGCAAAGGCCTTGATGATAAAAGGAAACGGCAGAAGGAACGTCAGGTTCGCCTTTAGCATCGGGCCCCCCGGAGGCGGCGGCGCCGCGATCACCGTCGGTTCCTGTGGGGTGCCGCCCTGATTGGGGCTGTATTTTCCAACGATGCGCTGTGCCATCAGCGACCTCCGCCGAAAGCGACGTAAAGCGTCAGCCCGAAAAGAAGGGCAAGCGACAAAGTCTGTAACGATCTGGCCGACATATGCAGTCTCCGCCGGGCTGAGGGACAGGGCAGCAAGGTGGGGCAGACTATAGGCGAGGGGCGGCGGGCTGGCTATAGAGGCCTGCGAAAATCCGCTTGGGAATATTGCGGACGTTTCCCTCTCGCCGTCGAGGAGGCGGGCTTCAGGTCGCCCCTCAGCTTGGGCGACGCGGGCGCGGCGGCCGGGTCGGATCACCGCTCGGGCCAGTTTTCTGGCCCGTCTTGGGAGCAGAGCGCGGTTTTGGCGCATCGCCCGCCGGGTCATTGCGGCGACGCGGGGCCGGGCCTTCCGTGCGGGGCTTTAAGCCTTCGCGTGCCGGGCCGTGGCTGACGCTGCGGCCCGCGGGCTTGGGAGGAGCCGGCCTCTTGGGCACTTCTTCTTCCGCCATCGGATCAAGGCCCAGCTGGTCGCGGAGCACGCGCGGCTTGACCTCTTCAAGGCCGCCGGGTTCGAGATCACCCAGACGGAAGGGGCCATAGCTGACGCGGATCAAGCGGTTCACGAAAAGGTCGAGCGCGTTCAAAGCCCGCCGGATTTCCCGGTTCTTGCCCTCGCGCAGGCCAATGGTCAACCAGGCGTTGGCCCCCTGGATCCGGTCCAGAATAACCACCATCGGCTGAAAGCGTTCGCCGTCCACCACGATGCCCCGCCGCAAAGGCTCCAGATCGACATCGGTCGGGTTGCCGTTGATCCGTACCCGGTACTTGCGCAGCCAGCCGGTCGAGGGCAATTCCAACCGCCGCTTCAACTCGCCGTCGTTGGTCAAAAGCAGGAGACCCTCGGAATTGAGGTCAAGCCGACCGACCGACATGACACGTGGCAGGTCCTCCGGCAGGGTTTCAAACACGGTCTGGCGGCCCTTCTCGTCGGATTCCGACGTCACCAGACCCTCGGGCTTGTAGTACAGCCAAAGCCGCGCCGGTTCTGGCGCCTTTACCGGCTTGCCGCCGACGGTGATCCTGTCGGTGGATGTGACATTCAGCGCGGGCGAGGTGATGACCTTGCCGTTGACCGCCACTTCGCCGATTTCGATCAGCCGTTCCGCCTCGCGCCGCGAGGCGATGCCGGCACGCGACAGGACCTTTGCAATCCGCTCGCCCGCGGGTGTGCCCTCGGGCTTGGGGGCGGCTTCGGCCTTGGCCACACTGCGCGGCGACTTGGGCGGCTGCCAAGCAGAAACGGATTTGTCGGGGGGGGTTGTCTTTTCGGCCATCAAGGGCATCCTTCACAAGGGAAATCGCCCTTTCGGGCGGTTGGCGCGCGTCCTGCGGGCCAGAGGCTTCCCTTAGGCAAGCGGGCGACGAAATGCAATTGAAATTCCGGTCCTTCATGGCGGAAGCCTTGGCAGAGGCGCAGGCGGCCGGCGTCCGGGGCGAGGTTCCGGTCGGCGCCGTGGTTGTGTTCAGCGATCAGATCGTGGCCCGTGCCGGCAACCGCACCCGCGAGCTCTCAGACCCGACCGCCCACGCCGAGGTGCTGGCGATCCGCGCCGCCTGCTTGGCTCTGGGCTCGGAACGCCTGCCCGGCCATGATCTTTACGTGACCCTGGAGCCGTGCCCGATGTGCGCCGCCGCCATTTCTGCCGTCCGGATCGGACGGCTCTATTACGGTGCGTCAGACCCCAAATCCGGCGGCGTGGCGCAGGGGCCGAGGATATTCACCCATCCGCAATGCCACCATGTCCCCGAGGTCTATGACGGTATTTCAGCCGTTGAAGCCGAGGCGCTGTTGAAGGATTTCTTCGCTGCCCGGCGCTAGGCGAAAGCCTTTGTCCAGGGGAATTCGAACTTTCCCGGCGCAAATTCCGTTTTTAGATTGCGTCAAATCGTGCTGCTGAATGGGCGTCCAAAACTTGTAACAGGTGGGTCTCCACTATGATGGTTGCACATGCCCCTACCTGCGGCACCGCCGGATGGGCTCCGTCTCGTCGCGGTTGACGCGATCTGATATCGGCCTGACCGCCTGAGTTCAGGCATTCCAAATCAACCCCATTTGGCCCATGACGGGTTCATTCCGTCCTCTGGCCGCTTCACCATATTTCAAGGAGCGCGGCGCCTTGATGCGCAAAGCGCGCCCGCCCGATGCGGTATTGACGCTCAGCCACCCTATCCTGCGCGACATCGGCCTTTCCCCCGGACCCCGACGACCAAGGCGGACCGCCGGGGCTTGGATGTGTAGGGCTTAAAACGTGATCGGGTCCAGCACCTGCGGCTCGATCACGTTCACCCCCGGCAAGCCCGCCGCCAGCACATCGGCGTTTTGCGCCAAGGCCGGGAAGGTGCGGTAGTGGCAGGGGATCACCGTCGTGAAGTTGAAATAGCGCTTGGCAGCATA
This sequence comes from Paracoccaceae bacterium, assembly GCA_947453525.1. GTDB lineage: Bacteria > Pseudomonadota > Alphaproteobacteria > Rhodobacterales > Rhodobacteraceae > Stagnihabitans. The sequence continues at coordinate 1,521 of CANGHD010000142.1, read as the reverse complement.
GGCTGCGCGCGCCATGTCCATGGTGAAATGGCCACCCGAGGACAGGATGCCGATGTCGGGTTTGTGATAGTCGCCCATCCAGTCCATGTCGGCCATGATGTCGGTATCGCCGGACAGATAGATCGTGTGCCCCTCGCCCGCGATCATGAAGCCGCCCTCCGACCCCACCGCGACCGAACCGTTCGGACCCGAGGCCGAGGAGGAATGGCAGGCATTGACCAGCGTGACCTTCGCCCCGTTGCAGTCAATCGTCCCGCCCTTGTTGAAACCGTTGATCTGCACGCCCTCGGTCGCGGCCAGATAGCCCATCAGGTCGTAGATGCCGGCAATTGCCAGACCCTTTTCCTTGGCGATACCGCAGGCGTCGCCGATATGGTCGCCGTGACCATGTGTCAGCAGGATATGCGTGACGCCGTCGACCGCCTCTGCCCGGTGATCAGCCGGGAACATCGGGTTGCCGGTCAGCCAGGGGTCGATCAGCAGAACGGCGCCCTCAATTTCGATGCGAAAGCCGGAATGGCCAAGCCAGATGATCTTCATGGTATCTCCAAAAATCGTGTCGCTATGGTTTAGCTCAGGTTTGTTGCAAGAACACGGTCAGTCGGCCAAAGCTTTTAGGAAATCGTGCGAATTTGACACCCAGCCCAGTAGAACCTCGATCGTTCGCAGCGAGGCTTCATGGTTGGAGCGCCCGTTGCCTTGGCCAATCGGCTCGGCTGTGCAATCCTCCAGAAGGATGCAGGCATAGTCGCGGAACATCGCATCGCGGATGGTGGATTCGACGCAGATGCTGGTGGTGCAGCCGGTGAAAATCAGATGCCGCGCGCCAAGGCCTTGCAGGATCGTATGAAGGGGCGTCTCGAAAAACCCGCTGAAGCGGTGTTTGGGCACGAGGATGTCAGAGGGTTCCGGAGCCAGATCATCGATGATCCGGGTGCCCCACTGCCCCTCGATCAGGATGCGGGTGGGTGAGCCATCAGGCGCTGTGACCGTCTCGCCGACCTGCATAAGGGCGTGGCGCTGGCGGTGTGGCGCATCGGGCCCGCCCATGTCGGACAGATCGCCCCGGTGCTGCATTTGCAGATAGATGACCGGAATGCCTGCCGCCCGGGCGGCGGCCAGGACCTGCGCGGTGGGTGGCACGGCCGCTCTTATGCCGCTGATGTCGATCCCGGCGCGGTCGAACATGCCCCCCGGGCTGCCGAAGTCGTTCTGCATGTCGACGACGATGACAGCCGTCTGCGCTGGCGTGATCCACACCGGTCCGGGCCGGGCCTGCACTTCGAAATCCCTACGGTCCATCATCGCAGTCCCTGTCTGAAATAAACTCTTGCGGGCCATCCGCCCTTCACAGGCGATCCAAGCGCGCACATGGCCTTTGCGCAAGGGCCTTTGGTCGGTTGACCGTCTTGCGGCTTGACCCTTGCACGGCTAAAGGGAATGCCGCATCACGAGGGCATTCTGCCCGTCCCATCCAAGGAATCCGCCCCATGTCGATTGACATCGCGACTGCGCGCAAGG
>CANGHD010000141.1 GCA_947453525.1 Paracoccaceae bacterium | reverse complement strand
CGTCGGGGTTCAGGCCGGGGAGGCGGCGGGTGACATCCTCGAGCGGGAGTTTCGACAGGATGGCCACGCCGTGGAAGCCCTTCATGCCGTGAGTCTCGACCTGGTAGCCCAAGCTTTCGAAGGCCTCGCGCGGGAAGGCCTCGTCCACCGATTTGATTTCCTGCAGGCAGGCGACGTCGGGCTGCGCCTCGGCCAGCCAGTCGAGCAGGGCCTGTTGGCGGGCCTTGATGCCGTTGATGTTGAAGGTCGCGATTTTCATGTGGGGCGGGCTCCTGATCCGGCCCTTGTTAGCGCGTCAGGCCGGGACTGTCACCTGTGCGGCGGCGAGCCAGAGCGCATCGAGCGCATCGATGCGTGCGATGTCGAAGCGGTGGGCCTCTTCCCAGTAGCGACCGGAGGGGACGTGGTAGTTGAGGGCGGCTTCCTCGGCGGTGGCGGCTTGGGCGAGGGTCACGTCGAAGGGCGCGGGGCGGGTGTCGGGCAGGGTGGCGGTGATGGCGCGGGGGAAGACGAGGCGGGACGGGCCGGTGGACAGGTTGACCATGGCGCAGCCTTGGGATGCGGCGAGGATCATCAGGCGGGCGGATTTGGCCTCGAGCGAGCGCAGGGTGATGTCGGGGCGCAGCGGATCGGGGGTGCCGGTGCCGTAGAAATGGGTGTTGCCGGTGGCGGGGTAGTGCATGTCACAGCCGAGGACGGCGATGACGGCGGGTTTCAGGGCGGCGAGCATCCAGTAGGCGGTGGTAAAGGCCATGGTGCCGCCGGCATAGACAAAGCCGCCGTAGAGGTTCTGGGCGGGGACGAAATCTTCCTGCAGGATCAGGCGCTGGTGCGGGCCGGGGGTGGGTCGGCGGTCCTCGGGGAAGTCCCAGGGGCAGCAGAGGTCGTCCCAATCGGGGCGGATGCGCCAGGCGTTGTTGATGGTCACGATGCGGTCGAACGGTGCGCGCGGCCAGTCCTGCGCGTCAACCGCGTTGGGGGCAGAGCCGAGCATGAGGACGATGGTCATGGGGAAACCTCCGGGTCAGGGGGAGAAGCTCATCCGGGGGGCGGATTCGGCCAGCGGTCAGAGCGAGAAAGAGGTGCCGCAGCCGCAGGAGGAGACGGCATTGGGGTTCTCGATCACGAAGCGGGCGCCGATCAGTTCGGCGGTGAAATCGATGGTGGCGTTCGACAGATAGGGCAGCGAAACGGCGTCCACCAGCACGCGCTGGCCGTCTTTTTCGAGGATGAGGTCATCGGCGGCGGGGTCATCGAGCTTGATGTCGTATTGGAAGCCGGAGCAGCCGCCGCCTTCCACCGCGACGCGGAGGGATTTGTGCTGGCCAGTCAGCTGGGCGATTTCGGCCAGACGGGCGAAGGCACGGTCAGTGACGCGGGGCGGCAGCGTGAGGGTCATGGTGGTCTCCTTGAAGGGTGAAGATAGGCGCTTGGGCCGGGTTCTTCAAGGCAGGACAGGGCTTGGCCTGTCGGGCAGACACCGAAGCCTTTGGCCGGTGTATTTGGGCACAGGGCAACGGGGCGGGGCAGGGTTTTGCAACCCCTTGGTGCATTGGGCTGGCACTGGACGGCGCGCGCGGTATAACGGAGAAAATGCCTCGTGAGGTCACATGCTTGCGCCGTTTGCCTGCCATCCGGACCAATCGCGGGGGCGGTTGTTTGAAGAGAAACTCTCGTCCTTCCGCTCTCCGTTTCAGCGGGACCGTGACCGGATCATCCATTCCAGCGCCTTCCGGCGACTGAAGCACAAGACGCAGGTGTTTGTGGAGCATGAGGGCGATTATTACCGCACAAGGCTGACCCACACGATCGAAGTGGCGCAGGTGGCGCGGACCATCTCGGGCGTGTTGGGGTTGAATACCGATTTGGCGGAAGCGGTGGCCCTGGCGCATGATCTCGGCCACACGCCGTTTGGTCATACCGGCGAGGATGCGATGGAGCGGTTGATGGCGCCCTATGGCGGCTTTGACCACAATGCGCAGGCCCTGCGGATCGTCACGCGGCTGGAGCGGCACTATGCGGATTTTGATGGGCTGAACCTGACTTGGGAGACGCTGGAAGGGATTGCCAAGCACAATGGGCCGGTGCGGGGGCCGAATGCGGAGGAGAAGCACGCGGGGCCCTTGCCTTACGCCTTGGCCGAAGTGAACGCGGCTTGGGATCTGGAACTGGACAGCCATGCCAGTGCCGAGGCGCAGGTGGCGGCGATTGCGGATGATGTGGCCTATTCCCATCACGATCTGCATGACGGGCTGCGGTCGGGGTTGTTCAATGAGTTGGACCTGATGGAGTTGCCTGTCACGGGGCCGGCGTTCGAGGAGGTCGACCGGCTTTATCCGGGGCTGGACAAGATGCGCCGGCGGCATGAGGCCTTGCGGCGGGTGTTCGGGCGGATGGTCGAGGATGTGATCGCTGTGGCGCAGAACCGGCTTGTCGCGGCGCAGCCGAAAAGCGTTGCGGATATCCGGCACATGGGGACGACGGTGATCCGGTTCTCCAAGCCCTTGTATCAGGAGTTGAAGGTGATCCGGTCGTTCCTGTTTCACCGGATGTACCGGGCGCCCTCGGTGATGAAGGAACGGGCGCGGGTGACGCAGGTGATCGACGGGCTGTTCCCGCTGTTTCTGGCCGAACCCGGGCTTCTGCCGGCGGAGTGGCAGCCGGATGTGGTCGGGGCCGAGGGCGATACCGAACTGGCGCGGATCGTCTGCGATTATGTGGCGGGGATGACGGACCGCTTTGCGCTGTCGGAAGGTGAGCGGCTGTTGGGTGCCGGGTTTATCGGCTCTCCGTTGTGACAGGTGGCGGCGTCTGGAGCGGGGGGCCAGCCTGCCAGTCCCGGCCCGGCCAGGGGCCGGGCGTTCTTCGCGGAAATCCGCCACGGGAGGAGTTCTGAACGCGCGTCACCCCCTCCAGCGATATTTATGGACCAATGAAAGAGAGGCGCGTTCCTAAGGGTTCAGGACTTGCGGAACGCCATCAGCCAGAGGGCCACCAGCCCAAGCGACAGAAGCATGTTCCATGAGGCCATCGACAGGGAGAACATTTGCCAGGCCACCTGATCGCATTTGACGACGGGGGCGGCGAAGATCTGGGCCGTCAGGTCCTTGGCCGAGAGTTTGAGGTCAAGGCTGGAGCCGCAGGTGGACAACCACCAGCGCCGCTCGACCCCCGTATGGTAGAAACCGTAACCGGCGCTGGTCAGGGCGGCGGCGGCGCCCGCGAGGGGCAGCAGGCGGGCGAGCAGGGTCTTGGGGATCAACAGGGCCAGCACGCCGATCGCCACGGCGGCGAAGTGGGGGTAGCGTTGCAGCCAGCAGAGGTGGCAGGGTTGCAGGCCACCGATGTACTGGAAGGCGTAAGCTGCCGCCAGGGCTGCCAGCGAACCACCTGCGGCGAGGAGAATCAGGAGGGTTCGGGACATTCGGGCCTCGCTTTGGGGTGACCTCGGTTTCGGGAGGCCGCGGGTGGGTCGGGCAGTTCTGGAAGGTGCGTCAGGGCGTTCAGGTTGGGGCGGCTGGGTCGGGTGGCTTACAGGTGGGATTTCGCCAGCCACAGGGCCGCGGCCAGAAGCAGCACGATCAGGGCCACGGTGGCAAGGCGTTTGTGGATCAACTCTGCGATAGGTGCGCCCCAGCGCTGCAGCGCCCAGCCGAGCAGGAAGAATTTGGCGCCGCGTGCCACGACGGCGGCGAGGATGAACAGGGGCAGGCTGAAATTGATGGCGCCTGCGAGGATCGTCACCACCTTCATCGGCGGCAGGTGGGCGGCGCCGGAGGTGATCAGGAGGAGGAGGATCGTGCCGGTGCCGGTCTGGGCCTTGAGCGCCTCGAAGGCGGGCATGGAGTGCCAGAAGTTCAGGATCGGCGCAGCGATGACGTCGAAGAGGAAATGTCCGATCATCCAGCCGAAGATGCCGCCCAGCACCGAGGCCACGGCGGCGATGGCGGCGTAGCGGATCGCGCGTTCGGGACGTGTCAGACACATGGGCAGGAAGATCACCTCGGCGGGCAGGGGAAAGACCGAGCTTTCTACGAAGGCGACCACGGCAAGCACGGCTTCGGCGCGGGGCGAGCGGGCCTCGGCCAGCAGGCGCTGGGTCAGGCGTTCGAACATGGCATCCCTCCAAAGGTCATTCAGCCCCCGTTTGGAGGGGCTTTGGCGGCTTTGGGAGCCAAGGTCAAGGCTTCAGGGCGGGCGTCCCGCGCTCCGGGCTTGAGAAAGGTGAGACTTGAGAAAGGCGGGGCTTGAGAAAGGCTGGGCTTGAGAAAGCGGGAGCAGGGCGGCTAGGCTTGGGCGGGTAATGGTGGAGGGCGGTATGGAATGGCGCGGGCGGCGGCAGAGCGGCAATATCGAGGACCGCAGGGGGCAGGTCGGTGGCGGCGGGCGGGGCTTGGGCGCGGGCTCGCTCGGGCTGGTGGCGATCGTGGTCGTGGGCTGGTTCTTTGGCATCGACCTGACGCCTTTGCTGAACGGCGGTGCGTTGCAGGGTGGCGCGCCCTCGCATCCGGCGGACCCGACCGCGCGCGAATTTGTCGCTGTGACGCTGGGCGATACCGAAGAGGTCTGGGCGCGGGTCTTTCGGGAGCAGGTCGGGCGGCCCTATCATCCGGTCACGCTGGTGCTTTTTGCCGGGGTGACGGCATCATCCTGCGGCGATGCCTCGGGGGCGACGGGGCCGTTTTATTGTTCGGGCGACAAGAAGGTTTATCTCGACACCGATTTCTTCCAGACGCTGGCCACCGATCTGGGCGCGCGGGGGGATTTCGCCATGGCTTACGTCGTGGCGCATGAGGTGGGGCACCATGTGCAGGACGAGTTGGGCATCCTGTCCAAGGTCAACCAGATCCGGTCGCAGGTGTCAGAGGCGCAAAGCAACGCGCTCTCGGTCCGGATCGAGTTGCAGGCGGATTGTCTGGCCGGGATCTGGGCGCGCGATGCCAAGGCGCAGTTCGGCTCGATCGAGCCGGGCGATTTCGAAGAGGCGGTCCATGCCGCCAAGAAGATCGGCGATGACACCCTGCAGCGCAATGCCGGGCAAAGGCCGATGCCGGACAGTTTCACGCATGGCACCTCGGCGCAAAGGTCGACATGGTTCCAGATCGGGCTTGCTTCGGGTCAGATCAGGGCCTGTGACACGTTTTCGGTGAAGACGCCCTGAGGTTTGTGTGAAGAACCTGTCAGTTTCGCGGCCTTATCCCCCCGTGGGGCCGTTGACGCCGGGGCGGAGGGGATTTAAACCCGCCTCCAGTGCGGGCGTGGCGGAATGGTAGACGCGGCAGACTCAAAATCTGCTATCGCAAGGTGTGTCGGTTCGAGTCCGACCGCCCGCACCAGATATCCTGAAGAAATATGGTCTGATCTGCCGATGGGAACTTGGCTGGGCCTTTGGTCTGCGTTGGCGTCGGGCTCGGGACGTTCCACGGGTGACCTAGGCTCGCTCGCGGCGAGACCGCGTCGGCTTTTGACGACTGTGGGCCGGTGATTCGGCCTATGTTAACCGTGCCAGCGGTTTGACTGTCAAAAGTTGTGCGAAATCATTGAAATTGATGCGGCCTGGGAAACAGCCCAATCGGGAAGATGGCGACTTTGTGGCCACAATCTCGGCGGATGGTTAAGCCAACCATCGTTGCCGTTTGCGAAACAGTCCGACGGCCAAAGTCGCATTTTCCGGGCAAATTGCCCGAAACCGACCGGTTTTGTGCGAAGGTCGTTTCCAGTTTGGCAACAAGATGCAACCGCCATGAGAATCCGGAAGATTGGTCGGCCTCCTTTGGGATAGCGGCGCTGCTCGTAAGTGTAGCCCGAGCCATTTTTTTACTTTTCGTAAGCCTTAACGATAGGTATTCAGACTGTGTTCTACGCGTGTAGGGCAAGGCCGTGGGGGCGGTCTGGACGTGGCGTTGCGCATTCTGGCGCGGGATAAGGGTTGAGGCTCAGTCGTCGTTTGGGGAACTGCCCCCGTTGATGCATGCACGCTGTGGCGTGGATGTCGACATTGAGTCGAAGCCGCCCGCATCGCGACGATCACGACAGTCCGGCATCTGGCTTGGCTCCTGTGGAGCCTTTTGATTCTGGCATGCCGCAGGGTTTGCCAAGATTGGCCGGGACTGACGGATGGCGGGCCACGGTGGTGCGCTGTTCACCAAAATCGAACCGGAGGATCGGCTTCCGGGTTTGACGACGGAGCGGGACATGACGCGGGACGGGATCAGATCGGGACTTGGCGGGGACTGCGCGCGCCGCGCCTTTCGGTGTGCCGATTTGGCGCGCGGGGAGACCGTCCAGTCTGACCATGGATCGCGGGATGAGAGGGACCAGTCATGAGCCATAGCTTTTTCTACGTCGACACCGATGGCAGTCATTGCCGCGTGGATCCGGATCACGTGACGCAGCACGAGGACGGCTGCTGGTATGACCCTCATGGTCACCAGTGCCATCCGGCGCTGGACGGCATCGTCGATGGCACGGCGGGCAATGATGTGATCTACTATGGCTATACCGGCGATCCGCAGGGCGACCGGATCGACCACAACGATCAGGTTCTGGCCGGCGCGGCGCATAATGACGATCTGGTCTATGCCTATGGCGGCAACGACACGGTTCTGGCGGGCGACGGCAATGACGTGGTCTATGGCGGCGACGGGAACGATGCGCTGGCGGGCGAGGCGGGCCACAATACCCTGTATGGCGGGGCGGGCGACGATACCTTCATCGGCGGCGCAGGTCATGACACCTTCTTTGGCGGCACCGATCAGGACAATCTGGACTATTCCAACTCGGACGAGGGGGTGACGGTCAATCTGGTCACCCGCGAGATCCACGGCGGCGATGCCAATGGCGACGAGATCGGCAACGGGATCGACGGGGTCATCGGTTCGGACCATGGCGACAGCCTGTCGGGCTTTGACGATCAGGGCACCGACGGCGGCGACGTCTATACCAACCAATTCTACGGCAATGGTGGCAATGACACGATCTCGGGTCTGGGCGGCAATGACCAGGTGTTCGGCGGCGGCGACGATGACATCGTCTCCGGTGGCACCGGCGATGACGTCGTCGGCGGCGGGACGGGCGATGACACGCTGAGCGGTGACGCAGGCAATGACACGATCTGCGGCGATGACGGTCAGGACAGCGTTACCGGCGGCGATGGCAACGATGTGATCGACACCTCGACCGGTCTTGCGGGACAGCATCCCGACATCGGATATCCTGGGCTTTATCCGGCCGACGACGATGTGAACAACGACAAGGACACGGTCTCTGGCGGGGCGGGCGATGACACGATCCACACCGGCGACGATGCCGACAGCATCCATGGCGATGCGGGCAACGACCTGATCGACGGCGGTGTCGACAATGACACGATCTTTGGCGATGCCGGCAATGACACGATCATCGGGGCCGAGGGTGCCGACAGCATCGACGGCGGCAGCGGGAACGACCTGATCTATGGCGGCTATGGTCCGGGTATTCCCGATGCGGTGAATATCCCCGACGCCAGCGATCTGGCCCCAGACAACGGTCTGGACCTGATCCATGGCGGCACTGGTGACGATACGGTCTATGGTCAGGATGATCGGGACACGCTTTACGGCGATGCCGGCAATGACGAGCTGCACGGCGGCATCGACAACGACACGCTGTTTGGCGGCGATGGCAATGACGCCGAATATGGCGATCAGGGCAACGACGCCTTTACGGCGGATGCGGGCAATGACAGCCTGTTCGGCGGCGACGACCGGGACAGTTTCCTTGGTGGCAATGCGGGCGACGTGGTTGACGGCGGCGAGGGCGGCGACGACCACGACACGCTGGATCTGACCGGCGCAGGCCCGCTCCACATCATTTACGACCCGTCCAACCCGGAAAATGGCACGGTTCAGTTCCTTGATCCGACCGACAACCATGTCACCGGCACGATGACGTTCAAGAATATCGAGAACGTCGTGCCCTGTTTCACCCCCGGCACGCTGATTGCGACGCCGCGCGGCGAAGTGCCGGTGGAAAGCCTGCGCGTCGGCGACAAGATCATCACCCGCGACAACGGCATGCAGGAAATCCGCTGGATGGGCCGCAAGGACCTGACATGGGCGGAGCTGTCGGTGGCGCCGCATCTGAAGCCGGTTCTGGTCCGTCAGGGCTCGCTGGGCAACGGCCTGCCGGAGCGCGACATGATGGTGTCGCCCAACCACCGCCTGCTGGTCGCCAATGACCGCACCGCGCTGTACTTCGACGAGCATGAGGTTCTGGTTGCGGCCAAGCATCTGATCTCGTCCAAGGGCATTCATTCAGTGGACACGGCGGGGGTGAGCTATCTGCACTTCATGTTCGATCGGCACGAGGTGGTGCTGGGCAACGGGGCCTGGACGGAAAGCTTCCAGCCCGGCGATTTGACGCTGAAGGGCTTGGGCAATGCGCAACGCTCGGAAATCTTCGAACTCTTCCCGGAGTTGAAGACAGAAACCGGACTGGAAAGCTACACCGCAGCGCGCAAGACGCTGAAGCGGCACGAAGCGACGCTTCTGGTCCGCTGAGAATTCCAAGGCGGAGACTTTCAAAGGTGACGACTTAAAAGGCCACTTTTTGTGCAGCTGGCCGGGGAGAGCCCCGGCTGACGGGAAAGGAGGGCGCAAGCCCTCCTTTTTCGTTTTGGCAGTATTCTGCGGATCAGTCTGCCGTCTTTGACCGCCGCCACGCGGCCCAAGCCTCGGGCGTGTCTAGGTCGGTCAGCGCATGGGTGCCGGGCAGGGCGATCAGCCGGATGCGCGCCTTGTGCGCCTGCAGGATCGACCGTGCGCCCTCATCGCCCGACAGGCTGGCGAAGGCGGGGACGAGATCGGCGGGGAAGATCACCGGATGGCCCGGCGTGCCATCCTCAGCCGTGGCGCGCAGGATGGCGTCAGGGTCCTCGGCGCTTGCCGTGATCATCTGCGCGAGGTCGGCGGCCGTGAGATCAGGCATATCGGCTGGCAGGATCAAAAGGCGGCTCTGCCCCACTGCCGCCGCCCCGGCGCGCAATGAGGCCGAAAGGCCTTGGGCCGCGTCCACGATGGTCACGACCTTGACCGGCAACCCCGCCAAGGCCTGCCGCCGCGCCGCATCCTGCGGGCGCAGGGTGACGCAGACATCGTGATGCGCCGAGAGGGCCCGTTGCGCCGTGCGGCGCAGGAGCGGGACACCGTTGATTTCACTCAGAAGCTTGTCCGCGCCGCGCATCCGTGACGAGGCTCCCGCGGCGGGGATGAGGAGGGTCAGGTCTGAGATGGGCCGTTCTGACATGTTTGGCCCCTTGGCGGGCAGAGGCGCAGGGGGGTTTCACACCCCCTGCACCCCCGTGGGATATTTGCACCTGAATGAAGCGGGGCGCGGGTGGCTCAGGCGCGCATGCGGCCGCCGTCGTCCCAGAGCGGGGCCAAGTGGACGCGGGCGGGGCGGCGTTCGCCGAGGATTTCCACCTCAAGCTCGAGACCGTCGACGACGCGGTCGGCGGGGATGAAGCCTTGGGCCACGGACTTGCCGGTCCAGTGCGAGAAGCCGCCGGAGGTGCACCAGCCGACCACGTAGCCGTCAAGCCAGATCGGCTCCCATGCCACCACGTCGGCGTCGGATACATCGACGATGATCGGGACGAGTTTACGGGTCGGGCCTTTGGCCTTTTCAGCGGTGGCGGCGGCTTTGCCGATCCAGTCGGT